>JACADZ010000057.1 GCA_013389105.1 Parvularculaceae bacterium | reverse complement strand
GGCGCGCCCGCACGGCCCGCCCGATCCTGTCGCGGGAAATCCCGGCGGCCCGGCCGGCGCGCGTGCGGCGGAGCGGCGCGACCGCGCCTACGCGGCGACATCGGTCGTCGTCGCTCTCGCAGCCGGCCTGACGGCGGCGATGGGGGCGTGGCGGTTTCATCAATTGCTCCTTTGAGGACTCGTCGCCTTTCGCCGCAAAGCGCGGGCGATGGTCCTTATGATAATGGCCGCGGCGAGGTGTGGGATAAGTCGGGGGTCTTTCCCCGGACGCGTGTGTACGCGCCAGCGCCCTCAGCTATTGTTTCGGATTCGCAATGAGTTGGGTCTTGGCGGTTTATTGCACATGGCCGCAAGCTTCCGCTCATTGGGTCCGCGGCCGCCGGCGAACATCACCCGCCGGCCCAGACGTCAAGATTGTAGCGCCCGGCCTGCTTCAAAGACTCGATGAAAGCCTCGCCGTCGTCGAGCGCTGCGTCCTTCTCCTCGGCCCAGACGGCGGCGAGGGCCCGGCGGACGTCGGGCTCCATGCGCGCGCCGTCGCCGCAGATATAGACCGAGGCGCCCTCGTCCATCAGCGCGAAGACACGCGCGGCCTCGCGGCGGATCAGGTCCTGCACGTAGACGCGCGGCCCGTCCGCCGGCGACCTTGGGCGCGAGTAGGCGACGAAGAGGTCGCAGAGCCCGTCGCGCGCCGCCGCCTCGAGATCGTCCCGGTACAGATAATCGCCGTCGTTGCGGCAGCCGTAGAACAGCAGGGCGGGGCCGAGCGCCGCGCCGTCGGCCTTCAGCGCCGCGCGCTCCTGAAGGAACCCGCGGAACGGCGCGAGGCCGGTTCCAGGTCCGATCATGATGAGCGGACGCGCCGGGTCCTCGGGCAGGCGGAAACCCGAAGTGGGCTCCTTGACAAGGGCGTAGATCGTGTCGCCCTCGCGCGCGTCCTTCAGATAATTCGAGCACACGCCGCGATAGCGTCCGAGCCCGGAGCGCGCCGGCCCTTCGACGACGCCGACCGTGATCGAGCAGACCTTGGGGTCGCGCCGCGGCGAGGAGGAGATCGAATAATAGCGCGGCTGAAGCCACGGAATCATTTCGAGATAGACTCCGAACGGAAGCTCGCAGGCTGGAAACTCCTCGAGCAGGTCGAGCACGGACTTGCGCTTGAGCAGCACCTCGCCGCGATAGAGATCGGGGCCGTTCTCGGCCGGCGCGGCGAGCGCAAGAAGCTTTTCCTTCGTGACCGGGCAGCGCGTATGGCGCGCGAGAGTCGCCACGTCCTTGCGGCTCGCGACCGACTGCAGCTCGCCATAGGCCTCCGCCAGCCGCCGCACCGGCACCGCGCTGTCCTTCGGGAAGGGGCTGCGCCGTCCGCCGGTCGCCGTGACGCGGATGAAGGTTCCGTCCTCCATGCCGAAGCGCTCGAGCGCGCGCCGAACCGTGGCCCGCGGATTGACCGGCACGACGCACAGGTGATCGCCCGGCCGGTAGGTCGCGCCCGGCGGCAGCGCAATCTCGATATGGCGCGTCGAGCGTTCCCCGGCATGCTGGAGTTCGCGGTTGGCGAGCACGGTCATGGCGACGGCGCCGGTCTGGAACGCGACCGGATTGGTGGCGATGGTCTCGACGACCTCGACCTTGTAGAGCGGCTCGGCCTCGGCCGGGGCGCCGCGAAGGTCGATCCTGAACGCCTCGGCGAGACGCGGCCACAGCGCCGCGTCGAACGCATGAAACTGCCCGTCGGCGTCCTCGCGCGCATCCGCTTCGGCGCGCGCCGCGAGCCGCTTCGCGCCGAGCGCCTCGAGCTTCTCGTCGATGAGGCGGGGCACGGCCTGGAAGGTCGAGGCCCAGTCGCGGTTGCCGCACCCGAACACGGCGTAGGAGACCCCCGCCGCCGCGCCGGGACCGGCCTTGTTCAGCCAGCTGACGAACTGCGCCGCATTGTCGGGCGGCGCGCCGTTGTAGGAGGCCGTCGCGACGACCACGGCGCCTGACGTCGGCAGCCGCCCGGCGTAGTCGTCGAGCGGGGCCAGCGTCGTCGCGAAGCCCCTGAGGTCTGCCGATTGCGCGATCCGGCGCGCGAAGCCCTCCGCGGCCCCGAGATTGGAGCCGTAGAGGACGAGGAGCGGCGTTCCGTGGCCGGGGCGCTCGGCGGGCGCGGCGGCGTTCCCCGCAGGGGATTCGGCGACGGCGGGGGCCGCCGCCGGGACGAGGCGCGAGCGCGTCAGGTCGCGGCGCAGGCGCACTTTCATCTTGAAGCCGTCGGGCTTGATCGACAGCGACTCGCGGATCTTCAGCTGGTACTTCGAATGATCGATCAGTTCGAAGCGCTGCAGGATCATGGCGACGACAAGGATCGCCTCCTGCATCGCGAACTGGCGCCCGATGCAGGCCCGCTGGCCGTTGCCGAAAGGCTTGTAGGCGTGAGCGGGGCGCTCCCTCTCGCGCTCGCGCGAAAAATTCTCGGGATTGAACACCTCGGCGTTCTCGCCCCACACCTTGACGTCGCGGTGGAGCATGAGGGTCAGAACCGTGACGAAGGAGCCGGCTTTCAGCGGATATTTCCCGCAGACAATTTCATCCTTATACGGATAGACGCTGAACGCCGGCGCGGTCGGCCACAGGCGCAGGGATTCGCTCAAGACCGCCCGGACATAGTCAAGCCGGCCGATTTCAGCGTAGGTCGGCGCCGCGGCGACGTCGCGCCCCAGCACCCGGTCGACCTCCTCCACGGCGCGCGCGAGCACGCCCGGATTGTTGAGGAGGAAATACAGCGTGAAGGACAGCAGCCCCGACGTCGTCTCGTGCCCGGCGATCAGGAAGGTGTTGATCTGATAGCGGATGTTCTCGTCGGAGAGGCGTTCGCCGGTCTCGCGGTCGACGCCGGCGAGCATGTAGCTCAGGAGATCCTTCTTGGCCTCCCCGCCCCCGCCCCCCGCGGCGCGGCGCTTGCGGTCGGCGACGATGCCGTCGACGAGACGGTTCATGTAGGCGACGTCGATCTTGAGCTGGTCGAGCCGCTTTTTCAGCGCCACTTCTTCGAACGGGAGGCCGCGCTGCATCATGCAGGTCTCGAGCGTCCGGGTCAGCGCGTCGATGAACGGGTGGAAGTCCTGGCGGTAGAAGGAGTTGAAGCGGTAGTCGAAACCGCACACCCCGATGGTGTCGAGCGCGAGCCCGGTCATGTCGCGCACGACGTCGATCTCGTCGTCGTCGTTGAGACGCTCCCATTTGAGGCAGAGCTGGCCGGCGATGTCGGCCATCATCGGGAAATAGTCGACCATGGCGCGCTGGCTGAAGGTCGGCATCAGGATGTGATGCGCCTTGCTCCAGTTCGGCGCCGCGGTGTCCGCGGTGAAGAGGCCGTCGCCGGCGACCGATCGCACGCGCCGGAGCGCGCCGCGGACGGCCTTGTCGAAGCGGGACTCGTCGCACAGCTCTTTGACGACGTCTGCGCCGCAACCGAAGATGATCGGCGTTCCCATCATGTCGAGCCAGAAGATCTCGCCCTGCTGGCGCGCAATCTCCATGAGGCTCTGCAACGGCGCCGAGGCGTCTACGGACAATGTGTTGCCCAGAAACGGGCGACCCGGCGGACTGGGGATGGGATAGAGCGGATTCTTCTGCGCCATGCTTGCTCGGGATCGTGCCACCTGACGGGGATTGGCATAGCAGCAAACCTGGGACGCGCCACATCGCCGGCGGCGCCGGGACTCCGCGGGCGGCCCGGACAGCCATCGTCGCGGCGGCTTGCGAAACGGGCGACGCCGCATGCCTCGTCTTTTCGGACCGGATCGGCAATCGCGGCTGAACCACGGCGCCCGGCGGTTGACGACCCGCGCCCGCCGGCTAATGTGACCCCTTCGCCCTTGCGGGCGGTTTTTTTGGGCCTATATATGCTCTAGGTGAGCATTAGGCTGGAGATAGGTCATGGCTGACGGTCAGATCGCTGGAGACGTGAGCGCGCTCGCCTTTTCGGCCGAAATCCGCGCCAAGACCGACCACCTCTATCCGCGCGTCGCGAAATTCATCCCCGAGGGCGAATGGCGCCTTTACGCGCCCGTCATCGCCGCCATCAACGACCTCAAAAAGCAGCGCGACGCGGTCATCCTCGCCCACAACTACATGACGCCGGAGATCTTCCATTGCGTCGGCGACTTCATGGGCGACAGCCTCGGCTTGGCGAAGAAGGCGGCGGCGACCGATGCGAAGGTCATCGTGCAGGCCGGCGTGCACTTCATGGCCGAGACGTCGAAAATTCTGTGCCCGGAGAAAACCGTCCTCATCCCGGACCTCAAGGCCGGCTGCTCGCTCGCCGCCTCCATCACAGGCGCCGATGTGCGGCTCCTCAAGCAGAAATATCCGGGCGCGCCGGTCGTCACCTATGTGAATACGACGGCGGACGTCAAAGCCGAGACCGACGTCTGCTGCACCTCGTCGAACGCCGTCGAGATCGTCGAGTGGGCGGCGAAGGAGTGGGGCTCGGACATCGTGCTCTTCCTCCCCGACCAGTATCTCGCGCGCAACGTCGCGGCGATGACGGACGTGAAGATCGTCACCTGGGCCGGCTCGTGCGAAGTCCATGAGCGCTTCACGGCCGACGACATTCGCGAAATCCGCGCCGGCAATCCGGGCGTCGTCGTGCTTGCGCACCCCGAATGCCCGCCGGAAGTGATCGCCGAGGCCGATTTCACCGGCTCGACCAGCGGCATGAATCATTTCGTGAAGACCAAGCAGCCGAAAAACGTCGTCCTCATCACCGAATGCTCCATGTCGGACAATGTGGCGGCGGAGAACCCGGACGTCTCCTTCGTGCGCCCGTGCAATCTCTGCCCGCACATGAAGCGCATCTCGCTGCCCAAAATTCTGCGCTCGCTGCAAACGATGCAGCACGAGGTGACGATCGATCCCGAAATTCTCGCCCGAGCCCGCCTTCCGATCGAGCGCATGCTGGCGCTCCCTCTCAAACGGCAGTCGATGTATGATCGCCAGCGGGCGCCGGAGGTGCTGGCGGTTGAAGGGCGGGCTTAGGCTTGGCGCGATCGGCGCACCACGCGCAATCTCCCTGCCCCTCGTCGCGCTCCGCGCGAAGGGGGGAGGCTCCCTGGCTTTAAGCCGTATGCTGACGGACTTCCATGCCCGCAGCTGACATCCTCATCATCGGCGCCGGCGTCGCGGGACTCTACACCGCGCTGAAGCTGGCGCCGCGTCCCGTCACCGTCATCACGGCGCGGCCGCTCGGCGAGGCGAGTTCTTCGGCCTGGGCTCAGGGCGGCATGGCCGCGGCGGTCGGGCCGGACGATTCGGCGAAGCTTCATCTCGCCGACACCCTGGGGGCCGGGGCCGGCCTCGTCGATGCGGAGGCCGCGCGCGTGCTCGCCGAGGGCGGGGCCTTCGCCGTCGAGGAGCTGACGCGCTACGGCGTCGCGTTCGACCGCAACGCCGACGGCTCGTTGAAGCTCGGGCGCGAGGCCGCTCATTGTCGCGACTGCATCGTGCACGCGACCGGCGATCGGGCCGGGGCCGCCATCATGGAGGCGCTCATCGCCGCCGTGCGGAAGTCGCCGCATATCGCCGTGCTCGAGCGCGTCGTGGTCGAGGACCTTCTCCGCGACGACCAGGGCGCGGTCGGCGGCGCCCTCGCCTATGACGTCAAGAAGGCCGCGCGGGTCGCGCTGCGCGCGAGCGAGACGGTGCTCGCGACCGGCGGGCTCGGCGGACTCTACGCCGTGACGACCAATCCGACGCCGGCGCAGGGCCACGGTCTTGCTTTCGCGGCGCGGGCCGGCGCCGTCATCCGCGATCCCGAATTCGTGCAGTTCCACCCGACCGCGCTCGACATCGGCGCCGATCCCGCCCCGCTCGCGACCGAAGCCCTGCGCGGCGACGGCGCTCTCCTCGTCAACCGCGACGGGCGGCGCTTCATGCCGGACTATCACAAGGGCGCCGAACTCGCCCCGCGCGACGTCGTCGCCCGCGCGGTCGAGGCCGAGCGGGCGGCCGGCCGCGGCGCCTATCTCGACGCGCGCGCGGCGATCGGGGCCAAATTTCCCGATGCGTATCCCACCGTGTTCGCCGCCTGCCGGCGCGCGAATATCGATCCGTGTACGGAGTTGATGCCGGTGGCGCCGGCCGCGCACTATCACATGGGCGGCGTGATGACGGATCTCGACGGGCGCTCCAGTCTTGAAGGCCTCTCCGCGGTCGGCGAGGTGGCGTCGAGCGGCGTTCACGGGGCGAACCGCCTCGCCTCGAACTCGCTGCTCGAGGCGGTCGTGTTCGGCGCGCGCATCGCCGACCGTCTGCGCGACGCGACGCTGAAGTCCCGCAAGACGGCCAAGGCTCCTGCCGACCGCCTGCCGCTCGCCTCGAAGCCTGCGCCGCCCGCCGCCATGGCGATCCTGCGCGCCGCCATGTCGAAGGGCGCGGCCCTCATCCGCAGCGAGCAGAGCCTCCTTAAAACCATCGACGTCATTTCGGCGCTGCGCAGGCGGGGCGACATGACGAGCGGCCTTAAAAGCGCGCTCGCCTCCGCCGAGCTAATCGCGCAAGGCGCGCTCGACCGCGAGGAGAGCCGCGGCGCCCACACCAGAGCCGATTTTCCGGATACGGGTGAGGAACGCTTCCACACGGAATTGTCGATCGACGTCTCTGAAATCGAAATGGAGAAGGTGTGACGGCTTCAGCCGCCCTGTCTGCAGGACTTCATCCCCCTTGGCGCGCCGAGGCGGATTGGCCATGAACCCGCTCCTCATTGAGGACGCCGTCCGCCGCGCGCTCGCCGAAGACCTCGGCGACGCCGGCGACATCACGACCCTCGCCTGCATTCCGGCGTCGGCGCTTTCAAGCGCCGTCATCGCCGCCCGCGCGAGCGGCGTCATCGCCGGCGTCGAGCTCGCGCGCGCGGCGTTTCGCCTGGTCGATCCGCGGGTTGAAGTCGCCGTGGAAAAAGACGACGGCGCGCGCGTTCAAAGAGGCGACATCGCGCTGCGCATCGAAGGTCCGTCGCGCGCCATTCTTACGGCGGAGCGCGCGGCGCTGAATTTCCTCGGACATCTCTCCGGCGTCGCCACGGCGACCGCGACGCTGGTCGAGGCCGTCAAGGGAACGAAGGCGAAAATCGTCTGCACAAGGAAGACGACGCCGGGCCTTCGCGCCTTCGAGAAGCACGCGGTTCGTTGCGGCGGCGGGGCCAATCACCGCTTCGGGCTTTACGACGCGATGATGATCAAGGACAATCACATCGTCGCCGCGGGCGGAATCACGCGCGCCATGACGGCGGCGCGCGCCGCCGCCGGCCATCTCGTGAAGATTGAGATCGAAGTCGACGGCCTCGATGGGCTCAAGGAGGCGCTCGCCGCCGGGGCCGAGGTCGTGCTGCTCGACAATATGCCGGTCGAGGACATGAAAAAGGCGGTTGCGCTCAACGCCGGTCGCGCGGTGCTGGAGGCTTCGGGCAACGTGACGCTTCAGACCGTGCGCGCCATCGCCGAGACCGGCGTCGACGTCATCTCCTCCGGCGCCATCACTCATTCCGCGCCGGCTTTGGACCTCGGACTCGATTTTCTCTAGGTCCCGCCTGCCGGCTTCAGCCGGCCGCCGAGGCGGAGCGCCTCCGCCGAAATCGCGAGGCCCGAAGCGTCCGTCTCGACAACCAGGCCGCAGACCGTCGCCTCGCCGGCGGCCGGCGCCATGCGGCCCCGCTGCATCTTGGTGGTGAAGCGGTAGACGGGCTCGGACTTTTCCATGCCGATCACGCTGTCATAGTCGCCGCACATCCCGAGATCGGTCATGTAGGCCGTGCCGCCGGGCAGGATCTGATCGTCCGCTGTCGGAACATGGGTGTGCGTGCCGAAGACCATGCTGGCGCGCCCGTCGAGGAAATGGCCCATGCCGTATTTCTCGCTGGTCGCCTCGGCATGGAAATCGACGATGACGGCCTCGGCCTCGCGTCCGAGCTTGACGAGGCCGAGCTCGCGCTCGGCGGCGGCGAAGGGGTCGTCGATCGGCGGCATGCCCCGCTGCCCCTGAAGGTGTATGACGAGCACGTCGGCGCCCCCGCGCGAGCGGTAGAGCCCTGAACCTCGGCCCGGATTGTTCGCGGGGAAGTTCGCCGGCCGCAATAGGCGCGGCTCGCGGTCGAAGATGTCGAGCTCTTCGCGCTGGTCGAAGGCGTGATTGCCGGTGGTGATGACGTCGGCGCCGGCTTCGATCAGTTCTTCCACGATGCGCGCGGTGACGCCGAAGCCGCCGGCGGCGTTCTCGGCGTTGACGAGCACGAAGTCGAGCGCCCGCGATTTGCGCAAGGACGGCAGGCGCTCGAGAAGCGCCATGCGCCCCGATCGTCCGACGATGTCGCCGAAGGCGGCGATGCGCATGCTGCTACCGTCCGCTGTCGCCAGTCGCCGGAAACGCTTCCCTTTCGGTCACGATCCAGTCGAGGCGCTGGTCATGAGGCCCTCTTGGGAGCGCGTCAACCTGCTGCGCGCCGTAGCCGAGGCCGACGGCGAGGATTTCGCCTTCCGCGCGCAGGGCGGCGAGCGTCCGGTCGTAATAGCCGCCGCCATAGCCGAGCCGGTCGCCGGCGCGCGTGAACGCGAGGAGCGGGGTCAGGACGATGTCGGGCCTCAAACGCGCCGCCTCGGGCGGCGGCGTCATGACGCCGTGGCGTCCCTTGATGAGCGGCGCGCCGTCGTGAACGCGGAACACGAGGGGCGCGTTGCGCGTTTCGGCGGCCGGGAGAACGAGGCGAACGCCGCGCTCCTTGAGCGCCGCCGCCAGGGCACCGGTGTCGAGCTCCTCGCCGATCGGGTGATAGAGCGCGACGACCGCGCCCTCGCGTAAGGGAATGCGCGCGAGAAAATTCGCCGCCGCGTGGCGCGCGGCGTCGGGGCGCGAGGCGGCGGCGCGCCGGCGCTCCGCTTTCATCCTTTCACGGATGATCCCCTTCGGGTTCAAAAAGGCGGCGATGGGCGGGAGCATGAACAAGAACCCTCGAAGCCCGCGCGGTCGTCGCCCATGGCCGCCGCCCCAGATCCAAGCGCCGCCCTGGCCGTCGGACTCCTGATTCGCCCTGGACCCTAAGGACCAGGTGGGCGCCGCATGTCAGGGACCACGGTCCCCGCCAGAGGCAGCTCCCGTTCTGAGAGATACGGCCCCGGGGAATGTCGTCCTGACGCGCCGGGCAGCGCTTATAGAATAGGAAGTGGCGGCGACGACGTAAAGCCGCGCCGGCTGTTTCTACATCGGCGCAAGTCTGTAGACCCCGACTTGCGTATCTCCCCAGACGCGCCGGTCGATTTCCGCATAGCCTTCGGCGGCGGCGGGGGCCTCGTCTTTGGCCTGCTCAATGACGACGAGCGCGCCCTCGCCGAGCCAGCTTCCGTCCCGGAGCGCCGCCAGCGCGGGCGGAGCCAGGTCTTTCCGGTAGGGCGGGTCGAGAAAGGCGAGCGTGAACGGATCGCCGAGCCCCGCCGGCTTCTCGCCGAGCGCCGTCGCCGAGCGCCGATGCAGGCGCGTCGCGCCGAACAGGCCGAGGGCCTCGATATTGTCGCGAATGGCGCCGCGCGCGGCCGAGTCGGTCTCGACGAAGAGGCAGAACGCCGCCCCGCGGGACATCGCTTCGAAGCCGAAGGCGCCCGAGCCGGCGAACAGGTCGATGACGCGCGCGCCCGCCAAGGAAAGATCGCCGCGGTGGGCCAGGAGATTGAAGACCGCCTCGCGCGTGCGGTCGGCGGTCGGGCGAGTCGCCGCCCCTTTCGGCGCGATGATGCTCCGTCCCCTGAATGTCCCGGCGATGATTCGCATGGATCCTTGTCCCCGAGCGGGAGGGTCTTATGGCGGAAGGCGCGCTCGGATTGAAGCGGCAAGACCGGCCCGGCGAGGCGGGCGATCGCCCTTCCCTAAAATTCGCCTGTTAACGTAAAGCTTTTACAACCAATAAAAGAAAAAGGTCCAACTTATCCCACACTTCAATTCAAGTTTTATGATGTCTCCTCGTTATGTCCCCAGAACTGGGGGTCCGTCGCATGGAGCATCAATGTCGGCGTTCCGGCCGGTTGAAAGCCAGTTTCTCGTTTTCGCGGCGCGCACGGCGCAGGAGGCGATGGACATCGCCGCCCGCGCCTTCGGCGTCACGATACCCGAGATCGCCTCGAAGGGCCGCTCGCGCGCGCGCGTCGCCTATTCCCGCCAGGTCGCCATGTATCTTTGCCATGTGATCGGGCGCATGTCCCTCACCGAGATTTCGATCGCCTTCGAGCGCGACCGCACGACGGTCGCTCACGCCTGTCACGCGATCGAGGACCGGCGCGAGAGCGAAATTTGCGACAGGCAGATCGCGGTTCTGGAATCGCACATGCGCGAGCGCATGGAAGTCCTGTTGCGGCTGCAGCGCATGCGCACGAGGCCGCCGCCGGACGCGCCTCCGCCGCGTCGGCCCCTTGACGGCGAGGACCGCGACAGCCGGGTGCGGCGAGTCCTTCGCCCCCGGGTCAAGCGGCGGCGGCCGCGATCTCGTTGATGCGGGCGATCATGGCCGAGAGTCCGTTGGAGCGCTGCGCGGTGAGGTGCGCCTCAAGATCGAGGCGCGCGAGCGCGGCTTTCGCGTCCAGCTTCAGGACCTCCCCTGGCGTTTTGTCCGCATAGAGAGCAAAGAGCAGCGCGACCAGGCCCTTGACGATATGGGCGTCGGAATCGCCGGCGAGCTTGAGCCTGCCGCCGTCCGCGCGCGCGTCGAGCCAGACCTGCGAGGCGCAGCCCTTCACCTTGTGAGCGGCGTCGCGCTTGTCTTCGGGATAGGGCGGCAGGGAGCGCCCGAGGTCGATCAGGTATTTGTAGCGATCGTCCCAGTCGCCAAGGAAGGCGAGATCGGCGGCGATGTCGTCGAAACTCGGCATGACCTGCTCAGGCGAGGCGTCCCGGGCGGCTCGCGAGAAGGCGACGGGCAAGGTAATCAGGACTTGCCGGAAGAAGGCCCTCGGAAATGAACGGGCTTTCGGAGAAATGCGCGAGCGCCATGCCGCCGGCATGAGCGGCGTTCAGCGCGGCGCCGACCCGTTTGGTCGCGTCGAACTTGGTGATGATGGCGCGCCGGACGCCGAATTCGGCGAAGGCGAGCGCCCATTCGCGGAACTCTTCCGCATCGCCGCTCGCGGGCAGAACGAGCAGCGCCTCGCCGCCTGAGGCCTCGAGGAAGCTTTTGAGCGCCGCGAGATCGCCAGAGTCGAAGGGGCTGATGCCTGGCGTGTCGAGAATGACGGCGCCCTGCGGCCGCTTCATGCGCAGCGCGGCTTCCACGTCCTGCGGCGAGTCGACGATGAAATAGTCGATCCCGAGCGAGTCCGAGTAGGTTTGGATCTGCTCGACCGCGCCGGCCCGGCCCGCGTCCGCCGTCATGATGAACGCCGATCCCCCCTCGGCCATGACGGCGGCCGAGAGCTTGGCGGCGCAGGAGGTCTTTCCGGCCCCGGTCGGACCGACGAGCATGATCGGCAGGGACGGCGAAAAGGCGAGCGGGGTGAAGGCGAAGGTCTCGGCGAAGGCGGTCTCGAGCCGGTGCAGGTCGTCAGGCATGCGCGCCCGGCCCGCTCCCTCGATCAGCGCCGCAAGCAGCGCCTCTCCAACGCCATGCGGACGCAACGCTTCGGCGAAGCTCGCCGACAGCTTGTCGGACATGTCGAGGCGCCCGGCCCCGCCGGACTTGCCGCCGGTGAGCTGGCCGCGAAGGCGGGTCAGCGCGTCTTCAGAAAAACGGTGTTCGAGCGCCTCATTGAGGCGAGCGCCGGCAGGCTGGCGCGCCAGCTGTTCGTCGATCGCCTGACGCGCCGCCGCGCCGAAGGCCGGCTCGGGCGCGCGCTCGATCGGCGCGGCCGGCTGGGGCTTGTCGGACGCCTGAACCTCGACGTCGCCGCTCGGCAGGTTGCGGACCGAAACGATCACCGCCTTGTCGCCGAGCGCTCTCGTCGCCTTCGCCTTCGCAGCATCGAGGTTCGAGGCGATGAACTTCATCATGGGCGGAGCAAGACTCTTAAATCTGGCCGAGGTTCTTTAATCTAGTATGGGGGTGAATCTCGTTTTGCGAAAGGACCATCGTCTGGGCGCGGACCCGTTCGAGGACCGAACGGACGAAGGGTCGCGCCCTGGCGCTGGTCACGATTGCGGCGGCCTCCCCGGCGGCGGCGGCCGATTCGAGCTTTTTCATCGCCGCGGCCACGAATTCCTGCAGTTTTGAGGGCGCGAGCGCGAGCTGCCGGTTCTCTCCCTCGCCGATGAGGGCGTCGGCGAATTCCCGCTCCCAATGGCTTGACAGCGTGATGATGGGCGCGGCGCCGTCCGGACCCTTGAGCGCTCCGCAGATCTGGCGCGCCAGGCGCGCGCGCACATGCTCGGCCATTGCGACGACCGAACCCTGGGGCGCCGCCTCGGCGATCGCTTCGAGTATGGTCGGCAGGTCGCGGATCGACACGCGCTCGGCGAGGAGGTTCTGCAGGACGCGCTGCACCACCGCGACGGAGACGACGCTCGGGATGAGGTCGGCGGCGAGATTGCGGTGTTTCTCAGGCAGCGCGTCGATCAGCTTCTTGGTTTCGGCGTAGGACAGCAGCTCGGGCGCGGCGGATTTGACGACCTCCGTAAGGTGCGTCGTCAGCACGGTTGCGGCGTCGACCACCGTGAAGCCCTTGAGCGAGGCCGTCTCGCGCAGACTTGCATCGACCCACATGGCGTCAAGGCCGAAGGCGGGTTCGCGGGTCGGCTCGCCGAGGAGGTCGAGGCGCTTGCCGCTCGGATCCATGACGAGGAAATGGCCTGGGCGCACCTCGCCGCGAGCGATCTCCTGCTCCTTGAGGCGGATGACGTAGGCCTGGGGCTTCAACTGCATGTTGTCGACGATCCGCACCGGCGGCGTGACGAAGCCGAGCTCCTGGGCGATGGCGCGCCGGACCGCCCGGATCTGGTCCGTGAGGCGCGGCGCGCCGTTTTCGGCGTTGACAAGCGACAAAAGCCCGTAGCCGATCTCGATCCGTAGGTCGTCCATGGCGAGCATCGCCGCGGGCTCGTCCTCGGTTTTCGCCGCCGCCCTGGTCTTGCTCTTCTCAATGATCGCACCCTTTTTCTGGCGGTTGACGGCCCACGCCGCCCAGCCGATCGCCGCGGCGAGCAGAATGAAGGGAAAGAATGGCATGCCCGGCAGGATCGCAATGACGACGAGGAGCGCAGCGACGAGCGCGAGCGCCTTAGGGTATTCGGCGAACTGCTCGGCGACCGCCTTGTCGGCGGAGCCCTCGACGCCCGCCTTGGAGACGAGAAGGCCGGCGGCGACCGACACGACGAGAGCCGGAATCTGGCTGACAAGACCGTCGCCGATGGTGAGAAAGGTGTAGGTCTCGCCGGCCTCGGCGAGCGTCAATCCCTGCTGCAGGACGCCGATGACGACGCCGCCGACGACGTTGACAAGCGTGATGAGAAGACCGGCGATGGCGTCGCCGCGCACGAATTTCGAGGCGCCGTCCATGGCGCCGTAGAAATTCGACTCCTCCTCGAGCTGCTTGCGCTTGGCGCGCGCTTCATCCTCGCCGATGAGGCCGGAGGAGAGATCCGCGTCAATCGCCATCTGCTTGCCCGGCATGGCGTCGAGGGAGAACCGCGCTGCCACCTCGGCGATCCGGCCCGAACCGCGGGTGATGACCACGAAGTTCACGATGACGAGGATCGCGAAGACGATGGCCCCGATGACGAAATTGCCCTGCATCACAAAGCTGCCGAACGCGGCGATCACGTGGCCGGCGGCGTCGTGACCCTCGTGCCCGTTCGAAAGGATGAGGCGCGTCGATGCGATGTTGAGGCCGAGGCGAAACATCGTCGCGATGAGAAGGATCGCCGGAAAGGTCGAGAATTCAAGCGCCTTCCTGGTGAAGATCGCGGTCATCAGGATCATCGCCGAAAATGCCACGGACGCGGCGAGCAGGATGTCGAGCAGCCACCTGGGCGTCGGCAGCACAAGGAGGGCGAGGATCGCGACGATTCCGCCGGCGAACATGACGTCGCTGCGCATGAGCCGCTTCAGGCTCTTAGGCCTCAGCTGCTGAATGATTGCAGCGACGTCGGACATCCGCGCCGCTCCCTCAGGCGCTCAGGCGCGCGTCGCCGGGCGGCGGCACGGAGACGCCGGCATCCGTATACTGCTTGAGCTTGTTCCGCAGCGTTCTGATCGAGATGCCCAGAATATTTGCGGCGTGCGTGCGGTTGCCGAGACAGTGACCGAGCGTCTGGAGGATGAGTTGCCGCTCGACGTCTTCGACGGTCCTGCCGACGAAGCTCGCGCGCTCGGCGGCGATCTCGGCCGGACCCGATGCGAACGGCGCGAGCGCCGAACCGTCGGGGAGGCGGATGGCGTCCTCCCCGATCGCCTCGCCGGTCGCGAGCAGCACGGCGCGATGGAGCGCGTTTTCAAGCTCGCGCACGTTGCCCGGCCAATGGGCGCCGACGATCGCGCGCCGAGCCGCGTCGGACAGCGGCCGGATCGGGACTCCGTTCAGCACCGCGTATTTCTTGACGAAGTGCTCGGAGAGCGCCGCTATGTCGAGCGGGCGCGCGCGGAGCGGCGGCACGTTCAGATTGACGACATTGAGGCGGAACAAGAGGTCCTCGCGGAATTTGCCCCTCTTCACTTCCTCAGCGAGATTGCGGTTCGACGTGGCGATGACGCGGATGTCGACCTTGACCGGCTTGCCGCCGCCGACGCGGTCGATCATCCGCTCCTGCAGCGCCCGCAGGAGCTTGGCCTGAAGGCGGACGTCCATCTCGGAGATTTCATCGAGAAGCAGCGTGCCGCCGTCCGCTTCCTCGAACTTGCCGATGCGGCGCGCGACCGCGCCGGTGAAGGCGCCCTTCTCATGGCCGAACAGTTCGGATTCGAGAAGGTTTTCGGGAATCGCCGCGCAGTTGATCGAAATGAAGGGCTTGTCGGCGCGCCGGGACTTGCGATGCACGTACTTGGCGACGACTTCCTTGCCGACGCCGGACTCTCCCGTGATGAGGATCGAGGCTTCCGACGCGGCCACCTGGTCCGCGAGCGCCATCACCTTCCGCATGGCCGGATCGACGACGATGAATTCAGCTGCGTCCTCGCACACGGCTTCGAGCACGGCGGCGATGAGTTCGGGATCAGGCGGAAGCGGAATGTACTCCTTGGCCCCCGCCTTGATCGCCGCCACCGCCGCATCGGCGTCCGATTTGACGCCGCACGCGACGACTGGCGCGGCGATGCGCTCCGCGTCGAGCGCGCGGATGAGTCCGCCGACATTGAGGCGCACGTCGATCATGATGAGATCTGCGCCGCCCTTGCGCAGCGCCGCGAGCGCCTGCTCGATGTCGCCGGCGAAGGCGACTTTCGCGCCCCGGTCCATAGCAATCTTCGCGGCGGTCGAGATCTGGCCCGAATAGGCGCCGACCATGAGAACCCGCATGCTCAGCGCTCC
This sequence comes from Parvularculaceae bacterium, assembly GCA_013389105.1. Classification (GTDB taxonomy): domain Bacteria; phylum Pseudomonadota; class Alphaproteobacteria; order Caulobacterales; family Parvularculaceae; genus Amphiplicatus. Next base: position 2,171 of record JACADZ010000057.1, on the reverse strand, counting down.
CCGCTCTTGACGATCTCCGTCATGGTGACGCCGAGGACTCCCTCGACAAGCACGAGCTCGCCGCGCGCCACCAACCGATCATTGACGTAAAGATCGATCGGCTCGCCGACGCGCCGGTCGAGTTCGATGACTGCGCCCGGGCCGAGCGCGGTCAGCTCCGAGATGGTGAGCCGCTTCTTGCCGAGCACCGCCGAGATTTTCACCGGCACGTCCGCAACGTTCAAGCGCGGCGCCGCGCCAGGGGCGCCGGCGGCGCCGAAGTCGGCGAAGAGATCGGCCGCCGGCGCGGCGGGTTCGAGGCTGATGTCGTTCATGGTCGTTCTCCAGCAAAGTCGTCGGAGGCCGCCGCAATAACGCGATCGATCTCGGCCGACACGGCGTCATGCGAATAGGATGCGGCCCCGCCCCGCCATTCGAGCCGGCACTCGCCGCGGTCGAGCGCCGGATCGGCGCCGAGCGCGACGCCCGCACGCTCGGTCGCGCCGCCAAGGACGGCGCCGAAGGCCCTGTAGGTTTCTTCGCTGACGAACAGCCGCGCCGGCGCCGAATCGGTCGAGCCGGCAAGCATCCGTTCGACCAGAGACCATGCGAGCGGCGCCGCTCTCTCAGCGGCCAGGCGGCGGCAGAGCGACGCCACAAGGCTTCGCAGGGCGGCGCGCAACTCCTGCCGGTCCTCCTCGAGCGCCTCGCGTCGCCGCGCCACCTCTCTCGCGACCGCATCGGCGAGGCCGGCGAGCGCGGCCGCCGTTTCGGCCTGGTGCAGGGCGCCAGCTTCGGCAAGGCCGGCGGCTCGGCCGGCAGAGAAGGCGGCGTCGATCTCGGCCTGCGCAGGCCGCGGATCCGGGTTCGTCGGTTCGGCCGGCGGCGCCGCAGCCGGCGCCGGCCGGCTCGGGGCGAAATCTTCGAACGGCATCGGCATGATCTTCGCCGCGCGAGTCACGATACGACCTCCTCGTCGGCGTTCTTCGACAGGAAGATCTCGCCCTGATCGGCGAGCGCGCGCGCCGTCTCCACGATCTTCGCCTGCGCCGCGTCGATGTCGCGCACGCGGACGGGTCCAAGAATCTCCATATCGTCGCGCAGGATCGTTCCGGCGCGCTCCGACATGCTGCGGAAGAAATGCGCCCTCACCTCGTCGCCCGCGCCCTTCAGCGCGATGGAAAGAGACGCCTTGTCGATGCGCCGCAGGAGGACCTGCATGTCCTTGACGTCGAGACGCAGCAGATCGTCGAAGACGAACATCAGCGCCTTGATCCTTGCGGCGGCCGCCGGATTCTTGCGCTCGAGCGCCTCCATGCATCGTTTCTCGACCGAACGCTCGAAATGATTGAAGATGGCGGCGACGCCCTCGGCCGGGTCTCGATCCTCGTTGCGGCTCAGCGTCGAGATAAACTCGGCTCGCAAGGTCTTCTCGATCTGGTCGAGGGCCTCCTTCTGCACCGGGCCGAGCGTCAGGAGGCGGTTGATCACTTCCTCGGCGAGCAGATCCGGGAGCGCGGCGAGAACTCGGGCGGCGTGATCCGGGGCGATACGCGACAGGATGACGGCGATCGTCTGCGGATGCTCGTTCTTGAGATACCCGGAGAGCACCCGCTCGTTCACATTGGCGAGCTTGTCCCACATGGTCTTGCCGGCCGGACCCTTGACGTCGTCGAGAATGGCGGCGGCCTTGTCGGGAGGCAGCGCGCCTTCGAGAAACCTCCTGGCCGATTCGAGCGATCCGGTGATCGGACCGGCGTTGGAGAGCCTGCCGACGAACTCGAACAGGAGCTCCTCGACGACTTCGGCCGTCACCGAGCCGAGCGTTGAAATGGCGAGAGTGACCTCGCGCAGTTCGTCCTCGTCGAATGAGCCCCAGAGCGGCTGGCTCGCCTCCTCCCCGAGCGCGAGCATCACAACGGCCGCTTTTTCGGGGCCCGAAAGCTCGGCGGCGGCGGTCACGGCTTTTCCCCTCATGACGCCTGCCTGATCCAGCCCTTAAGGATGGAGGCGGATTCCTCCGTATGCCCCTTGACCACCTCCGCGACCTTGCCGATGGACGACGCCTTCACTTTTCCTTCGACCAGAGCGAGATCGATCCGCCGATCGGCCGGCACGGGCGGTCCGCCCGCCGCGCTGACGTCTGCGGCGACGCCGTCCCGCATGTCGGCGCGGACGGCCGGCGGCGCCGC
>JACADZ010000151.1 GCA_013389105.1 Parvularculaceae bacterium | reverse complement strand
TCCTGGTGAACTCCAACCCGGCCACCATCATGACCGACCCGGAGATGGCCGATGCCACCTACATCGAGCCGGTGACCTGGCAGATGGTCGAGAAGGTGATCGCGGCGGAGAAACCCGACGCGCTGCTGCCGACCATGGGCGGCCAGACCGGGCTCAACTGCGCGCTCGACCTGGCCAGGCACGGCGTGCTCGATGCGCATGGCGTCGAGATGATCGGCGCCACCCGGGACGCGATCGACAAGGCGGAGGACCGCGAGAAGTTCAAGGCGGCGATGACCCGGATCGGCCTGGCCAGCCCGCGTTCGGCGCCGGCGCACAGCATGGAGGAAGCCATGCAGGCGCAGGCCGCGCTCGGCTTCCCCGTGGTGATCCGGCCGTCGTTCACACTCGGCGGCAGCGGCGGGGGGATCGCGTACAACCGCGAGGAGTTCCTCGTCATCTGCGAGCGCGGCTTCGAGGCTTCGCCCACGCACGAGCTGCTGGTCGAGGAATCGGTGATCGGCTGGAAGGAGTTCGAGATGGAGGTGGTGCGGGACCGCAAGGACAACTGCATCATCGTGTGCTCGATCGAGAACCTCGACCCGATGGGCGTGCACACCGGCGACTCGATCACCGTGGCGCCGGCGCAGACGCTGACGGACAAGGAATACCAGATCCTGCGCGACGCCTCCATCGCGGTGCTGCGTGAGATCGGCGTGGACACGGGCGGTTCGAACGTGCAGTTCGCGATCGACCCGCGCGACGGGCGCATGGTCGTGATCGAGATGAACCCGCGCGTGTCGCGCTCCTCGGCGCTGGCCTCCAAGGCCACCGGGTTCCCGATCGCGAAGGTCGCGGCCAAGCTCGCGGTGGGCTACACGCTCGACGAACTGAAGAACGACATCACCGGCGTCGCCACGCCGGCTTCCTTCGAGCCGACCATCGACTACGTGGTCACCAAGGTTCCGCGCTTCGCGTTCGAGAAGTTCCCCCAGGCGGACAAGCTCCTCACCACGCAGATGAAGTCGGTCGGCGAGGTGATGGCC
>JACADZ010000070.1 GCA_013389105.1 Parvularculaceae bacterium | reverse complement strand
GGGCCGGGGGGTGGGGGGCCCCCGCGCCCTAGGCCTCTTTTCAATCAAGGATTTTCGTAACGATGCCCGATCCAACGGTCCGGCCGCCCTCGCGGATGGCGAAGCGGAGCTTCTCCTCCATGGCGATCGGCACGATGAGCTCGACATTGATCTCGGTGTTGTCGCCCGGCATGACCATTTCCGTGCCCTGCTTCAGGGTGACGATGCCGGTCACATCCGTCGTCCGGAAGTAGAATTGCGGGCGGTAGTTGGCGAAGAACGGCGTGTGACGGCCGCCCTCTTCCTTGGTGAGGATGTAGGCCTCCGCGACGAACTTTTTGTGCGGATTGACCGAACCCGGCTTGCACACCACCTGGCCGCGCTCGACGCCGTCGCGGTCGATGCCGCGAAGGAGAACGCCGACGTTGTCTCCGGCCTCGCCGCGATCGAGGAGCTTGCGGAACATTTCAACGCCCGTGCAGGTCGTCTTGGCTGTCGGGCGAATGCCGACGATCTCAAGTTCGTCGCCGACGGTCACCACGCCCCGCTCGACCCGGCCGGTCACGACCGTCCCGCGGCCCGAAATCGAGAACACGTCTTCTACGGGGAGGAGGAAAGGCTGGTCGATCGGACGCTTAGGCGTCGGGATGTACTCGTCGACGGCCTTGATCAGCGCGCGGATCGAATTCTCGCCGATCTCCGGGTTCTTTCCCTCAAGCGCGGCGAGCGCCGAACCTTTGATGATCGGAATCTTGTCGCCCGGGAATTCATACTTGGTGAGCAATTCGCGAACTTCCATTTCGACGAGTTCGAGAAGTTCCGCGTCGTCCACCATATCAACCTTGTTGAGATACACGACGATCGCCGGAACGCCGACCTGACGCGCGAGCAGGATGTGTTCGCGGGTCTGCGGCATCGGCCCGTCGGCGGCCGAGACGACGAGGATGGCGCCGTCCATCTGCGCGGCGCCGGTGATCATGTTCTTGACGTAGTCGGCGTGGCCCGGGCAGTCGACATGGGCGTAATGACGAGCCGGCGACTCATACTCGACGTGCGCGGTGTTGATCGTGATGCCGCGGGCTTTTTCTTCCGGCGCGTTGTCGATCTGGTCATAGGCGCGGAACTCGCCGAAATACTTGGTGATCGACGCCGTCAGGGTCGTCTTGCCGTGATCGACGTGACCGATGGTGCCGACGTTCGCATGCGGCTTGGTGCGTTCGAATTTTGCCTTCGCCATTTTACTTTCTCCGTCTCCTGACGACTTTAAATTGTTCCGCCGCAGCGAAACCTTCTTCCAGTTGCTTAGCCCTGCAGCTTCGCCATCACTTCTTCGGCCACGGCGCCCGGGACCTTGTCGTAATGCGAGAACAGCATGGTGTAGGTCGCGCGCCCCTGGGTCGAGCCGCGCAGGTTGTTGACGTATCCGAACATGTTCGCGAGCGGGACCATGGCGTGGACCACGTTGGCGTTGCCGCGCATTTCCTGGTTCTGGATCTGGCCGCGTCGCGAATTCAGGTCGCCGATGACTGTGCCGGTGAACTCCTCCGGCGTCGTCACTTCGACCTTCATGATCGGCTCGAGAAGCTGCATGCCGAGTTGGGGCTTGGCTTCGCGCATCGCCGCGCGCCCGGCGATTTCGAACGCGAGCGCCGACGAATCGACGTCGTGATAAGCGCCGTCGATGAGCTCCACCTTGAAATCGAGAATCGGGAAGCCGACCAGCATGCCGGCCTCGCGCACCGAGTTGACGCCCTTCTCGACGCCCGGAATGAACTCCTTCGGAATAGCCCCGCCGACGATCAGCGATTCAAATTCGAACCCCGATCCGGGTTCGGTCGGGATGATGTTCATCTTGACGCGCGCATACTGGCCAGAGCCGCCCGACTGCTTCTTGTGCGTGTAGTCGATCGTCGCCTTGCGGGTGATGGTCTCCCGATAGGCGACTTGCGGCGCGCCAACATTAGCTTCAACCTTGTATTCCCGACGCATGCGGTCGACGATGATGTCGAGGTGGAGTTCCCCCATGCCTTTGATGATGGTTTGGCCGGACTCTTCGTCGGTCGAGACGCGGAATGACGGATCCTCCGCGGCGAGGCGCTGCAGGGCGACGCCCATTTTCTCCTGATCGGCCTTGGTTTTGGGCTCGACCGCAAGCTCAATGACCGGCTCGGGGAACTCCATCCGCTCAAGGACGATCGGCTTGTTCGGATCGCACAAGGTGTCGCCGGTGGTCGTATCCTTAAGGCCGACGATGGCGACGATGTCGCCGGCGTGCGCTTCCTTGATGTCCTCGCGGTTGTTCGCATGCATCAGGAGCATGCGGCCAATGCGCTCGCGCTTGTTCTTGACCGTGTTGATGAGGCCGGTGCCGGATTCGAGCTTGCCCGAATAAATGCGGCAGAAGGTCAGCGAACCGACGAATGGGTCGCTCATGATCTTGAAAGCAAGCATCGCAAGCGGCTCGGAATCGTCCGATTTGCGCTCGGCCTCCTCGTCGGAGTCGGGCAGCACGCCTTTGACCGGCGGCTTGTCGAGCGGCGACGGCAGGTAGTCGACCACCGCGTCGAGAAGCGGCTGAACGCCCTTGTTCTTGAACGCCGAGCCGCACAGCACCGGGAACCAGGCGAGCGTTCGGACCGCCTTGCGGATCAGTTTTTTGAGCGTTTCCTTGTCGGGCTCGTTGCCCTCAAGATACGCGGTCATCGCATCGTCATCGAGCTCGACTGCGGCTTCGATGAGATTGGAGCGATACTGCTCGGCCTTCTCCTTCAGGTCGGCTGGGATCGGCTCCTCGTGAAACTTGGCGCCGAGAGACTCCTCGTCCCAGATGATCGCCTTCATGTCGATGAGATCGACCACGCCTCTGAAGTCAGCTTCGATGCCGACCGGGAGTTGCAGCGGCACCGCCTTGACGCCGAGGCGCTGCTTGATGGTGTCGAGGCAGAAGTAAAAATCCGCGCCGATCTTGTCCATCTTGTTGGCGAAGATGATGCGCGGCACGCCGTACTTGTCGCCCTGGCGCCAGACGTTTTCAGTCTGCGGCTCGACGCCCTGGTTGCCGTCGAGAAGGCACACCGCGCCATCGAGCACGCGAAGCGAACGCTCGACCTCGATGGTGAAGTCGACGTGGCCAGGCGTATCGATGATGTTGAGGCGCTTGTTGTTCCAGAAGCAGGTCGTCGCCGCCGAGGTGATGGTGATTCCGCGCTCCTGCTCCTGCTCCATCCAGTCCATGGTGGCGGCGCCGTCATGGACTTCGCCGATCTTGTGGCTTTTGCCGGTGTAATACAGGACGCGTTCGGTCGTCGTGGTCTTGCCCGCGTCGATATGGGCCATGATCCCGAAGTTGCGGTAGTCTTCAAGCTTGTGCGATCGAGCCATGACGGCGAGCCTTTAAACTCGGGGTTACCAGCGATAATGCGAAAAGGCCCGGTTAGCTTCCGCCATCCGGTGCGTATCCTCGCGCTTCTTGACGGCCGAGCCGCGGTTCTGCGCCGCGTCAATGATTTCGGCCGACAATTTGTCGACCATGGTCGTCTCATTGCGCGCGCGCGCGGCCGCGATGATCCAGCGCATGGCGAGCGCGATCTTGCGCTCAGGCCGCACTTCGACCGGCACCTGATAGGTGGCGCCCCCGACCCGGCGCGAGCGCACCTCGATCGACGGCGTCACGTTGTCGAGCGCTTCCTTGAAGAGATCGATCGGCGGCTTTTTCAGCTTCTGCTCAATGCGGCCGAGGGCGCCGTAAACGATCTTCTCGGCCGCCGGTTTCTTGCCGTCGGTCATGACATAATTCATGAATTTGGAGACCATGACGTCCCCGAATTTCGGATCTGCGTGAACGACGCGCTTTTCGGCCCTGCGGCGACGAGACATGAGACCCTCTCCTATTTCGGCCGTTTGGCGCCGTAGAGCGAGCGGCGTTGCTTGCGGTCCTTGACGCCCTGGGTGTCGAGCACGCCACGCAAGATGTGATAGCGAACGCCCGGCAGGTCCTTCACGCGGCCGCCGCGGATGAGCACTACCGAGTGCTCCTGAAGATTGTGCCCCTCGCCCGGGATGTAGCCGATCACCTCATAGCCATTGGTCAGGCGCACCTTGGCGACCTTGCGAAGCGCCGAGTTCGGCTTCTTCGGGGTCGTCGTGTAGACGCGCGTGCAAACGCCCCTCTTCTGCGGGCATGCCTGCATGGCCGGAACCTTGTTGATCTTCCGGCGCGGCGTCCGGGGCTTCCGGATCAGCTGTTGGATCGTCGGCATTCGTCCTCAAACCTCGTTTTCGCCCGCCGGTCCGCCCCCAATGGACGGGCCGCGAGCCATAAACGACGCAAACGAGCGGGGCCCCGAAAAGCGGAACGCCGCTCGAAAAACTGCTACTTTTCTTCTTCGGCTAAACGGGCCGCGTATCAGCAAAAACTGACGGCCGGCCCACGTCGCGGCGCACTCTCTAGCGGGCCGAATCAGCAGGGTCAATACGCGCTGAGGAAAAATCAACGACGGATCGATGACTAGCGTTGGGTCTGTCGGGGCCGTTCTGCCATTCAGAAAATCGCCGCGGCGATGGCCGCCCGTCGCTCGCCGATGCGCCTGGCTCCGGGGACGGGGACAGGCGCCATGCCCATCCCTCCAAGGCACGATTAATTAAACATCCACGGGCGGTGGCGATGGGCGTCACGTTTGCCGGTCAAAGGCGCTTTAGGCTGATATCCTCGGCCGGAAGAGCTCGGCGGCTCGTGTCGGTCGGTTGACAATGATTAAACGATCTTAAGGACTTAGCGGGTGGCGCCCGGTCTAAATGAGGCTAGGCTCCCGGCCGCGAACGGCGTTGGCCCCTGACGCCGGCGGCCTGCAGCAGATCCAGAGTACAAGAGAGCAGCCAAGCCGATGCACGGACCCGGACGCGCAGCAGGAATGGCCGAATCGTCGGCCGCGCAAATCCCGAAGCGGATCTTCTATGCGACAGGCCCCGGCGACGCGATCGGCGCCCACCGGAGCTGGAAATGCGGCGCGCACCACCCGACCGAAACATCAGTCACTTTTTCGAGCCAGGTCGAGCAGTATTGCGCAGATATCGGGGCGGATCTGCTGATGGTCGGACATCACCCTCAAAGGGCCGTCCTGACCGACGGCAAAGTGCGGATCGAACACCTGCCGAAGCCATGGCCCGGCGCAAGGGGCGGCCTGTTCCATCTTGGCGAACTTGTCCACGCGGCGCGACTGCTGACCCGCGCAATCCAGTTCAAAGCCGACGTCGCCATCATTGAATCGGGGTCGCCCTTCGACGCCTGGAAGGTCCTGTTCTCCCTTTTCGGCATGAAAGTCGTGCCGATCTGCCACAACACTCTCTGGCCCCAAGGGTTTAAGCCGAAAACGGCGAAAGCGCGATTGCGCCGCTGGATCGACGGTTTCTTCTGGCGTCATGTACCCTTCGCGACGATCTGTGTTTCACCCGCCTGCGTGCGGCAGGTGGAAGAGTCGTCCGGAGGGGGCGCGGGCCAGGTTCTCCTCGCTCTGGCGCAGTTTCCACAAGAGCGGTTTCGCGACATTCCTCCTCCGCCGGCCGCCGAACACGGACCGTTCACCCTCCTGTATGTTGGCCGGATCGTTCAGGAAAAAGGCGTCTTCGACATTATCGATATTGCCGCGCTCGTGGAGGCCGAGGCTCCAGGCGCTTTCCGTTGGATTGTCGGCGGGGACGGACCGGACCTGCACGAACTGCGCCGGCGCCGCGACGATTTCGGGCTCGGCCGCACTGTAGACATTCGCGGCTGGATCTCGCCTGAGGAGCTCCCGGCGACCTTCGCCGCCGCGCACGCCTGCATCGTCCCGACACGGAGCTCTTTCCCGGAGGGGCTCGCGATGACCGCTGTCGAGGCCGTGCTTGCGGGCCGGCCGGTCATCACCAGCAAGGTCGTGCCGGCCCTTGAGTTAGTGCGCAGCGCCGCTGTTGAGTATGAAACCGATGATCTGAAGTCCTGCGCAAGGGCGATCATCGCCCTTGCAGAGGATGAGTTGAGATACCGCAGGCTGTGCAGCAACGCCCGGTCCGCAGCGGCGCCTTTCGTCGATCCTCGCTTCAGTCTCACGTCGGCGCTCAAGCGGGCGCTCGGCGCTGCGCCGCGGTCTGCGACCGACACGATGAACCTCTCGAACACGTCGATACCGGGTCCGCGCGCCGGCGCCCGGGCCTTCGACCCTCCCCTCGGCGCGCGCGGCAAGGCAACGCCGCTGTCTGCGTCGGCCGAGGAGTCTCATTAGTCTCCGTCGAACGGCCGGCGTCCGAACTCACGGTTTCGCGCCGCGACCGCCTTGGCGCGCTTCTCCGCGAAAGCGCTTGCGACCCAATGCGCGAGCTTGCGCGCGGCGCCCGCGCGAGCCCATTCGGCGTACCGGTCGGCGACCGGACCGTTGAGCAAACCGACCCAGCGGCGCACCAGCGCATCGACCGTAAACTCCTGGGCGCGCTCCTTACCGCGCTCGCGCATTTGGCGCGCAAGCGCCGGATCCCGCTTCAGCCTTTCGAGCGCGCGCACCGCATCCTGCGGACTTGTGATTTCTATGTAGTCGAGCGCGCTTGATCGCAGCTCCTGAAATCCGGGCTCGGGCCCCAACAGAGCTGGAACCCCGGCCAGCCACGCGTTCACAAGCTTGCTCGCCGGCTTCACCTTGACGTCCTCTTCCGTGAGGTTGCGCGCGGCGATCACAGCATCGACGTCTCGATAGTCGTGCATGCGCAAGGGGGCGCCGTCGTCCGGCGTACGCAGATCGAGCCGCAGGTCGACGCCGATCGCGGCGAGCGCCCGCCGGAACCCGTCGTCACGGAATCCGCGCCACAGATTTGGCAGGTCTCCCTTGTAGGCGAGCGTCTCCAGACGGTCGCGGCGCCGC
>JACADZ010000147.1 GCA_013389105.1 Parvularculaceae bacterium | reverse complement strand
GTGCGCGACACCGCCGCGGCGCTGCGCGACCTGCGCGAGCTCGGCGTGTGCGTGATCGCAGACGTACTGAAGGGCGAGCCTCTCGCGCGGGCGCGCGACGCGATCTACCGCGCGGCCGAGGACGACGCCCGGCGCGGCCGCGCGCAGCACGGCTTCGGGATCGATCTCGACGAGAAGAACGTGCGCGTGTGGAATCTGCTGAACCGCGACCCGGTCTTCGGCGATCTCGCGGAGCACGAGGCCGCGCTCGCGCTGGTGCGCGCGACGCTCGGCTGGCCGGTCCTGCTGTCCAACATCTCGGGAAACATCACCGGGCCCGGCGCGAGTGCGGGCGTGCTGCACGCGGATCAGGTGTTCGTGCCGGAGCCCTGGCCGGCGGCGCCGCAGGGGATCAACGTCGCCTGGTGCCTCGACGACTTCACGCGCGAGAACGGCGCCACCGAGGTCGCGGTCGGCAGCCACCGCTGGAATCGCATGCCGGCCGAGGCGGACGCGGGCGTGCGGCTCGTCCCCGCCGAGGCGCCGGCCGGGAGCGTGATCGCGTTCGAGAGCCGCATCTGGCACCGCACCGGAGCGAACACGTCACGCGACCGGCGCCGCGCGGCCGTGTTTCCGTTCTACACGACCACGATCTATCGCACCCAGGAGAACTGGTTCCTGTCGCTCAGCCCGGGCGTCGTGAGCGCGGCCTCGGAGACGCTGCTCACGCTGCTTGCCTACAAGAGCGAGGGCTTCGGCCTCGTCTACGGTCGCTCGCCGCGCTGACGCTCGGCCGCTACTTGCGCTGCCAGCGGTCCTTGGCGTCCAGGACCGAGCGCACGGCATCGCCCTGGAGCCACGCCTTCGCGGCGGCGTCGCCGCGGAGGTACGCGTCCCAGAACGCGGTGCTGAGCGCGAGGATGGCGCGGTGGTGGTTCGGATTGCGCGCTCGGCGATCGCCGGGCAGCGCGCGGTCGGTGAACGCGGAGTGCTCGGCGCCGTCGAGCACGAGCTCGTACTTGTCGCCGGGCGGCAGCGCGGGGAAGACCGAGAGGCGTGACGCGACCGTCTGGCCGCCGATCGGTGCGGTGTCGTCGGTCCCCGTCATCAAGAGCCACGGGATCTCGACCGCGCCGAACGCGTCCTCGGCCTGCCCGCGTTGGGGCTTGCTGGGGCTCATCGCGAGCGCGGCGTCGATGCGCTCGTCCTCGAACAGGGCACCGACCAGCGGGGCGCGCTGGCCGCTCACCGCCTGCGTCGTGACGGCGCCGAACGAATGGCCCGCCATGCCGACGTGCGCGAGGTCGAGCCGCCCGGACAGCTCGCTCCCGCTGCCGGGCGCCGCCCAGTCTCCGAGCGCATCGAGGGTCGCGCGCACGTCGCCCACGCGCAGGCGGACATTCTTCAGGTTCGCGGCGCCTCGCAGCGCGGCGAGGCGCTGCTCGCGGGGGAGATCCCGCCAGACCGACGTGTCGCTGCCGGGGTGCTGGAGGAACACGGCGACGTAGCCGCGCGCGGCCCAGTGCGCGCCGCAGTAGGCGTTCCCCTCGCGCGAGCCGCCGAGACCGTGGCTGAAGAGCACGACCGGCGCGGGGGCGGCGAGGCGCGCGGGCAGGTAGAGCCGCAGCGGGATCTCGCGCTCGCCCTCTCGCAGCTCGGTGTCGAGCACGCGCGGCGCCGCGGCGGCCGGAGTCGCGAGCGGGTCGTAGGC
>JACADZ010000023.1 GCA_013389105.1 Parvularculaceae bacterium | reverse complement strand
GGCGCGCGCCCCCCGCCGGGCGCCGCGCGACGGATCGCGCGGGATGAGGCCGGGATTGGGCCAGTGGGGCGTCCAGGCGACGCCTGGCGTTCCTTCCCTCGCCTTGTTCTGTTCAAAGACGAAATTGGCGAGCTTTGGAACATGCGCGTCCGCGCGGCAGCAGACGATGAAGGCGCGAAACGGGCGCTCGCGGATGCCGAGGTCGTGGGCGCTCGCAATATTGACGGCGCCCTCTCTCGGCCTCGGCGAATGGGACGCCGCGAGCCCTGCGCGGCGAAAATAGACGAACGGAATAACAACCCAGTTGTTCATCGCCCCGACGCATCGCTGCGCGAGGAGTTCGTCGCTGATCTCGCCGACGCGCCCGTCGCGAATCTCGCTCCAGAGATATTTCTCCGGGATGACAAAATTGACCGGGTGAGCGAGCCCTTCCACTATCCCTATCAGACCGCCGGAAACGTATAGCCCGCCGGCTTCGGCAGAACCTGCTTGTCGAACGCCCACTCCTTGTGGACGCCGTCCTCTTCCACCCAATGCAGAAAAAGGTGAGCCGACCAACGATTGGGATTGGGCGACATGCGCCCGTGCCGATAGTTGACCCCCTTATAGAGAATGGCGTCGCCCGGCCGGAGCTTGAGCGTGGTGTAGCGCTCCTCGCCGAAATCGTGACCCGCCTTCAGGGCGCACGCCGTTTCATAATCGTAAAATTTCTCGCCGATCTCGAAATCCCAAAGAATGTCGTCGGCGTAGGCGAGCGGCATCGAGAGCGAATGCTCGCAGGACGGCCGATCGGTGTGAATCGTGCACACGTCGCCCTTCTGGTAGACCCGGAAAAAACCGAATGTCGGAACCAGGCGCTTGCCGGTGACGTCGCACATGCGCGCCGTCAGTCCCCAGTGGAAGCCGGTCAGCGCCGGATAGTGATAGCTGTAAAGCTCGATGCAGACCCGCTCATTGACGGAAGGCTTGCGGAACGCCTTCTGCGCGGCCCCGGGCCGCGTCAGCAGCAGGTCGACAAGGCCGAGCATGTTGGTCGCCAGCGGACCCGGCGCGACGCCCTCGAGCGCGGAATATCCGCGTGCGTGGTAATGCGCGCGATGATCGGTCGACTCAATCATGCGGCCCTCTGCGCGCCGACCCGCTGCGCCAGCGAGGCCGACAGGAACTTGTCGAGATCGCCGTCGAGCACGGCGCTGGGGCTCGGACTCTCCACATTGGTGCGGAGATCTTTGACCATCTGATAGGGCTGCAGCACATAGGAACGTATCTGATGGCCCCAGCCGATGTCCGTCTTGGACGCGGCGGCGGCCTGCGCCGCTTCTTCGCGTTTTTGCAGTTCGAGTTCGTAGAGGCGGGCGCGCAGCATCGCCCAGGCGGTCGCCCGGTTCTTGTGCTGGGAACGCTGACTCTGGCATTGCACGACGATGCCGGTCGGGATGTGCGTGATGCGGATCGCCGAGTCGGTCTTGTTGATATGCTGGCCGCCGGCGCCGGAGGCGCGAAACGTATCGACTCGGCAGTCGCTCTCGTTAATCTCGACCTCGATCGCATCGTCGATCACCGGGTAAACCCACACCGACGCGAAGGAGGTATGGCGGCGCGCATTCGAATCGTAAGGCGAGATGCGCACGAGCCGGTGGACGCCGGACTCGGTCTTCAGCCATCCATAGGCGTTGCGGCCCTTGACCTGGATCGTGGCCGATTTGATGCCGGCTTCGTCGCCCGCCTGTTCTTCAATAATGTCGACCTCATAGCCATGCGCCTTCGCCCAGCGCAGATACATGCGCAGCAGCATCGACGCCCAGTCATTAGACTCTGTCCCGCCGGCGCCTGGATGGACTTCGAGGAAGCAGTCATTGGCGTCGGCTTCGCCTGAGAGGAGCGCCTCGGTTTCGGCTTTGGCGGCCCCTTCCGCGAGGGCGCGCAGCGACGCCTGCGCATCGTCGAGGGTGTGCTCGTCGCCCTCTGCTTCGGCCATTTCGGCGAGCGCTACGAGGTCCTCCATCTCGCCGCTCATGCGCGAGATGGCGGCGATCTGGAACTCAAGCGCGTTGCGTTCCTGCATGATTTTCTGGGCCGCCGCCGGATCGTTCCAGAGAGCTGGGTCTTCCGACTTCGCGTTCAGCTCGCGAAGGCGGTCCTGCGCGACGTCGAAGTCAAAGACGCCTCCTCAGCAGTTCCAAGGACTGCTTGATGGAGACGGAGAGCTGTTCGATTTCTGCGCGCATGGGACTCAAGGGGCTCAACAAGGTTTGGTGACGCGATGCCTCGGCCGACGGCGCTTGTCAACTTCGCGGCATAGCCGTTCTCTCAATAGTCAGTAGATGCCGGACAGATCATCCGTCGGCGGCGGATCAGCCTGAGGCGCAGCGCTCAAAGGATCAAGCGTCAGGTCGTCGTTGCTGGGGCCGGTTGAAAGCGAATCTTCAGCCTTGAACGCCTCGAGAATGACGTTCGGATCGCTCGGGCCGGCGGGGCGCCCCGTCTTGGCGTTGACGCGGACGAGGCGGATGCCCGAGGGAACGCGGAACGGAATGGCGGCTTCGTCCTTCAGCGCCTCGGCCATGAACTCGCCGAATATCGGCGCCGCGGCGCGTCCCCCCGCCTCCCCGTCGCCCAGGGGCGAGGGCTGATCAAAACCGACATAAGCGCCGGCGGCGATGTCGGGGGAAAACCCAACGAACCATGCGTCGCGGTAATCATTAGTGGTGCCGGTCTTGCCGCCGACGGGCTTGTCGACGAGCCGCCTCACAGCGCTGCCGGTGCCCCGTTGCACGACGCCCTCGAGGATCGACACGATCTGGTAGGCCGTGCGCGGATCCATCACCTGCTGGCGCAGGTCGGGCAGCTGCGGTTCGCCTTGGCCAGTCCATGCAGAGACGCTGCAGGACTCGCAGGCCCGTTCGTCGCGCTTGAATATGGTCTTCCCGGTGCGGTCCTGGATGCGGTCGATGATGACCGGAGTGACGCTCTTGCCGCCGTTGACGAATACGCCGTAGGCCGCCGTGATTTTCATCAGCGTCGTTTCACTGGCGCCGAGCGCGATGGCGAGCTCGCGGGGCATGCGATCGGACAGCTTGAACCGCGCGACATAATCGACGATTCGGCCGATGCCGAGGTCCTGCGCGAGCCGCGCCGTCATGGTGTTGCGCGACTGCTCGACGCCAAGTCGCAGCGTGCTCTCGCCGTAAAATCTTCCTTCCTGGTAATTGCCTGGCTTCCACCAGGAGTCGGCGCCGGGCGCCACAAAGGGTGCGTCGAGAACGATGCTCGACGGCGTGTAACCGCTGTCGAGAGCGGCGGCATAAACGAAGGGTTTGAAGGTTGAGCCCGGTTGGCGCTCAGCCTGAATGGCGCGGTTGAACTCGGACAGTTGGAAAGAGAAGCCGCCGACCATGGCAAGCACGCGGCCCGTGTGCGGATCGAGCGCGACGAAGGCGCCGTTCACCGCCGGAATCTGCTGAAGACTGTAGTCGCCACGAGCGCCCTCGCCGGCCGCCTTGATCGGCTCGACTAGGACAATGTCGCCGACGGCCAGCACCTGCGTTGCAGAAGTCACCTCCGGCCCCACCGAATCGACATCCCTGTAGGCGCGGGCCCAGCTGAGGTCGGCGAGCGCTATTCGTCCCTCTATGCCGCCGGCAAGTCCGATAACGGCCTCGTCTTTGGAGACTGAGAGGACGACGGCGGGCGCCCACGGCTCGAGATCCTCGGCGATCTGCTTGGCGTCCTTCAGCGTTTTGACCTGCGCGTCAAACGCGCCGGCCCACTCCGAGCCGACGGTCATCTTGGCGACCGGACCGCGCCAGCCGTGACGGCGGTCGTAATCGACGAGCGAGCGCCTCAAGGCGCGTGCGGCCGCCGACTGAAGCCTCGGATTGAGAGTCGTGCGGACGGCGAGCCCGCCGTCATAGAGAGCGTCCGTGCCGTACAGCTCGGCGAGCTGCTTGCGCACTTCCTCCGCAAAGTATTCCGAAGCCCAGTCGCGCGCGCCCAGGGGCGGCGCCATCACGGCGGCCAGCGGTTCGGCCTTCGCCGCCTCGGCCTCCGCCTTGGTGATGCGTTTGTCTTCCGCCATGCGATCGATGACCCAGTTACGCCGCTCAAGCGCGCGTTCGCGCTTGTCGATCGGGTGATAGTTGTTCGGCGCTTTCGGCAGCACGGCGAGATAAGCCGCGTCGGCGATCGTCAGTTCCTCGAGCGACTTGCCGAAATAGTTGAGAGCGGCCGCCGCGACCCCATAGGAGCGATTCCCGAGGTAGATCTCGTTCAGATAGAGTTCGAGGATGTGTTGTTTTGTGAACGCCTTTTCGATGCGTCGGGTGACCAGCATTTCCCGGATCTTGCGTTCGAATCTCTGCTCGCTCGAAAGCAGGAAGTTTTTCGCCACCTGCTGCGTGATGGTCGACCCGCCTTCGAGCCGCCGGCCCTTGAGGTAGTTCTCGATATTTGCAATCCCGGCGCGAAGGATGCCGCGCGAGTCGAGACCTTCATGCTCGAAGAAGGTCTTGTCCTCCGCCGAGACAAAGGCATTCTGCACATGCTCCGGTATCGCCGAGATCGGCACGAACAGCCGCCGCTCGCGCGCAAATTCCGCGACGAGGGTTCCGTCGCCGGCATAGACCCGCGTGGTCACCGGCGGCGTGTATTCCGCGAGCACCTTGTAGTCCGGCAGGTCCTGGCTGAGTTTGTTGAGGTAGAATGCGGCGCCGCCGAGCGCGACGAATCCGGCGAGCACGACGAAACCAAAACCGAAAGCGAGAAATCTCAGCCACCCGGGACCGCGCCCTCCGGCCCGATTCCGCCGGTCGCGCCGCGTCGCAGCGGGCTTGGTCGCCTTTGGTCGGGCGGCGGCGGGCGCCTGTTCGAGGGGTTCGGGATCCGGATCGATATCATGCGCGACAGGTTCATGATGATCGACTCCAGGACCATGATCTGGGGCCGCCGGATTCTCATCGTGGCCGGCCGCGGACAGACGCGACCCCGGTGTCCACAGGTTGTTCGGATCAGACATCAACGCACGCCATGAAACCCGCTCTTGCAGACGCTTATTATCTGGTATTCCATCGCCGCCACAAGTCGGCAATGTGGTCCAAGGGAGCGGTCGAAAGGGCGATCAGCGGCCGGCAGGCGCGCCTTGGACAAGGGGCGGCGCGGTCGACGCCTCGGTGTGCGCCTTGAAATACTCGTCGATGGAGGCGGCGACCGCCGTCATGGTCTTCGTGCGCCAGGCCGGCGACACAAGGTTTGCGGCGTCCTTGTCATTGGAGATGAAGGCGAGTTCGAACAGCACCGCGGGCACGTCAGGCGACAAAAGGACCTTAAGATCGGCGACACGGTGGGAATTGTTGAGAAGCGGCGTCGTGCCCTTCAGCCGCTTCAACAGCAGATTGGCGAAACGGCCCGAATTCGTGGCGGTGGTCTTTTGCGCGAGCTCGTAAAGCGTCCGGTTGAGTCCGGGGTCGCCGCCGGACATTTCCACGAGGTCCTCGCCATAGACGCTGTGAAAATTTCCGGAAGTTTCAGCTTCTCGCGCCGAGCGCTCTGAACCGTCCTTAGAAAGCGTGTAAATCGACCCGCCACGGACATTCGGGTCCTCATGGGCGTCCGCGTGGAGCGAAATGAAAAGGTCGGCTCCCGCCTCGCGTGCAATCCGCGATCGCTGATCGAGCGGCAGGCGGCTGTCGTCCGCGCGGGTCAGGACGATCTGGTAGCGCCCGCGTTCCTGCAGGATTTCTGCGAGCCGTCGCGCGGCGGCCAGCGTGACCACCTTCTCCTGGACGCCTGTTGAGGACGCCGCGCCGGGATCGCTGCCCCCGTGACCCGGATCAATCACGATCACTTCGAGGTCCCGCTTTGCCGGGGCCGGCTCTTCCCCGGCGGGCACCGGGTCCATGGTCGTCGCCTGCGCCGGCGTCGGCGCCGTCACCTGCTCGATGATGTCGGCAATGCCCTGCGGGGGCGCAGTAGAGGCGGCGGGGGCCGCGAGAGCCGTCTTCATCCCCTCCTTGAGATCGATGACCAGCCGATGGCGATCCGAATCCGGGCCGGCGGGGATCTCGAAGGTCTGCGCGATCGACGCCGGCTTGGCGAGGGTGAACACGACGGCGCCGCCGTTCTTGCGGTCGGTCGCGACATAGCTCCCGACATGACCGACGCCTGCCCCTTCGGAAGTCCGGACCAGAGCGTCCTCAAATTCGAGGAAAATCTTCGATCCGTCTGAGCGGGTGCTGAACTTCGCGGGCTCAGTGAGGTCGACGACAATTCTCGTCTCCGAGGCGGAGGTCACCCCGAACCTGACGCCCACGAGGTCGGCTGCGCCCGCCGACGACGCGAGCAGCCAGAAGCCTAACGCCGAGATCAATGGCCCTATATGCCGCACTGCGGAAAACAATCGCGTTCTCGTCTGTCCGGGTGAGAATAGCATAGTCTTGGCATTCACTCTTAACGCCGCCTTAGGGAAATTCCCGGCGTCGTTATCAAAGCCTGAGTCGGGGGAAGCCAAGGCTTCCCTTTTTCGGCGGGCTCATGCAAAGGTGATGCTAGCGCCCGCCCTAGGCGGCGCGCGGAGCTGCGGCTCAACCAACCGCGGCTTCTTGCTTCCCGGAATGGCCGCATCATCGCGGCGATCGCCGGGCGGATCGCCGGCGCTCCATGAGCCGGCGCGCGGAGCGGGAAACCTGATCCGCGAAAAGGAGCTAAAGGACGCCCCTGCGGCGTCCATTTGCAACCGCCGGTTTCCGGCACAGGAAAACTTCGCCGATGGCGCTTATTGCCGAGTTCCGCCGCCCGCCAGACCGGACGCCGAGTCCGCTGTCGGACAGCAACCGGGCCGCGCGCCGGCGTCCCAACCCAAGCGGCGCGCGATCGCGCCGCGGAGCAATCAAGAATGACCAAGAAGATGCTGATCGACGCCGCCCACGCCGAAGAGGTGCGGGTTTGCGTCCTGGACAACAACGTCGTTGAAGACTTCGATTTCGAATCACAATCGCGAAAGCCGCTTCGAGGAAACATCTATCTCGCGAGAGTGACCCGCGTGGAGCCCTCGCTCCAGGCGGCCTTCGTCGAGTATGGCGGCAATCGCCACGGCTTCCTCGCCTTCAACGAAATCCACCCTGATTATTACCAAGTTCCGATCTCCGACCGGAAACTCCTGCAGGAGGCGGAAGACGAGGAAGCCGAGCTCGGAGCCCAACTCGATCTCGACGAACATGGCGAGGACGCCGGCGGCGGCGGCGACGACGAGGGCGAGACTGGCGCGGAGCAGGAAGACGGCGACGGAGGCGCATCCGTCGATTCGGAAGACGAGCCCGATTTCCGCGACAGCGAGGCCCCGACTCCCGCCGACGACGAGGGTGAGGATCTGGAGGACCCGGTCGCTGACGAGGTTCCGGAAGGGCCGGCCGACCAGGACGGCGGGCGTTCATCCGCGTTTGCATCGGGCGCCGCCGAGACGGTCTCAATCGACGCTCCGGCTGATGAAAACCCGGTCGAAGAAAACGGCGCCGAGATCGACCCCGCTTCAACCGAAGTCGTCGATCCGCCTGGCGCGTTGTCCGATGCCGCGCGCGACGAGGCGGCAATGAAGGCCCGAGAGGCGGCCGGACGGCTCAATAGCCAGAAGCGCGCCGAACTGATGGAGCGGTATCGCGAGGCCCGGCGCAAGCGCGCGAGGCTGCTGCGCAACTACAAGATTCAGGAAGTCATCAAACGGCGGCAGATCCTGCTTGTCCAGGTCGTGAAGGAAGAGCGCGGCAACAAGGGCGCCGCCCTCACTACCTATTTGTCGCTCGCCGGCCGCTACTGCGTGCTCATGCCGAACACGGCGCGCGGCGGCGGCATCTCGCGGAAGATCCCTGTCGCGGCGGACCGCAAGCGCCTGCGCCGCGTCGTCGACAGCCTCGACGTGCCTAAAGGCATGGGGCTCATCATCCGCACGGCGGGCGCCAAGCGGACCAAGGCGGAGATCAAGCGCGACTACGAGTATCTGACGCGGCTTTGGGAAAACATCCGTACCCTGACCATGCAGTCGATCGCGCCCTGCCTGATTTACGAGGAGGCGAGCCTCATCAAACGCGCGATCCGCGATCTGTATGACAAGGACATCGACGAGATTCTGGTCGAGGGCGACGCCGGCTACCGTGAAGCCAAGGACTTCATGAAGATGCTCATGCCGAGCCACGCGAAAAACGTGCAGCCCTACAAGGACAAAACGCCGCTTTTCATCGCGGAAAACGTCGAGGGTCAGCTCGACGCCATGTACCAGCCCGTCGTGCGGCTCAAGTCCGGCGGCTACATCGTCATTCACCAGACGGAGGCGCTGGTCGCGATCGACGTCAACTCGGGCAAAGCGACCCGCGAGCGCAACATCGAGCTGACGGCGCTCAAGACCAACCTCGAGGCGGCGAAGGAAGTCGCGCGGCAGTGCCGGCTGCGCGACCTCGCCGGCCTCATCGTCATCGATTTTATCGACATGGAGGAGCAGCGCAACAATCGCACCGTCGAGAAGCGATTCAAGGAGGCACTGCGATTCGACAGGGCGCGGCTCCAGGTCGGGCGCATCTCGAACTTCGGCCTCCTCGAAATGTCCCGGCAGCGTCGTCGCTCGGGAATTGTCGATGGAACGACCCATACCTGCCCGAGCTGCAACGGGGCGGGAGTCGTGCGTTCTGCGGAAACCGCGGCGCTGCGCATCCTTCGCGCCGTCGAACGTGAAGCCCTGGCGGCGCGCGCGGGCGTCATCGCCGCGCGGTGCTCGCTCGACGTGACTCTCTACATTCTCAATCACAAGCGCGAGTGGCTGAAGAGAATCGAAGACGACTACGCGCTGACAGTGGAGATCGTCGCCGATCCCGCGAAAGCGGGCGACGTCTATGAGATCGAGCGGCGCGGCGCGCCGCGCGATCTGGCGCCGACCCTGCAGGTCGTGCGCGCCGACCAGACCGAAGCCATCGAAGTGGAGACGCCGGACCTCGACGAACCGATCGAGGCCCCTGACGAGGAAGATCTGCCGGAACCGCGTCGCAGCGGCGGCGATCGCGAGCGCGACAGCGGCGGAGCAGACTCGGACGGCGGCCGCCGGCGCCGACGTCGACGTCGCGGAGGACGTCGCGGCGAAGAAGCGCCGCGGTTCTCTCACGGGCGGGAGGGCGGAGAGCCCGTCGGCGAAGCCGACGCCGGAGACGGCAAGAGCGGCGCTGATGAGCGTTTTGAGCCGGCTGAGTTTCGCGCGGAACCGCGTTCGGGCGAACAAGTCGAGGGCGGCGAGCGCAAACGGCGTCGTCGCGGACGCCGCGGCGGCCGGCGTAATCGTGGCGGCAGGCCCGAGTCCGGCGAGGCGGGCGCGCTCGGCGTCGTGACGGTCGGCTCTAAGACGGACCCCAATCCCTATGACGCCAAACCCTATATCGACGCACCCTACGAGGAGGTGCGCGGCGAGCCGCCTCGCCAATCGATCGAGCCCGTGCGCGAGTTCGAAGCGATCGAGGCCGCCGCGCCGGCGCGCGAGCAGGCGCCGGGGCCGGCTACGTCCGAGAGCCCCGAGCCGGAACCCGAGCGCGAGGCTCCTCACGTCGCCGCCCTGCCCGATACGCCGCCCAAGGCCGAAAAGGTCAAGAGGGGCTGGTGGCAACGGGCGATCGGCGGATGAGCTCACGATCTCGTGCGCTGAAAACAGTGCAGCCATCGGTCACAATTTGACCGGCGTCCGCAATTAGCAGCGTCAGAGTTCCGTTAGGAGTAGATGATGACTTCCCGTTTCAACTTGGCGTTCCGTGGACTTGCCGCCTCCCTCTCCGCAATGGTGACAGTCCTCGGGCCCGCGCACTCGCAGTCCCTGCTGCGCGACGCAGAGATCGAGCAGTGGATCGACGACTACTCCAAACCGCTGTTCAAGGCGGCGGGACTCCCAGCAGACCAAATCGAGATTCTCCTCATCGGCGATCCTACGCCGAACGCGTTCGCCGGCGGCCTCATCATGGGCATCCACACCGGCCTCATCACGGCCGCCGATACGCCGAACCAAATCGAGGGCGTCATCGCCCACGAGACCGGGCACATCGCGGGAGGTCACTCGGCGCGCTCCGACGAAATGATGAGCGCAGCGACCGTGCCGATGATCCTGTCGTTGGTGCTGGCCGCGGGCGCCATGGCGGCGGGCGCGACTGACGCCGGCATCGGGCTCCTCGGCCTCGGACAGAATGTCGGGATGGCCAACGCCCTCATGTACAGCCGCGGCCAGGAGGCGGCCGCGGACCAGGCGGCGGTCACCTATCTCGACGCCACCGGCAACTCCTCCGAGGGGCTGATCCAGTTCTTCGGCAAGCTTCGGAACCGTGAAATCCTGACGGACCGCCGGATCAATCCCTACAACTCCTACATGCGCTCCCACCCGCTCTCAAACGAGCGCGTGACGGCGCTTCGGGAACGCGCAGCGGCTTCGCCGAGTTTCGCGGCCAAGGACACGCCCGAAGAGATCGAGCGCCTGAAGCTCATCCAGGCGAAAATCAACGGCTTCCTTCAGGAGACGAACGTCACATTGCGGCAATATCCGCTCTCGGATCAATCCGATCCAGCCAAGTATGCGCGGGCCGTCGCCTATTATCGCGGTTCGCAACTCGACAAGGCCCAGAAAGAGATCGACGCGCTGATCGCCGCCCATCCGGACAATCCCTATTACTTCGAACTGAAGGGCCAGATGCTGTTCGAGTTCGGACAGACAGAGCAGTCAATCGAGCCGCACCTCAAGTCGGTCAGCCTGGCTCCGGACAAGGCGCTGCTGCGCATCAATCTTGGGCGCGCGCTCATAGGCGGTGAGGACATCGCGATGTACCCGCAGGCGATCAAAGAGCTGAAGTCGGCGCTCCTGCTTGAGCCCGACAATGCGTTCGCCTGGTTCGAACTGGCTCGAGCCTATGGGGGCCTCGGCGACGAGGGCATGGCCAATCTTGCGACCGCCGAGTCGCGCTATCATTCGGGGGCCAAGGGCGAAGCCGCCCTTTTCGCCCGCCGCGCGCAGCAGAACCTGAAGCCGGGTTCGCCGGAATACCGGCAGGCGAGCGACATCATCGCGGCGGCGCGGGCCAAGGCCGCAGACGACGTGCCGGAGGCGCCAGAACCGGAGACGCACAAAAAAGATCCGGCGCCGCAGAAGAAGCCGGACGGCGAAATTCCGGATCCGCAGATTCTGTCGAACTAGGTAACGAGGGGGCCTGTCATGAAGAACAACATCGCCATCGGCGCCGCACTGGGCGGAGCGGCGCTCCTGGGAGCGCTTGCGGTCGCCTACTCGAGCGCGCAGGGAGACAAGACTTCCGGCGCGGCTCCCGCCAAGTCGACGGTTGCGCCGCCGCCCGCGACGCCTTCGACAACGACCTTCAGCGCCGCAGAGGAACAGGCTGTTCGCGCTATCGTACGCAACTATCTGATCGAGCACCCCGAAGTGCTGATCGAAGCCATGCAGTCCTACGACCGAAAACAGGAGACAGCCCGCCTCGATCTCGCCCGGAGCAAGCTCGCCGTCCTTGTCTCGCCCGAGCACGGCTATGTCGCCGGCGCCAATCCGGCCGCGGCGCAGGTCGTCGTGATCGAGTTGTTCGACTATCACTGCGGCTTCTGCAAGAAGGCGGTCGGCTTGGTCCGCGACCTGACGAAGACCGATCCGAGCGTCAAAGTCGTCTTCCGCGAACTGCCGATTCTGCGCGAGGAATCCGAATACGCCGCCAAAGCCGCGCTCGCGGCGCGGGCGCAGGGCAAATACCAGGAGCTCCATTTCGCAATGATGGAGGCGGCCGGCGTTCTCACCAAAGAGCGCGTTGAGGAGATTGCAAAGTCCAAGGGCGTCGATGTCGCGCGCCTGAAGGCCGATATTCAAAGCAAGTCGGTGAAAGAGTCGCTGGACGAAACGGAGTCGGTCGCCCGCGATCTGGAGATCGACGGGACGCCGACGTTCATTGTCGCGTCCGTGAACGGCGAGTTCGTCGATGTGGTCAGCGGATTTTCAGCCGAGCGGGTGACCGAGGCGATCGCCGAGGCGAAGAAGGCCGCGAGGAAGAAATAACCCTCAAGGGGTTTTCGTTCGCGCGGCTGCGCCGTTTTCGAATGTCCAGGCCAAGATATCGGCGATAACAGCGCCTGCGGCGATGTCGAGAGCCCTGGCGACCGCCGGTCCGGAGTTTTCTTGAGCCTCTTCCTCAGCCTGAAACAACCTGCCGGCGACCACCTTTCCGCGACTATTGACGAGCCGGACATACACCGAAAACACGGCGTGGGCCTGTCCCCCCCTGATGTCCGCTTCCATGCGCCGAATGTCTGTCTGCAAGGCATAATCGCCGACCGGCTGCGCGATGCGGTCGCCGACGCCGAGAATTCGCCCTGTGTTCTCGAAGCTGCGGACAAGCGACGACTGGAACAGCCGCGGCGCGCGGTCGGCCCATTCGCCATCGGCGTAGAACTCGACGCGCCCGGGCTCGCGGGCGAGCGCGATCTTCGTGTGGTCGAAGACGCGTGAGGCCTGCGGATCCTCGACGACGAGCGACCAATCCACGGAAGAAGCTGGAGCCTCGGCCGCATCGACGGCGGAGATCAGGAAGCGCGGACTCGCCGGCGGCGCCTTGGGAAGGACGTTGACGCAGGCCGATAGCGCGAGCGCCGCGATCATAAAGAGGAGCTTTTGCATCAATCCTCGCTCCCCTGGTATCGCGGCGTTGACTCGCCGAAAAGATAGCCGCGCGGATCGCGGTCGATTTCTCGCAAGACCTGATCAAGCGTGCGCATCGTGCGCCGGGCTTCCGAAACCGCCGGTCCGATCTGGGCGAGGCCTTGATTGGTGAACGCCGCGATAGGTTCGCGGTTCTCGGCGACCAGCGCGCTCATCTCGTTCATCAGCTTGTCCGCCGACTGAAGGGTTCGCCGGACGTCCGCGACGGCGAGCCTGGCGTCCTCGCTGGCAAGAGAATTGAGGCTGTCGGACAGCTCTTTGAGGCCTGCAGAAGCCTCGGCGAGATCAGACGTGATCCTGGCGGAATTCTGCAACGTCAGGCGCAGGTTCGCGTCTTCATCGGCGATCGCCCGGGTGAGCTTATCGATGTTGATGAGGATATTCGAAAACGCCTTGGTGTTTTCCTCAGACAACAGCTTCTGCGCCGCTTCGACGATGTCGCCGCTGCCGGCGAGAAAGGCGCCGAATCCCGACATATCTGCTTGGATCTGCGGCACGCCGCGCGTCACGTCCTTAAGGAGCGGCTTGTCCTTGCTGCCTCCGACAAACTGGATGACGGCGAGGCCGGTGAACCCGACAAGTTCCAGTTCAGCCCGCGTATCCGTCTTGACAGGCGTGTCCTTGTCGACGCGCACGCGCGCCTTCACGATCGAGGGATTGTCCGGATCGATGGTCAGCTCTTCGACCTCTCCTTTCTGGATGCCGTTGAAGAGCACCGCCGCGCCTTCCGACAGGCCCGAGACGCGCTCAGTGAAGATGACGTCGTAAGGGTCGAACTCGCGCTGGGTCTGGCCGAGCCAGAGGATGAAGAGAAACGCCAGCGCGACGGCGCACAGGACGAAAGCGCCGATCAGAACGTAATGCGCGCGAGTCTCCATTTACTCAACTCGCCTCCTCGCGGGCCCCTCCCCCACCGGCTTTCGCCATGAGGGCGGCGCGGCCGCGCGGGCCCCCGAAATATTCCTCGATCCATGGATGCCCGGTCTGACGCACTTGCGCAATCGTGCCGACGGCGATGACCCGCTTTTCGGCGAGCACCGCCACGCGGTCGCAGGCGGCGTGCAGCGTGTCGAGATCATGGGTAACCATAAACACCGTCAACCCTAAGGATTTCTTGAGGCTGACGATGAGGTCGTCGAACCTCGCCGCCCCGATGGGGTCGAGACCGGCGGTCGGCTCGTCGAGAAAAAGGAGCTCGGGATCGAGCGCCAGCGCGCGCGCCAGCCCCGCGCGCTTCGACATGCCTCCCGACAACTCAGAGGGGAATTTTGCTCCGGCGTCGGGCGGCAGCCCCGCCATCGAGATCTTCAACGCGGCGATATCGCGGGCGAGCGCGTCGGGCAGCGCAAGATGCTCGCGGATCGGCGCCATGATGTTCTGCGCGACGGTCAACGAAGAGAAAAGGGCGCCGCCCTGAAACAGGACGCCCCAGCGCTGTTCGATTTCACGACGGTCATGGTCGCTCATGGCCCAGACGTCGGCGCCGAAGACGGAGATCTTTCCTGCGGTCGGCCGTTTAAGGCCGATGATGGCCCGCATGAGAACCGACTTGCCGGTGCCGGACCCGCCGACGACCCCAAGAATCTCTCCTTCATGAACGTCGAGGTCGAGGTCATCATGAACGACGAAGTCGCCGAACTGCGTCTTCAGCCCGCGCACTTCGATGATGTTCCGTGTAACAACGTTCTTCAGAAATCGATCTCCAAGAAGAACATCGCGAAGAAGGCGTCCAGAACGATGACGAGAAAAAGCGACTGGACCACCGACAGCGTCGTGCGCTGACCGAGCGACTCGGCGCTGCCCTCGACCTGCATGCCCTGGAAGCAGCCGACCACGCCGATGACGAAGGCGAAGAACGGCGCCTTGATGAGGCCGACCCAGAAATTGGACATGGCGATGGTCTCCTGGATGCGGCCGACGAACAGCGCCGGGGAAATCTCCATCGACGTCCACGCGACGAGGCCGCCCCCGATCATGCCGAGCATCGCGCCGAGAAAGGCGAGTATCGGCAGCATGATGATGAGCGCAATGACGCGAGGCAGGACAAGCACCTCGATCGGATCGAGGCCGAGGACCTTCAGCGCGTCGATCTCTTCCCGCAGCTTCATCGAACCGATCTGCGCGGTAAAGGCGCTGCCCGAGCGGCCGGCGATCAGGATGGCGGCGAGAAGCACGCCGAATTCGCGGAGCACGGACAGTCCGACCAACTCGACGACGAAAATCTCGGCGTTGAAGTTCCGCAGGATCTTGGCGCCCATGAAGGCGACCACGCAGCCGATGAGGAACGACATGAGTCCGGTGATCGGGACCGCGTTCAGCCCGGTTTCCTCCATATGATAGACGATAGAGGTCAGACGGAATTTCGCGGGGCGCGACGTCACCCGGGCGAACGTCGCCAGCGTCAGCCCGATGAAGCTCAATATCTCGAGGGCGGCGAAGTAGGCGTCAGCGACGCCTCGCCCGAGGCGGTCGAGCATCAGCACGAAGGCGTTCCGGGAGGCTGGCGCCACTGGACCGGCCGAAAGATGCGGCTCAACGCGGCTCAGGAGAAAGGCGTGATCGGGCGAGGCGCCGACGATTTTGGAGGCCTCCGTCCGCTGTTCCCAGGATTTCAGGACGCGATGGAGCACCATGGCCCCGGCGGTATCGAGCTTTTCGACCCCCGAAACGTCGATTACGATTTCGCGGCCAATCGAATCGTCCTCGAAATTCCTCAATCCGGCGTCGACGGGCCCGAGATTGCGGGCGCGCCAATCGCCGCGTGCGACCAGCTTCAGAATGTCGCGGTCAACGTCGATGTCAAACTGCGCCGCCGACGCCTGCATCGTTTACGCTTTCTTTAGGCCCGCGAGCCGCGCGGCGCGCGGTTTGCACTGTTCCAGCGGTTTATCCGAGGATACTAAACGATCTCGAAACGGTCGCGGCGTCGGCCGGTCGGGACTGTCGTGGGATCGGGAGTAGGGTTTCGTGGGTCGCAACATGTATGCGGGTCGCTTTCGCTGGCTGGAGGCGCTGCCGCTTCTGATGGTCATTGGGGCGCTCGCGGTGATCGCGTTGCAGACCTTGGCCGACGACAGCTTCGGCGCCAATACAGGACGCGAGCGTCTTTTCGACCTTTATCAACGAATTAAGCCAGCTTCCTCCGGTCCTGCTTCGCCTTTTCACATTGTGAGCATCGACGCCGAGAGCATCGAGCAGGTGGGGCCTTGGCCGTGGCCGCGAACCATCCTGGCCGACCTTGCGGATCGGGCGATCGCCGCCGGGGCCAAGGGGGTCGTCATTGTCGAGCCCGTCGATACCCCTGATCCGTTGTCGCCGGCGACGATCGGAGATTTCTGGCTATCCGGGGCCCGGGATCAGGACCTCGCCCGCCAGCTATCGCTGCTTCCTAATACCGATGAGGCCCTCGCCCGGTCACTTGAGGGCCGTCCGACCGCTGTCGCGATCGCGGCCAGAGCTGCGGCGCCACGCGGGACCGAGCTGCAGCGCGCGGACACGCGAAAGGCCGCATGGCTCAAGATTTCCGGAGGCTCCGCCGATTTCCTCGCCCTGCCGGTCGCCAGAGAGGCGGCGGCAGTGAACCGGAAACTCGCCGGGGCAAGCACCCTCGCCGTTGCGGCAATTCGGCCGGACCCGGATGGTGTTGTCCGACGCGTGGCGCCGCTTTGGTCGGTCGGCAACGTCGCGACGCCTGCGGTTTCACTAGCCGCCGCTCGCCTCGCCCTCGACGGCGCGCCCGTTGCCGCCCTCCCGGAAAATGCCGCCGCGTCGTCCGCCGGCATCCCGCCCGCTGCGATCTCGGTGGGCGCGCACGCCGTCCCGCTCAGCAAGGCTGCAGAAATGCGCCTTCGGCTGCCTCGCCAGATTGAGACGCCGCAAACCCCTGCGTTCAAACTTCTCGACAAAGTCGCGTCGAACAGCCAGCTCGGCGGCAAGGTTGCCCTGATCGGGCTGGACGCCGTGCAGGGCGACAGAATCGACACGGCTCGCGGATCGCTGTCCGCAGCATCGGTGCATGCGCTGGCGGCGGGCCAGCTCCTGTCCGGCGATGGTCTCATCCGACCGGTCTGGGCGAGCTATGCCGAGGCGATCGCCGTCATGCTGCTAGGCGCCGCTGCAATCATGTGGTCGCAGCGCCTCGATTTCTGGAAGGCGGTCGGCATCGCCGCCGCCGCCTCGGCGCTCCTCTTTGCGGTTTCCATCGGGGCCTTCTCCTTCGGCGACCTGCTCATTGACCCGGGCCCGGCGTCACTATCGCTCTTCCTTGGAGCGTTGTCGGTTGCCGGCGGCCGTTCGCTCGGCGTCGTTTTGCGCGACGACACGGTGCGGGGCTCTTTTCAGGGCTCGCTGCCCGAACCAACCATGAAGAAGCTGCGCGAGGACGGCGCCGCCGACATCCTCGACGGCGACTGGCGCGCCGTCACGGTCCTGGCTCTCGAACTGCGCTTCACCGACGACGACATGCAGAAGCTTTCGGCCTCGCCCGACGATGCGACCAAGGTGATCGCCTCAGCCTGTCTCGACCTCAGAAAAACCATCATCGACACCGGCGGCGCGGTGGAGCAGGCGGAAGGCGGCAAGATGTTCGCCTACTATAACGCCCCGCTCGCCAATGCCGATCACATGAACGCGGCGTGCTCAAGCGCGCTTCGTCTGATTGAGAGCATGGACAAGATCAACGCCAGCATCGAGACGAGCCCGAGGACCCGGGACGTTGCGCTGCATCTCGCCATCGGCATCGCCTCGAGCGAGTGCTTCGTGGGCCCGATGGGACATGGCCGCCATAATCGCTATTCCGCGATCGGGCCCGCCGTCGATCTCGCCGTCTTCCTGCGCCGGCAGGCGGAGTACTATGGACCGGCGGTCATCTGCGACGAGACAGTGCACCGCAAGACCAACCACCACTTCGCTTTCCTCGAGCTCGACCGCATCAAGACGAACAAGAACGATCGTCCGCAGACGATCTATGCGCTGATCGGCAATCCTTTCATCAAATCATCAAAAGGGTACCGAGCCCTTGAGGAGACCCAGCGAGGGTTGCTGGCGGCCTACCGCGCCGCAGACTTCGCCGCCGCCCGCGCGCTGCTCGCCAAGGCCAAGGAAACCCCCGGCTCGAAAATAGCGCTCTTCGACATCTACGAAGAGCGCATCAACCGCCTGGCGGAGACTGGCGTCCCCCCGAATTGGGACGGCGCGCATCACGTCGTGATCTGATCAGCCGACCGGATCGAGCCAGCCCCATTTGTCTTCGGTCTTGCCGGTGAAGAGTCCGAAGAACTTCTCCTGAAGCGCCGACGTTACCGGACGGCCGCGATTGCCGGAGCCCACCTCGATGCGATCGATCGCGCGAACAGGCGTGATCTCGGCCGCAGTGCCCGTCAGGAACACCTCGTCTGCGTAATAGAGCATTTCGCGCGGTACGGATTGCTCCGTGACTTCAATGCCGCTGTCGCGGGCGAGCGTGATGACCGTGTCGCGCGTGATGCCGCCGAGGATCGAGGCGGCGGCCGGCGGCGTAATGATCCGGCCTTTGTGAACGATGAAGATGTTCTCGCCGGCGCCTTCGCTTACCAATCCGTCATGGGTAAGGCCGATCCCTTCAACGAACCCCTGATCCTTCGCCTCCATGCCGATGAGCCTGCTTGACAGGTAGTTGCCGGCCGCCTTCACGCCCGCCGGCGTCGTGCTCGGCGCGAGACGTCGCCAGCTCGACACGCTGACATCAATTCCTTTTTTCAGGGCCTCGTCTCCGAGATAGGCGCCGAGCGGCCAGGCCATCACTGCGACCTCGCTTGGGCAGTTCTGCGCGGACGGGCCCATCTCCCCGTAGCCGAGGAAAGCTACAGGACGGATGTAGGCCGCGCGGAGGTCATTGACGCGAATGATCTCGCGACAAACGGCCATGAGGTCGTCCAGGCTGTAGTTAATGGCGATGCGATAGACCTTGGCCGAGAACAGGAGCCGTTCGATGTGCTCGCGGTTACGGAACACCGCCGGACCCTTGTGCCGGGTCTCATAGGCGCGCATGCCTTCGAAGACCGCCGTTCCGTACTGAAGGCCGTGCGTGGCGATATGCGTGGTCGCCTGCGCCCAGGGAATCATCTCGCCGTTGCGCCAGATGAGCTTGGTCGGCTTGATCGGCATTTTCGTCTCCGAAAGCTGAGGGCTCTTGGCCTTCGCCCCAAAGGGCGCAAGCGTCAAGGCTTCAATCGACCGGCGCCGCGGCTCATCGTGGAGGCGGGCGGTCCTCCCTCGCCTTTTTTTGGTTGACCATGAGCGGCGACCAGTGTTGCGGATGGATGATGGCCAGCAAACCCGACGCCGAAATCCACTCGCTGCTCGATATCATGGCGCGCCTGCGGGCCCCCGAAGGCGGCTGCCCCTGGGACCTTGAGCAGACCTTCCGGTCGATCGCGCCCTATACGGTGGAGGAGGCCTATGAGGTGGCCGACGCCATCGAGCGCGACGACATGACGGGGCTCCGCGAAGAGCTTGGCGACCTCCTCTTCCAGGTTGTCTTTCATGCACGGATGGCGGAAGAGCGGGGCGCTTTCGACTTCGCCGACGTCGTTCGAACGATCGTCAGCAAGATGACAGAGCGTCATCCGCACGTGTTCGCGGCCGCGGCGAGTCGCTCGGCGAGCGAGCAAACTGAGGCCTGGGAAAAGCGCAAGGCGCTCGAACGCGCCGCCAAAGGAAAGGCCGGGCTTCTTGCCGACGTGCCGCTGGCGCTTCCCGGCCTGACGCGCGCGGTCAAGCTGCAGAAGCGCGCCGCAACGGTCGGGTTCGACTGGAGCAACGTCGCCGACGTACTCAAGAAGCTGAACGAGGAAGTCGCCGAACTCTCCGAGGCGGCTCAAAGCAGGGATCCCGACGCCATACAGGATGAATTCGGCGATCTCCTCTTCGTCATCGCCAATGTCGGGCGTCACCTCATGGTCGATCCCGAGGCCGCCCTCCGCCGCGCCAATGAAAAATTCTCGCGGCGCTTCGCGTATATCGAAAAGCGGCTTGCCGAACAGGGACGCACGCTCGGCGCCGCGAGCCTCGACGAGATGGAATCGCTTTGGACCGAGGCGAAGGCTTTGGAGCGTGCGGCCGACAACGAAACTACAGCCTAAAGCGCCCCGGGCTTTGGCCGATCACCTGCCGCCGAACCCGCCCCTCGGTTTCAGCGTCTGCTGCAAAGCCCTGTAAATGGGGAGAAACGCGGCAGCGCCCGCTGCCTTCACCGAAAAATCGGCGAGCATCCAGAAGAACCAGGGCGAGTCGCTCCCCCAGAACGCCCAGGGATAGAAAATCGACGCCTGGAGACCGAGCCCCGCCAGCGCTGCAATCAACGGCGCGCGCCACCATGCTCCGCCGCCGCGAAGCACGTCGTAGAAATGAACTGCAACGTATTGTCCGAGCATGGCGCTTGCAACGAAAGCGACGACGGATCGCGCTGCAGGAAAATCCGAGTCCTGAAGAACCGGCGCCAGCTCTGCGAGGCCGGCAAAGACAACGATCGCCGCAACGCCCCAAGAGGCGGTGATCGCTCGCGAGGCTTCATCACCGCCATAGCGGCGCGAAAACAGGATCACGAGCAAGCCGGCGCAGGTCATCACGATGCCGCCGACCGACAGCCAGTTGCTGGGCTTCTGGGCCGCCGAATCGAAGATCTGGTCGAACCTGAAGACGGCGAGGTCAAGCGTCAGGAAGGAAGCGAGGAGAACCGGGGTCAGCAGGGCGGTCAGCCACGCGAGTCTGAAAAGCGCCGCGCTGAAGGCGCCGCTTTCCCGCACCAGTTTCTCAAGCGGCGTTTCACGAACCGGTCGCCGCTGCTCGACGGCCAGAATTTCTTCCATTTCCACTCCACCCTCATGGAGGGAGCGGCGCGCTCCGTCAGGAAGCTTTGGCGAGTTCGCGCTTGAGTTTCAAGGCCGCGGACGAGAGGACATCATCACTCGCCTTGGCAAGGTAGGCGTCGAGCCCGCCGACGTGGTCCAGTGTCCGAAGCGCCGCCGCCGTCACGCGGAACTTGTAGCCGCGTCCGAACTTGTCGCTGTGCAGCGTGACGTTGCAGAGGTTGGGATAGAAACGACGCTTGGTCTTCACGTTGGAGTGGGACACATTGTGCCCGACCATCGGACCGACCCCGGTCAACTCGCAGCGGCGCGCCATAAATTCACCTGCAAAAAAAGGCTGCTGCCCGAAAGGACGCGCCTTGGGTCAAATGGGAGGCGAGGCCTATAGGCGAGGACTTGAAGGCCGTCAAGCCGAGGCGCGAGCGCCCCGCCCCCCTGCCCCCCGGTCGAGGAGCCGCTCGGGGTGACCCCGACCGACCCGAATGGCCGCGCCGGCCTCTGGGTACAGGTTCTCCCGCGTGCTCAGCGAGTGCACCGGGCAAGCCACCAACTGCCGCCAGAACTCCCGGACGCCGAACGCCTTGAGTCGGCCAAGGCTGAGAGTCCGATCGAGCATAGGCGCCTTGCCCGTTCCGTGCCTATTCTTGCCCCGCATGACCAGCTTCCATTCGGGCGGAGCGGGCGCCGCCGCGCCCCTCGCCGTCCTCGGCCCCACCAATACCGGCAAGACGCATTACGCCATCGAGCGCATGCTCGGTCATGACAGCGGCATGATCGGGCTGCCCCTGCGCCTGCTCGCGCGCGAGGTTTACGACCGCATCGTCGCCGTCCGAGGAAAGAACGTGGCGGCTCTCTACACCGGGGAGGAAAAGATCATTCCTCCCCATCCGCGATATTGGATCTGCACAGTCGAGGCCATGCCCGTCGAGCGGCAGGTCTCGTTCCTGGCCGTCGATGAGATTCAACTCGCTGCCGACCCCGAGCGCGGGCGGGTATTTACGTCGCGCCTCCTTCACGCCCGTGGAACGGGCGAGACCCTGTTCCTCGGATCGCAAACCATGCGTCCGATCCTGCGCGGCCTTTTCCCTGACGTGAAATTCCTGGCGCGCGATCGCCTGTCAGTTCTTAAGTATGCCGGCTCAAAAAAAGTCTCGCGATTGCCGCGGCGCTCGGCGATCGTCGGCTTTTCAGCCGAGTCCGTTTACGCGATCGCCGAACTCATCCGCCGCCAGCGCGGCGGCGCCGCAGTCGTCCTCGGCGCGCTCTCGCCGCGCACGCGCAACGCCCAGGCGGCACTCTACCAGTCTGGTGAGGTCGATTATCTCGTGGCCACCGACGCCATCGGCATGGGCCTCAACATGGACATCGACCATGTCGCCTTCTCATCCCGACGCAAGTTCGACGGACGCGGCTTCCGGGATCTTCGGCCCGACGAACTCGCCCAGATCGCGGGCCGGGCGGGGCGATACATGCGCGACGGGTCGTTCGGCGTGACCGCCGACTGCCCCCCTTTCGACGAGGAGATCATCGAAGCGATCGAAGACCACGTCTTCGAACCCGCTAAGGCGCTGCAATGGCGCAGCGAAGATCTGAACTTCCACTCGATCCCGCACCTCATCGGCTCGCTGCAGGCCCCTCCGCCCCGACCGCAGCTTCAGCTCGCCCGCACCGACGACGATGAACTCGCTCTGGCCGCGCTCGCCGCCGATGAGGAGATCGCCCGGCTCGGCGTCAGAGGCGACGCGCTGCGGCTCCTG
The DNA here is from genome assembly GCA_013389105.1 of Parvularculaceae bacterium. Taxonomy (GTDB): domain Bacteria; phylum Pseudomonadota; class Alphaproteobacteria; order Caulobacterales; family Parvularculaceae; genus Amphiplicatus. Next base: position 5,985 of record JACADZ010000023.1, on the reverse strand, counting down.
TGGGAGACCTGCCAGATCCCCGATTTCCGCAAGAGCTCCCTCGATCACCACGCGCGGCTGATCGGCGAAATCTTCCTGCAGCTGGCGAACTCAGGGCGCATTCCCACGGCGTGGATCGCCCCCCGCATCGCCGGTCTTGAGAACGTGGAGGGCGACATTGACCTCTTGTCCAAGCGCATCGCTCATGTTCGCACCTGGACCTATCTCTCTCACCGCGCCGCCTGGATCGAGGATGCGGCTTATTGGCAAGAAAAGGCGCGGTCTATAGAAGACGGGCTCTCGGACGCGCTGCATGAGAAGCTGACCCAGCGCTTCGTTGACCGCCGCACCTCGGTGCTGCTGAAAAAACTGAAAGACGACGCGCCGGTCCTCGCCGGCGTCACCGAAGACGGAGACGTGATCGTGGAAGGCCAGTTTGTCGGCCGCCTGCTGGGTTTTGAGTTCATCGTCGATCCGCGCGCGAAGGGCCTCGACGCCAAGCGCATCCGCGGCGCCGCCGACAAGGCGCTGGCGCCGGTGCTTGCCGCTCGCGCGGCGGCCCTCGCCACGGCCGCGTCGGAGGACCTGCAGCTCAAAGACGACGGCGTTATCACCTGGCGATCCTCGCCAGTGGCGCGCCTTGAAAAGGGCCCGGCGCCCCTGCGGCCGAACATCGTCGTGCGCGGACTCGACGCGCTCTCGCCGCACCTGCGCGGGCGCATTTACGATCGGCTGAAAGATTTTTTCGCCGCCAAGGTCGAGGCGCTGCTTGGCGAACTGATCGCGCTGGGGCAGGCGGCGGCTGCTTCTGAAGGCGACGTCGCGCTCGGCGGCCAGGCGCGAGGCGTCGCGTTTCGCCTTGTCGAGAATTTCGGGGCCATGTCGCGCTCTCAATTTGGAGAGGAACTAAAGCAGCTCGGGCAGGAAGAGCGGGCCAAGCTGCGAAATCTCGGGGTGCGGTTCGGCGAATACACCCTGTTCATGCCGAAACTCTTGAAGCCGCAGCCGGCCAAGCTCCTGACGCTGCTTTGGGCGCTATGGACCGATCGCCAGCCGGGCGCGTTCACCCCCCCGAAAGCGGGCCTCGTCTCGTTCCTCGCCGACGAGGCTATTCCGCATGCTTATTATTATGCTTGCGGATATCGGCCTTCCGGCGCGCGCGCCGTTCGGATCGACATGCTGGAGCGTCTCGCCGGACAAATCCGTTCAGAGCGGCGCGAAGGCGAATATCAGGGCGGCTTCGAAGCGAGCCAGCAAATGATGTCGCTCGTCGGCTGCTCCGGCGAGGAGTTCGAGGGCATCCTAACGTCGCTCGGCTATCGCAAGCAGACGATCAAGGTGAAGAAGCCCGCGAAGCCGGTCGTCTCCGTCGCGGCGACCGCCGCCGCGGAGGTTATCGCCGAGGCGCCGGCCGAGATCACGCTCCCGCCCGAAACGGAAGCCGAAGCCGACATGCCGGCGCCAGTTGAAGCAGTGGCTCCGATTCCTCAATCCGCCGCGCCCCCAGAAGCTGCCACGCTTGCCGCGGATGCGTCGGCGACGGCCGAAACCGCGCCGTCCGCGACGCCCGCCGAGGCTGGGGCGCCTTCAGCCGAAACCGAGATGATCGACGTCGTCATCTGGAAGATGGCGCCGCGGCGCCAGCCCTATCGCAAGCCGCGTGAAACGCGCGGCGGCGAGCGGCGCGACGGCCGCCGCGAGGCTCGCGGCGATGGAGAGCGTCCGGAACGGGGCCCGCGCAACGATAAAGGGGGCGATCGCCGTTCTGATCGTCGTCCCGATCGACAGGACGATCAGCGGCGCGGCGGCGATGGGCCGCGCGGCGATCGCGGCCCGCGGCGCGACAGAGAACGTGATCGCGATCGTGGGCCCCGGCCCGACGGGCCGCGCGGCGACCGCGCGCCGCGCCGCCAGGAATCGCCGCTGATGACCATGCCGCAGCACCGCAAGGTGGCCGATCCGAGCTCGCCGTTCGCCGTGCTCGCCGGCCTCAAGGACCAGCTCGCCGGCAAGCCCGATCCGGCGAAGGAGCCGGAGACCTCCAGTTGAGCCGACGCGCCGCCGCGCAAGATGCTCCCGCTACGGACGATGCCGCCCAGCGCATCGACAAATGGCTCTGGTGCGCGCGACTCGTGAAGACGCGGGCGCTCGGACAGGCGCTCGCTGAAAAGGGCAAAATCCGCCTCACCCGCAACGGCGCCGTCCAGCGCATCGAAAAGGCGCATTTCGTCGTGCGGCCAGGCGACCGGCTATCCTTCATGATCGGAGGACGCCTGCGTGTCCTCGACGTTCTCCGCTGCGCCGATCGGCGCGGTTCCGCGAGCGGCGCGGGGTTTCTATACTCCGATGCGCCACAAACGCGCCTCGAGTAGAACGCCTGGCGATCAAGGCGTCCATAAGGCCGGCTTCCCGAAGGCGCGCGCAGAGAAAGCTCAGCGCTCAGAGGTTGCCTGTGCGACGGCCAAAGGCTAACCGAAGTCGGAAGCCGCTGTCCGAAGATCATGAACGCCTCCCTCCCCTTCTCCGTCAAGATCGTGCCGGTAACGCCGTTTCAGCAGAACTGTTCGATCGTTCGGGCCGTGTCGGGCAAGGCCGCCGTCGTCGATCCGGGCGGCGAGCCGGACAAGATCGTGAAGGCCGCGGCGGAAATGGACGCCGCCATCGAGCAGATCTGGATGACGCACGGGCATCTCGATCACGCCGGCGCCGCCGAGGAGATCAAGCGGCGCACCAAGGCCCCGATCATCGGCCCGCAAAAGGAGGAAGTCTTCTGGCTCAATCAGATCCGCTCCTCGTGGCGCCAGTTCGGCATCGAGGATGGCGAGGACTGCACGCCCGATAGATGGCTCGAAGACGGCGACGAACTGGAACTCGACGGGATCAAGTTCGGCGTCGTCTACACGCCCGGCCACACGCCGGGGCATGTCGTCATCTTCAACCGCGACGCCAAGATCGCCTTCGTCGGCGACGTGCTGTTCGCCGGCTCTATCGGGCGCACCGATTTTCCCCGCGGCGATCACCCGACGCTTATTCGTTCAATTACGGAGAAACTCTGGCCGCTCGGCGACGACATGCGCTTCGTGCCGGGACACGGCCCGATGTCGACCTTTGGTCAGGAGCGGCGGACGAACCCCTTCGTCGCCGACCGCCTTACAGGTTACGCCGGCGCCGCAAAGGGTGCCGCGGACGACATGGCGCAGCGCCTTTCAAAGCGATGGCAGTGAGTCCTCCTCGCCAGAATCCCCGCCTCGCGCTCAGTCTCGATGATGGCGGTCGCCAGTGTCCGACCCGATCGGTCCGCCGCGCGTTAGACGGACCCAGTTTGGCATGCCGCCTGCAAAATCAAGGCGTCGGGTTGATTGGGTCCGGAACTCCCTATAACCATCCCTCCAGTCTGCGCTGGATATCGGGAGCTTTTTCTGGCCAAAATTTTGGTGACGGGCGCGGCCGGCTTCATCGGCTATCACTTATGCGACCGTCTCTTGCGGTCCGGGACCGAGACCGTGGGCGTCGACAACCTCAACGACTACTACAGCGTCGACCTAAAAAAAGCGCGGCTCGCGCAGCTTGAGGGACGCAAGGGCTTTCGATTCGAAAGGATTGACCTGACTGATTCCGAGGCCCTCGCCTCGCTCTTTCGCGAATGCCGCTTCAATCAGGTCTTCAACCTCGCCGCCCAGCCCGGCGTGCGCTACTCGCTCCAATTCCCGATGGAGTACGTACGCTCAAACATAGTGGGCTTCCAGAACGTGCTGGAGTGCTGCCGGCGCAACGAGGTCGGACACCTGATTTTCGCCTCGTCCAGTTCCGTATACGGCGCTTCACGCAGAATGCCTTTTTCGATTCACGACGTGGTCGATCATCCGCTGAACGTCTATGCCGCCTCCAAAAAAGCCAACGAGCTGTTCGCGCACAGCTACAGCAGCCTCTACGGCCTGCCGGCGACCGGCGTCAGGTTTTTCACGGTCTACGGCCCCTGGGGCCGGCCCGACATGGCTGTTTATTTGTTTACGGATCATATTATTGCGGGAAAGCCGATCGAACTCTTCAACAATGGCGAGATGGAGCGCGACTTCACCTATGTAGACGACATCGTCGAGTCGCTGACGAAGCTCGGCGAGCGGCCGGCGACGCCCAATCCTGACTGGGACCCGCAGAATCCCGACCCGGCGACGAGCTACGCCCCCTACAGGCTTTACAATATCGGCAATCACTCGCCCGAACCGGTTCACAAGCTCATCAGCATCCTCGAGAAGGCGATTGGCAGGCCGGCGATCAAGGTGCTTGCGCCCATGCAGCCGGGAGAAGCGCGCGCGACCTTCGCCGACATCGACGACCTCGCCCGCGACGTCGGCTTCTCGCCGTCGACGCCGCTCGAGGTCGGTATTGGCCGGTTCGTCGAGTGGTATCGCGCCTACCACAAGGTGTGAAGGAAGCGCGCCGCGGCCCTGAACCGAAAAAAGCGGCGGACGGGTTGACGGCGGCACTCGCGGCGGCCAATGGATCGTTTGCGAATTCACGGGAAATCGAATGGCGATGTCGCCGAATGTGGCCGTGCTCGGGTGCGGTTATTGGGGCAAGAACCTTGCCCGCAACTTCGCTGAACTTGGCGCGCTCGTCGCCCTGTCTGATCCAGACGTCGCGACCGCCGCTCGCGAGGCCGAAAAGAACCGGGTTCCGGCGCGCGATACAAGCGACATCCTTGCCGACCGCGCCATAGGCGCCGTCGCCATCGCCGCGCCGGCAGAGCATCACGCGGAGCTCGCGTTGGCCGCCCTCGCCGCCGGAAAACACGTCTTTGTCGAGAAGCCGCTGGCGCTCAACCGCGAGGACGGCGAAGCGATCGTGGCGGCTGCGCAAGGCGCAGGCCGGATCCTCATGGTCGGGCACCTTCTCCGGTACCACCCGGCGTTCGAGGCGTTGCTGAGCACGGTCCGGAGCGGTCGGATTGGCCGACTGCGCTACGCTTACTCTCACCGCCTGTCGCTCGGAAAATTACGGGTCGAGGAGAATGTCTTGTGGAGCTTCGCGCCCCACGACGTCTCTATGCTCCTCGCCCTGTTCGGCGAGCGTCCCGACCGCGTCGAGGCGCGAGGCGGCTCGTTTGTGACTCCTGGAATCGAGGACGAGCACCGGCTCGACATGACGTTCCCTGGCGGAGGTCGCGCGCATGTGTTCGCATCCTGGCTTCATCCGTTTAAGGAGCACCGGCTGGTCGTCGTCGGCGAAAAGGGCATGATCGTCTTTGAGGACTCGGCCGCTGACCCGAAGCAGAAGCTTCGGCTGTACGCCCACGGAATGAACCGTTCTGGCCGAGCGCCTGAACCAGTCAAAGCGGAGCCCGAGCCGATCGCCTTCGGCCTTGCTGAGCCGCTCAAACAGGAATGCTCGCATTTCCTCGACTGCATCAGTTCTAACGCGCAGCCGCGAACGGACGGGACCGAGGCGCTTGCCGTCCTTGACGTGCTGTTGCGAGCAGGCGAAACGCGGGCGTGAGCCGCCCTGCTCCTCAAAGAGCGGCCCCGAATTTCCGGCCCCATGCCCCGACGACGATGATGCGCCACAAGATGTGGTCATAGGGCCGGGATCCATCGAGCATGTCGCGCGCGACGCTGCGAACGTCTTTCTCTGGAAACAAGTCCGGATAGGTTGCAATCGACGCGTCGACCATTTCCGCCGCGCGCTTCCTCAGAGGACCGCGAAACCACTCGGCTTCGGGCGTTGCAAAACCTATCTTGTCGCGCCGCAGCCGGATTTCCTCCGGTATAAGCCCCGCCATCGCCGCGCGCAGAACGCGCTTCGTGTCGCCGCCGACGATTTTGTGGCGATCGCCGAGCCTCAGCGCGAACTCAGCCAGCCTGTAATCGAGAAACGGCACGCGCGCTTCGACCCCGAACGCCATTGAGTTTCGATCTTCAAAGCGCAGGAGGGACGGCAGACTGAGCGCGGCGGTCAGCGCGACGCAGTAGGTCCCGATCGAGCGCGGGCGCGGCACGCCGCGCGCGG
>JACADZ010000035.1 GCA_013389105.1 Parvularculaceae bacterium | reverse complement strand
GCCCTGCTCGGCGGCCTGGGCCTCTTGCTCCTGGTCCAGGCGCTGGCCGGCCAGCTCCGGGCCGAGGAGGGCTTCGCGGGCGAGCCCCTCGACCGGCGCGCGCTCGGCTGGGTCGCGGCCGGCCTCGTCCTCAACGTGGCGCTGATCCAGCCGCTCGGCTTCGTGCTCGCCTCGACCCTCCTGTTCGTCTGCGTGGCGCGCGGCTTCGGCTCGACGCGGCCGGCCCGCGACGCCCTCCTCGCCCTGGCGCTCGCGGTCGCGGTGTTCCTGGGTTTCAGCCGGCTTCTGGGAGTGCGCTTCGGCGGCGGGCTGGTCGAGGACCTCGTGGGCCTCGTGCCCTAGGGAGACGGTCTTGGAGACCCTCGCGGCGCTCGGCCAGGGCTTCCTCGTGGCTCTCCAGCCGGTCAATCTCGGCTGGGGCCTTCTGGGCGTCACCCTCGGCACCTTCGTGGGCGTGCTGCCGGGGCTCGGGCCGGCGCTCACGATCGCGCTCCTCCTGCCGATCACCTACACGGTCGACGCCACCGCCGCCTTCATCCTCTTCGCCGGCATCTACTACGGCGCCATGTACGGCGGCTCGACGACCTCGATCCTGCTCAACACGCCGGGCGAGAGCGCCACCATCATCACCGCGCTCGAGGGCCACCGCATGGCGCTCGCCGGCCGCGGCGGGCCGGCCTTGGCCACGGCCGCGATCGGCTCCTTCGTGGCCGGCACGATCGGCACGCTCGGCTTGACCTTCCTGGCGCCGACCGTGGTCGAGATCGCGCTCCGGTTCGGCCCGGCCGACTACTTCTCCTTGATGATCCTGGCCTTCGTCACGGTCTCGGCGACCCTCGGCAGCCATCCGTTGCGCGGGCTCACGGCCTTGGCTTTCGGCATCTGGCTCGGGCTCGTCGGCGTCGACCTGCAGACCGGCCAGGCGCGCTTCACCTTCGGCCTGCTCGAGCTCCTCGACGGCATCAACGTGATCATCGTCTGCGTCGGCCTGTTCGCGGTCGGCGAGACGCTGTGGCTCGCGCACCGCGCCAGCCTGCGCCGGAGCTCGATCGTCCCGGTCAAAGGCTCGCTCTGGCTGTCGGCCGAGGACTGGCGACGGTCCTGGCCGGCCTGGCTCCGGGGTGCCGGGATCGGCTTTCCGATCGGCGCCCTGCCGGCCGGCGGCGCCGAGGTGCCGACCTTCCTCTCCTACTGGCTCGAGCGTCGGCTGGCGCGCCGCCCGGAGGAGTTCGGCAAGGGGGCGATCGAGGGCGTGGCCGGCCCCGAGGCCGCCAACAACGCCTCCGCGGCGGGCGTGCTCGTGCCGATGCTGACGCTCGGCCTGCCGACCTCGGCCACCGCCGCGATCGTGCTCTCGGCGTTCCAGAGCTACGGCATCAACCCCGGGCCCCTGCTCATGGAGACCCAGCCGCAGCTGGTCTGGGGCCTGATCGCCAGCCTCTACATCGGCAACCTGCTGCTCCTGGCCCTGAACCTGCCGCTCGTGGGCCTGTGGGTGCGGGTGCTCTCGATCCCCCAGCCGCTGCTCTACGCCGGCATCCTGGTGTTCGCCACGATCGGCACCTACGGCATCAGCCAGTCGCCGATCGACCTTTTGCTGCTCTACGCGATCGGCGCCGTGGGCTTCCTCATTCGCCACTACGGTTTCCCGACCGCGCCCGTGATCATCGGCATGATCCTCGGGCCCCTGGCCGAGCAGGAGCTGCGCCGGGCGCTCACCATCTCGCAGGGCGACATGAGCGTGCTCGTGACCCGGCCCCTCTCGGCGAGCCTGCTCCTCTTGGCGGTCCTGGCGCTGTTCGCCCCGCTGCTCTGGCGCCGGCTCGTCCGCCGCAACCTCGCCGGCGGCTGAACCCGGCGCCTCGGGCCGCCCGGAACCCTCGCTCGCGTCGCGGGTTGTGCACCCCGGCGGGCGCCGCTACCATGCTCCCCGGGACCGCGTGGGACGGTTGGATGATGTCCAAGGGTAGCGGCGACTCCAAGAACACCCTCTACTGCTCCTTCTGCGGGAATAGCCAGCACGAGGTCCGGAAGCTGATCGCCGGCCCGACCGTGTTCATCTGCGATGAATGCGTCGAGCTGTGCATGGACATCATCCGCGAGGAGAACAAGAGCGCGGTCGCCAAGAGCCGGGCGGGCGTGCCGACCCCGGCCGAGATCAAGGGCGTGCTGGACGACTACGTGATCGGCCAGGAGCACGCCAAGCGCGTGCTGTCGGTCGCGGTGCACAACCACTACAAGCGCCTGGCGCACGGCTCCAAGGGCGGCGAGGTCGAGCTCGCCAAATCGAACATCCTGCTGATCGGCCCGACCGGCTGCGGCAAGACGCTCTTGGCCCAGACGCTCGCCCGGATCCTCGACGTCCCGTTCACCATGGCGGACGCCACGACGCTCACCGAGGCGGGCTATGTCGGCGAGGACGTCGAGAACATCATCCTGAAGCTGCTGCAGGCCGCCGACTACAACGTCGAGCGCGCCCAGCGCGGCATCGTCTACATCGACGAGGTCGACAAGATCAGCCGCAAATCCGACAACCCCTCGATCACCCGCGACGTCTCGGGCGAGGGCGTGCAACAGGCCCTCCTCAAAATCATGGAAGGGACGGTCGCCTCGGTGCCGCCGCAGGGCGGGCGCAAGCATCCGCAGCAGGAGTTCCTGCAGGTCGACACGACCAACATCCTCTTCATCTGCGGCGGGGCCTTCGCCGGCCTGGAAAAGCTCATCGCCTCGCGCCAGATCGGCACCTCGATCGGCTTCAACGCCGCGGTCAAAGCCCCGGACGACCGGCGCGTCGGCGCCGTGCTGCGCACGGTCGAGCCCGAAGACCTCCTCAAATTCGGCCTCATCCCCGAATTCATCGGCCGCCTCCCCGTCATCGCGACGCTTGAGGACATAGACGAAGCGGCGCTCATCCAGATCCTCACCCAGCCGAAGAACGCGCTTTTGAAGCAGTATCAGCGCCTGTTCGAAATGGAGGACGTGAAGCTCACCTTCACCGAGGACGCCCGCAACGCGGTCGCGCGCAAGGCGATCGCGCGCAAGACCGGCGCGCGGGGCCTGCGCTCGATCATGGAGGGCATCCTCCTCGATTCGATGTTCGAGCTGCCGACCCTGAACGGCGTCGCCGAAGTCGTCGTCAACGCCGAAGTGGTCGAGGGCAACGCCAAGCCGCTCCACATCTACGAAGAGCGGCGCGTGAAAGAGCTCGAAGCCGAACCGGCGAGCGCCTGAGGCGCGGCGGGCGCCTGAGGCGCGGCGGGCGCAATCAGGACCTGGATTGGCGCCGCGCGCTGCGGGACGGGGCGTGGGGGGCGGTCGGCGAACCGGTCGTCCGCCGCTGGTTTACCTCCTTGAAACTCCCCCTCGGAACGCCACATGATGGTCGCGTTCGCCGCCGCAAACCCTCCCGCGTCGGCTGCCCGTCGGGCGGGCTGACCAGGGGCCGTCATTCCTGCTCTTCCCTCGCGGGCGGCCTTTCCGCAGAACTTTAAGGGACGGACGCGACAACAGTCCGGAGCGCCCTTAAGGGGCTCCCCATACGAGGTGCTTTTCTAATGGCCGAAACCGCCGTCTACCCAGTTCTGCCGCTTCGCGACATCGTGGTTTTCCCCAGCATGGTCGTCCCGCTGTTCGTCGGGCGCGAGAAATCCGTCAAGGCGCTCGAAAACGTGATGGAGACCGAGCGGAAGATCCTGCTCGTCGCCCAGAAGGACGCGAGCGCGAACGATCCCAAGCCCGAGGAGATTTTTGACATCGGCGTCGTCGCGTCGGTCCTGCAGCTCCTGAAGCTCCCGGACGGCACGGTCAAGGTTCTGGTCGAGGGAGAGACGCGCGCCAAGATCGTGCGCTACACGCGGGCCGACGGCTATTTCGAGGCCGAGGCCGAAATCCCCGCCATCAAGCCCGCGGACAAGAGCGAACTCGAGGCGCTGACGCGCTCCGTCATTTCGCAGTTCGAGGCCTATGTGAAACTGAACCGGCGCGTGCCGCCGGAAGTGATCGTGTCGATCGGTCAGATCGAGGACCCCTCGCGCCTCGCCGACACCGTCGCCTCGCATCTCAACATCAAGATCAGCGAGAAGCAGGAACTCCTCGAGACGGTCGGCGTCGCCGAGCGGCTTGAGCGCGTCTACGCCCTTATGGAGGGCGAGATCAGCGTCCTGCAGGTCGAGAAGAAGATCAGAAGCCGCGTCAAGCGCCAGATGGAGAAGACGCAGCGCGAATACTACCTCAACGAGCAGATGAAGGCGATCCAGAAGGAGCTCGGCGAAGGCGACGACGGCCGCGACGAGATCGCCGAGATCGAAGAGAAGATCGCCAAGACCAAGCTCTCCAAGGAGGCCAAGGCCAAGGCCGAGGCCGAGGTGAAGAAGCTGCGGCAGATGTCGCCGATGAGCGCGGAATCGACCGTCGTGCGCAACTATCTCGACTGGTTGCTGTCGATCCCGTGGCAGAACCGCTCGAAGATCAAGACCGACATCAAAGAGGCGGAAGCGGTCCTCGACGCCGATCACTACGGCCTTGAGAAGGTGAAGGAGCGCATCCTCGAATACCTCGCCGTGCAGAAGCGCATGGGCAAGATGAAGGGGCCGATCCTGTGCCTCGTCGGACCTCCGGGCGTCGGCAAGACCTCGCTCGGAAAGTCGATCGCGACGGCGACAGGGCGCGAATTCGTTCGCGTCAGCCTCGGCGGCGTGCGCGATGAGGCCGAGATCCGCGGCCACCGCCGGACCTATATCGGCTCGATGCCGGGCAAAATCGTCCAGTCGATGAAGAAGGCGAAGAAGTCGAACCCGCTCTTCCTGTTCGACGAGATCGACAAGATGGGCCAGGATTTCCGCGGCGATCCGTCGTCGGCGCTGCTCGAGGTCCTCGACCCGGAGCAGAATTCGACCTTCATGGACCACTATCTCGAGGTCGAATACGACCTCTCGGACGTGATGTTCATCACGACCGCCAACTCGCTCAACATGCCGCAGCCCCTGCTCGACCGGATGGAGATCATCCGCATTCCGGGGTACACGGAGGATGAAAAGCTCGAGATCGCCAAGCGCCACCTCCTGCCCAAGCTCCGCAAGGACCACGGCCTCAAAGAGGACGAGTGGAAGATCACCGACGCCGGCCTCATGGCGCTGATCCGCCGCTACACGCGGGAGGCGGGCGTCCGCAATCTTGAGCGCGAGCTCGCGCGCCTCGCCCGCAAGGCGGTGCGCGAGATAGAGACCGGCGCCATGACGTCGCTCGAAGTGACGCCTGAGAACCTCGCCGAAATCGCCGGCGTGCCGAAATTCCGCCACGGCGAGATCGAGGGCGAGGATCGCGTCGGCATCGTCACCGGCCTCGCCTGGACGTCGGTCGGCGGCGACATCCTCACGATTGAGGCGGTGAGGATGCCGGGCAAGGGCCGCATGACCCCGACCGGCAACCTCAAGGACGTGATGAAGGAATCCGTGTCCGCGGCCTCATCATATGTCCGCAGCCGCGCGACGGCTTTCGGAATCGAGCCGCCGGTCTTTGACAAGACCGACATTCACATCCACGTGCCGGAAGGGGCGACGCCCAAGGACGGGCCTTCCGCCGGCGTCGCCATGGCGACGGCGATCGTCTCGGTGCTGACGGGCATCGAAGTCCACAAGGACATCGCCATGACCGGCGAGATCTCCCTGCGGGGCCGCGTGCTCGCGATCGGCGGCCTCAAAGAGAAGCTGCTCGCCGCGCTGCGCGCCGGGATCAAGACTGTCCTCATTCCGGAAGAGAACGAGAAGGATCTCGCCGAGATTCCGGACAATGTGAAACAGGGGCTCAAAATCGTGCCCGTTCGGACGGTCGACGAAGTCCTCGCGCTTGCGCTGGTGAAGCCGCTGACGCCCATCGAGTGGAACGAGAAAGCGGCCGCAGCGCCCGCGGCGCCGGAAAGCGACGGTCACGACCCGGTGGTCACCCACTGAGTCGCCGCCGACGGCGCAAACGAAAACGCGGCGCGCACGGCGCCGCGTTTCTTTTCTGAGGGCGCCGTCGCCTTAGAAGCCGAAGGTCGCGATCGCTCCCGCAACGCCGATGGACCCCGCGACGATGGCCATGAGGATGAACCCGGCAGCAGCGCCGAGCTGGCGCTGCAGAGCTGGCAAGCGCGTATCGGCGGGAAGATGCGTCGTGAACGTGATGTTGGCCATCGGCAGCACTCCTATATTCATAAAACCGAGACAAATCTGTCATGGAACTGTCATATAAGCCCGGGACCTTAAAACCGCAAGGGATTTGTCGGCGCCTGGGCCGTGCGGCGCCGTGAAGCCGCGTCGCGCTGTGGCGTTGGAGCCGAACCTGCCCCAAATAGGAAACATGCGCCCGAGGAGAGGCCCTGAATGAACCTGCCAGCAAGATCGCGGCCCGCGGCGCAGGATCGGCCTTCGACGCCTGCAGCGGCCTGCGCCGATATGGGAGAAGTGCGGGCGGAGATTGATCGGATCGATCGCATGCTCGTCGCCCTGATCGCCGAGCGGCAGGGCTACATCGAAGCGGCCGCGCGCCTCAAACCTTGCGCCGACGAGGTCCGGTTGCAATGGCGGATAGACGACGTCCTCTCAAAAGTCCTCAAGGAGGCGGACGCCAAGGGCCTCTCGCGCCGAATCGCTGAGCCGGTCTGGCGCGAGCTGATGGACCGGTGCATTGAGCACGAGCACGAAAAATGGCGTCAATTCCACATCCGAAACGACTAGAAAAAACCGAATGCGACCAAGAGCTTGTCAATGGGCTGACAGGCGAGCGCCGGCAATCTTGCCCTTTTCCTTTGCCCGCACTCCGCGGGCGGGAGATAATTCGTCTCTGGTCCACCCCGAAAGGATTGCAGGCAATGAACAAGAACGAATTCATCGATCGCGTGGCGGAAATGGCCGGCATCAACAAGGCCGAGGCGACGCGCACGGTCGACTCGGTGTTCGACGCCATCACCGACGCGCTGCGCAAGGGCGATGAAGTTCGGATTGTCGGCTTTGGCACCTTCTCGGCGACGCGGCGCAAGGAGCGCGAGGGCCGCAATCCGCGCACCGGCGAGACCATCAGGATCGCCGCCAGCGTCCACCCGAAATTCGCGCCCGGCAAAGGCCTCAAGGACGCGCTCAACTAGGGTCGGCGGGATCGCCGGCCGACATCGCTCCAGGCGGTCGAACCTCCGTGAAAGCCAGCGACCGCTCCATGGCGCGGGGCGCGCCGAACGGACTTGCAACCCCCGGAGCGCCGCGGTTTTCCCGACCAAGGGCCAGGCGGCCTGTTAGAATAGGGGCGCCGATCCGATAAGGTGCATGACGGCGGGCGGTTAGCTCAGCGGTAGAGCATCTGGTTTACACCCAGAGGGCCGGGGGTTCGAACCCCTCACCGCCCACCACTTCTGCGCTCACCCCGTGCGCAGCGCGGCTTCGAGCGCGAGGATCGCCTTCTTGCGGTCGACGCCCCAGCGGTAATTGTGGATGACGCCGGAGGCGAGGATCACCCGGTGGCACGGGATCAGCAGCGAGATCATGTTCGCGCCGACCGCCGCGCCGACCGCGCGCCCGGCCGACGGCGCGTCCACGGCGCCGGCGACGTCGCCGTAGGTGACTGTCTCGCCGAAGGGAATCCGCAGCAGCGCCTCCCAGACCTTCAGCTGAAAGTTCGTCCCCTGAACATACAGGCCGAGCGGCCTCTCCAGCTTCTCGCCGCGCGCGAAGGCGAAGGCCGCGCGCGCGAGCGGCGCGACGAAGGCGGCGTCCTCGACGAACTCAGCGGCCGGCCAGTCGCGCTTCATTTCGGCGAGCGAAGCCGCACGGCCGCAGGCGCCGGCGAAATTGAGCCAGCACACGCCCTTGTCGGTCGCGCCGATGAGCGACTCCCCGAACGGCCCGATCACGAAGGCATGGCGGATCACGATCCCCGCCCCCTTGCGGCGGTAGGCGCCGGGCGTCATCGCTTCGGACACGAGGAAGAGATCGTGCAGCCGCGACGGGCCTGAGAGCCCCGCCGACAGCGCCGCATCGAACACGCTCTCGCCGCGCCGGAACGCGCCCTTGGCCTCATTGGCGGCGAGGAACTGGAGGAAGCGCTTGGGCGACACGCCAGCCCCGGCCTTGAACACGCGCTGGAAGTGCGTCGGCGACAGGCCGACCTCGTCGGCGACCGCCTCAAGCGACGGCGCGGCTTCGAAATTTTCGACCAGGTAATCGATGGCGCGGGCGACCGGTTCATAGCCGTCGGCGCGAAACGATGGGGCGAGGCCGGGCACTTCTTCTCCTTCAGGACGGGCGGACGACGACGGGTGATAAACGGTCGGGAAAGGCCAGCCCACCCGCTTCTTGCGGCGCCTCGTCACCCGCGACCCCGCCCGCCCTTTACCGCCTTTTAACCATGCTGGCGCGTTAATCGCCACGTTCGGAGGCGGCTATGGAAGACCTCAAATATATCCTCGCGCTCGGCTTCTCCGGCGCCGATATCGCGCCGGCGGTGGTCATCGCTTTCTTCATTGCGATGTTCGTCAAGAACGGCGCGCCGGTCTGGAAGGCGGCGCTGCTCGCGCTGTTTCTCGACCGCTTTGTGTGGCCGATCGCGAGCCAGGCGCTCTCCGGCGCCGACATTCACACCATCTATGGGACCATCGGCGGCTTCTTCACGACGTTCTTCGACAATCTCGGCGTCTTCGTCGTGCGCTTTTTCGGTCTCGTGGTGATGATGGGCGCCTTCATCCTCGGCCGCCAGCAGGTCCACAAGCTCGCGCCGCCGCCGAAAAAGGCGAAGCCGGCGGCGGCCTGACCCCGCTTCGCGAAACCATTCGCGGTTGCCTGCGCGCCGGCGTCGAAACGGCGACAGGGGCGCGGCCCCGCTCCGACCCTACTGAAAAGTGATCGCAAGTCATTCGGCGGCGCGCAGGCCCCTGCTGTAGACTGAGGAGGTCGCCATGGGAGTTCTCGATGCGCCTCGCCTATCTCGCGGCCCTGCTGCTCGCCGCCGCGCCCGCCTTCGCCGGCCAGTCCGGACCGCCGCCGCCGGGTCTCGCCAGCGCCGTTTTCGCCGGCGGCTGCTTCTGGTGCGTCGAATCCGATTTCGACAAGCTGCCGGGAGTCAAGGCGACGGTCTCGGGCTACACCGGCGGCGCCAGCCAGAACCCGACCTATCGCAACCACGATGGGCATCTCGAAGCAGTCGAGGTGACTTATGATCCGAACGTGGTCAGCTACCGTCAGTTAGCGGATTATTTCCTCCGCCATATCGACCCGCTCGACGACGGCGGGCAGTTCTGCGACCGCGGGCGCTCCTACACGACGGCGATTTTCGCGGGCTCGCCGGAGGAACGCGCCGCCGCCGAGGCGGCGCTCGCCGAGGGCGAGAAGGTCCTCAACAGGGACATCGTGACGCCGGTGCGCGACCGCGCGCCCTTCTGGATCGCCGAGGACTACCACCAGGACTATTACCTGAAGAATCCGAGCCGCTATCGCTATTACCGCAGCGCCTGCGGACGCGACGCGCGGGTCAAGGCGGTCTGGGGCGGGCGGCCGAAGTAGGCGTCCGCGCCGGCGCCGCCGCCGTAACCGGCGACGGCGCCGCTGGAGCGCGTGCTACTTGCCGCTCGCCGCCGGCGCGGCGTCGATAGGGAAACCGCGTTTCCTCATCAGCGCCGTCGTGTCGACGTCGCGGCCGCGGAAGCAGCGGAATTGCTCCGCCTGGTCCTTGGTGTCGCCCGCCGAAAGGATGCACTCCTTAAAGCGCGTCGCGGTGGCCTTGTCGAAGAAGCCGCCGGCCTCGACAAAAGCTTCCGCCGCGTCGGCGGTGAGCGCGTCGGACCAGAGATAGCTGTAATAGCCGGCCGAATAGCCGTCGCCGGAGAAGATGTGCCCGAACTGCGGCGTGCGATGCCGCATTACGATCTCTTCCGGCATGCCGAGCGCGGCCAGCGTCTCCTTTTCGAACTTGTCCGGATCGATGTCGACGGCGCCGGCGAGATGCAGCTTCATGTCGACAAGGGCCGAGGCGAGATACTCGACCGTGGCGAAACCCTGATTGAAGGTCTGCGTCGCCTTGATCTTGTCGACAAGCGCCTGGGGAATCGGCTCGCCGGTTTCGTAATGCACCGCGAATTTCGACAGCACTTCAGGCGTCGACAGCCAGTGCTCGTTGATCTGCGAGGGGAACTCGACGAAGTCGGTCGCCGTGTTGGTCCCGGCCTGGCTCGGATAAGTCACGTTCGAGAGGAGGCCGTGCAGGGCGTGGCCGAATTCGTGGAACAGGGTTTCCGCGTCGTCCCAGGAAATGAGGATCGGCTTGCCGTCCGTCGTCTTCACGAAGTTGGAGTTGTTGGAGACGATCGGCAGCACGTCGCCGTCGACTCTCGACTGCGTGCGGTATTCGTTCATCCATGCGCCCGACTGCTTTCCTTCGCGCGCATACGGGTCGAAATACCACAGCCCGCTCGCCGCGCCCGTCGATCTGTCGACGACTTTCCACACCCGAACGTCCGGATGGTAGACGGGGACGTTGTCGATCGGCTGGAACTCGATGCCGTAGAGCTCGCTCGCCGCCCACATCATCCCTTCACGGAGCTTTTCGAGCTGGAGATAGGGCTTCACCTCGTTCATATCGAGGTCGTATTTGGCCTTGCGCACCTTCTCCTGGTAGTAGCGGTAATCCCACGGCGCGATCTTGATCTTGGCGCCTTCCTTGTCGGCGATCGCCTGCATGTCGGCGACTTCCTCCTTCGCCCGCGCGACGGCCTTCGGCCACACCGATTCCATCAGGGCCATGGCCGCTTCCGGCGTCTTCGCCATCTGGGGCTCGACACGCCAGTGGGCGTGCGTCTTGTAGCCGAGGAGGCTCGCGCGTTCGGCGCGCAGCTTCAAGATCTCGGTGATGATCTTGTTGTTGTCGGTCTCCCCGCCATTGTCGCCGCGATTGACAAAGGTGCGCCAGACCTGCTCGCGCAGCTTACGGTCGTCGGCGTAGGTAAGGACCGGTTCGACGGCGGAGCGCGTGTTAAGGACGGCGTACCCGGCCGGTTTGCCCTTCGCCTTAGCGGCATCCTTCATGCCGCTGACGACGGCGGCCGGCAGGCCCTTGAGCTGCGCCTTCGTCGCCCAGGTCACGTAGTTTTCCTCGTCAGCGAGCTGATTTTGCGAAAAGTTCGTGTAGAGAGCGGCGAGCCGCTGGTTGATCTCGGTCAGGCGCTTCTTCCCGGCCTCGTCGAGATTGACGCCGTTGCGTACGAAGGTCTTGTAGTTGTCCTCGACAAGGCGTTTTTGCTCGGGCTTCAGCTTCTTGAAGCCCTTGCCCTTGTAGATCGCCTCGACCCGGCGGAAGAGCGCTTCGTTCTGCGAGATCCTGTCGGAGTAGGCCGCAAGCATCGGATAGACGACCTTGCTCGCTTCCTGCATGGCGTCGTTGTTCATCGTCGAATCGAAAACGTAGAACTGGGTCCCAAGGCGCGTGAGCGCGCGGCCCTGCTTTTCGAGCGCTGCGATGGTGTTCTCGAAAGTCGGCTTGGCCGGGTCGGCGGCGATGGCGCCGATTTCGGCCTCAGCCGCGGCGATCGCGGTTTCGAACGCCGGCACGAAGTCCGCGACGTTCACTTTGTCCCATGGCGGCAGCCCGCCGTAATCGCCAGCCCAAGGGGCGAGCATCGGGTGGTCGAGCGCAACGGCGTGTTTGGTCATGGCCTCTTCCGTTTTGGCGGGCGCCTCGGCGGCAAGCGCAGGAAGACCCGCCGCCAGCGCGATCAGGGACGCCGTCGCCGCCAGATTGATTAGCTTGCTGTTCACATCATTCTCCTTGGTGGGCGGGGCGCGGCGACTGGCCGCGAGGATCGTCGGGGGCCCTATAGGGGCATTCCCGGCCCGGAGCCAGCGCTCCCGCGACGAGCCGACGCCGCCATGCCGCGAAAGGCGGGGCGCGTGGCCGGACCGGAACCCGCCGGCCCGACGACGGCGGCGGTCGGCGAAGGAACCCGCAAATCCGCGACCCGCTTCAGAGCTTGCGGAGCTCGGTCTTCAAAATCTTGCCGGACGGATTGCGCGGAAGGGCGGCGAGGAAGGCGACTTCCCGCGGCAATTTGAACGAGGCGATCTTCGGCTTGAGAAACTCGCAGATTTCCGCCGAAGAAACCTCCTTACCGGGACGTTTCACGATGAAGGCCTTCACGACCTCGCCCCATTTGTGGTCCGGCTTGCCGACGATCGCCGCTTCGAGCACCGCCGGATGCGCGGCGAGGACGTTTTCGATCTCGGCCGGATAGATGTTCTCGCCGCCGGAAATGATCATGTCCTTCACGCGGTCAAGCACGTAGAGATAGCCGTCTTCATCTAAGCGGCCGGCGTCGCCGGTCCGGTACCAGCCGTCGATGATGACGGCGTCCGTCGCTTTGCGGTTGGCCCAGTAGCCCTCCATGCAGGCCGGGGTGCGCAGGCGGATCTCGCCGAGCGCGCCCTGCGGCAGGTCCCGGCCGGTTTCAGGATCGCAGATCCGGATGGCGTTGCCGGGAAGCGGCTTGCCGGCCGAAACGCGCTGCGGCCGGTCCGGCGCATGATCCTCATGCGGAAGATAGGTCGCGCTGCCCGTCGTTTCGGTCATCCCGTAAAACTGCGTGAAGCGCGCCCGCGGCATCGCCGCCATGGCCGCGTTGAGCAGCGGTTCGGGCATGGGCGCGGCGCCGTAGGAGACGCTCGCGAAATTCAGGAGCGGCTTTTGCGCCGCCTTCGCCGCCTCGAGCAGCATCAAGATCATCGCCGGCACGAAGAAGGAGTTGAGCGGCGTTCCCGTCTGCGCCTCGGCGACAAGCGCGGCCGGGTCGAAGACGCGGTGCTGGATCAGCGGCATGGCCCGCGCCATGGCCATCAGGCCGAAATTGACGCCGGCGACATGGAAATGCGGCAGCGCGTGCAGCGCCGACTCGTTCTCGAACTGCGGAACGAGAATCCCGGCCTCGATCCCGGCCGCGCCGGATCCGAAATAGCAGCGATGCGCCAGGACGACGCCCTTGGGCAGTCCGGTCGTGCCGCTGGTGTAGAGCTGGACGACCGGATCGTCCTGGCGCGGCGCATGATCGGGTCTGCCGCGGGCCCCCGCGGCGAGAAGCCGTTCGAAACTTCGCGGACCATCCTCCTCGAGGAAATACGCATCGCCGACTGCGACGCCGGCCTGACCGAGCGGATCGAGAAACAGGCGCTCGCCGGCGACGAGTCTTGGGCGCGCATCGGCGAGAATCTGCGCGATCTCCGCCGGCGCAAGACGCCAGTTGAGCGGGGTCATCACGATGCCCGCCTTGGTGCAGCCGAAAAACGTCTCCCAGAAGACGCCGAGGTTGCGCGCGAGCCAGGCGAAGCGGTCGCCGGGCTTCAGGCCCAGCGCGATGAGCGCATTGGCGGCGCGATCGGAGCGTTCCTCCAGCTCCTCGAAAGTGAGGTCGCGCCCCTCAAACCGGAGCGCGATGCGGCCGGGATGCCGCGCCGCCTGTTCGGCGAGGATGTCCGCAAGGAAAGGCGGATTGATGAGACGATCCCGGAAATCACGCGGCACGACGTCCTCCCAAGAGCTTTTTTTCCGCTCATAACACAGGCGGGCGCAGCGTCCCACAGCGGCCCGTCCGGCGGGGGGAGCAAAGAGAAAGCCCGCCGGCGGCGCCGACGGGCTTTCGATCTTGGGGCGTGAAGAGCTTACTTCGCCGCTTTCCTGCGGGCGGCGAAGCCCATGCCGGCAAGGCCGGCGAGGAACAGCGGCAGCGCCGCCGGAACCGGGATCACCGGCGGAGGAGCGCCGAAATTGAGACCGACAACCGCGCCGATATCCGGCGTGCCCTTGTCGCGGCCGAGGAAGAGCGGGTTGGTCGCCGCCGCGCCCACCGCGATGTTGAGGCCTGTGAGATCGAACCCCCAGATGGTGAGTCCGTCGAGATCGCCGTCACCGTCCACGTCAAATTCGAGGAAGGAGAGCAACACGCCGAGGATGGAGCTCGGCGGGCTCGGCTGATCGGGGAGCATGGCGGCCGCCAGCGTCAACGCGACCGTGGGGCTGTCCGACTGGTTGAAAACTTCGAACACGATGAGGTCGCAGCCTGCGTAATCCGCCGCACTCGCAGGACCGTTCTCGCCGTCATTGGGCGACGCGACGCACGAACCGGCGCCATTCACAATCGGATTCGCGAACAACAGCGACAGAACATCGTCGTCGGCTGTCCCGTTGTTGATCAGCTCAAACTCATTGAGCCCGTTAGGGCCGCTCTGACCGATCTTAAAGCCCTCAATGCCGTTCACATCGGCGCCGGGCGTCAGTCCCTTAAAGGAACCGCCCGCCGCCAGCTTGGCCTCGACCACGCCGTTGGACGAGTCGAAATTCACGCCGCCGATCGTCATCGGCGCGGCGCTGGCGATGCCGGCTAGCGCAACAGTCGCCGCCGCAGCGGCCAGGACAAACTTCATGTCTTCCCCCAAGTTAAAGACTAACGAGAACGTAACATTTCTAACGCGAAACGGTCAAGGCTCCAAAATCGATATTTCTCGAACGAAACCCTTACCCGACATTCACCTCATGGGCGAAATCGCCCGCCATCGCAAGCCCCAATTTTCAGACTTTTCGATGCCAGTTTCGTGCCATCGGCCCCCGCCGGATCATCAGCCGAGGGCGGTCTCTCTCGACGCCTCGACGAGGCGCTGGTCGCGGATAACCACGATCCGGTCGAGCCGGCGGGCGAGCCGGGCGTCGTGGGTGGCGATCAGGGCCGCGAGGCCCTCGGAGCGCACCAGACCCAATAGCTCGTCGAGGACCTTGTCGGCCGTTTTGGGATCGAGATTGCCGGTCGGCTCGTCGGCCAGAAGCAGCTTCGGCCGGTTGGCGATGGCGCGGGCGATCGCGGTGCGCTGCTGTTCGCCCCCCGAAAGCTGCCCCGGCTGATGATGGAGCCGTTCGCCCAGCCCCAACGCGCCGAGGATCCGGGCCGCTTCCTGCTCCGCGATCTTGCGCGAGCGGCCGGCGATCAGTTGCGGCAGCGCGACATTGCCGACCGCGGAAAACTCCGGGAGCAGATGATGGAACTGGTAGACGAAACCGAGCGTGTCGCGCCGCAGGCGCGTGCGCGCCGAGTCCGAGAGCTCGGTCGTGGCGACGCCGTCGATGACGACTTCTCCGGCGCTCGGCCGCTCGAGCAGGCCCGCAATGTGGAGGAGCGAGGACTTGCCCGAGCCGGACGGCCCGAGGAGCGCCGCCGTCTCGCCGCGCCGCAGGGTGAAATCCGAGGGCATGAGCACCACGAGGTCGCCGTAGCGCCGCTCCACGCCCTCGAGCCGCAGCACATGCTCCGCGCGCGCATCATCTTTCATCGGAATGCCACCACTCGCGGAAGGACACGCATTTCCCTGACGGGTCGAACTGGGCCCCGAGCACCCCGTCGATGTGGACCCGTCTGCCGGTTCCGGTCCGCGTGAACGCGCAGCTCCAGTGCGCCGCGCCGAGCTGATCGTTCACGTACAAGACGCGCGCGCCGAAATCGATGTCGCGCTGGCGCCCGACCGCGTCGGTGAAAGCCGCGGCGATCCCCGCCCTCCCCTTTTTCGGCTCGCTGAACGGGGTCCAGTAGTAGAGCGCGCCCTCCGAAAACAGGTCGGCGAAAGCGCGGGCGTTCTGCGCTTCCCAGGCGCGGCCATAGGCGTCGAGCCACAGTTTGAACCGCTTCGCGCTGATCGCCATGAGCCTCTCCTATTCGTAGCGCAGCGCCTCGACCGGATCGAGCCGCGCCGCGCGCCAGGCGGGATAAAGGGTCGACACGAACGACATAAACAGCGACCAGCCGACGATGGTGCGCACTTCCGACCATTCGAACTTCGCCGGCACGCCCTTGAAATAGTAAATGTCCTCCGGGAAAAGATCCGTGCGGAGCACCGCCGACAGGAATTGCTCGATCGCGTCGATGTTGAAAACGAAGAGGGCGCCGAGCAGGACGCCGAACATGGTGCCGAGCACGCCGATCAGCGATCCCGACAGGAAGAAGATGCGCATGATCGACCATTGGGTCGCGCCCATGGTGCGCAGCACGGCGATGTCTCCGGTCTTGTCCTTCACCAGCATGATGAGCCCGGTGATGATGTTGAGCGCGGCGACCGCGACGATGAGCAGGAGAATGAGCCGCATGACGCTGCGCTCGGTCTGGAGCGCGTTGAAATAGCTCTGGTTCTGCTGCTGCCAGTCGCGGACGTCGTAATAGACCTCGCTCGCCTCGGGGTTGACGGCCGCGCGGATGCGCGCCGCGGTATCCTTCACATTGTCCGGATCGGCGACCCGCGCCTCGATCTGCTGGACGGCGTCGCCGTAGCGGAAAAAGATCTGCGCCTGTTCCAGCGGCATGAAGCCGATGAACCCGTCATATTCGGAGTTGCCCACCTCGAAGATGGCGCCGACACGATAGGCTTTCCTGCCGAGCGTCGGGCCGAAGGGCGTGTCCGCCCCGCGCCCCGAGATCAGCGTGACCGGGTCGCCGATATCGACGCCGAGCGAGAACGCGAGGCGGCTGCCGAGCGCGATCTCGTCGCCGCCGTTGCGCCCGGCGCCGAAATTCTCGAACGAACCGGCCAGAACATGGCTTCGGCCCGTTTCGGGGTCGACGCCGGCCACATAATTGATCGATCTAACCTCGTCAGGATTGAGGGCGCGGATGACCATGCCGGCCTCGCTGCCCGCCATCGCATAGACCGGGGCCTGGATGAGGGGGGTGGCGCTGACGACGCCCGGCACGGATCTGATCTTTTCGGCGAGCGTCTCGAAATTCTCGATCGGCCGGTCAGACTGCACGAACACGTGGCCGTTGACGCCGAGAAGCTGGCCGATGAGCTTGTCGCGAAACCCGCCCATCACCGACATGACGATGATAAGCGTCGCAACCGCGAGCATGATGCCGACGAAGGCGATGATCGAGATCAGCGAAACGCCTCTGCCGGTGCGCGTCGCGCCGAGATAGCGCCGCGCCACCATCCACTCGAAAAAAGAAAAGGGCGGCGCCGCCCGCGGAGAGGCTGCGGGCTTCAAGTCGGCGAAAGCGACCGTGGCGGTCATGCGGCGGGATACCTTGCAGGCGGACGCAAGGCGCCTATCAGGTTTCCGCCTGCGGGCCAAATGCGGGGGCGCGGGCGCCCATCACCCCTTCCCGACCAGGGCCGGGACGCCGGAGCCCGAGCCGTTGGCGCCGGGCTTTGCGGGTTCCGGAATGAAGGCGAAGGCGAGCTTCGTCTTGTCGGTCTGGTCGACGGAAACCTGTACGATGCCGCCGTCCTTGAGCGCGCCGAACAGGATTTCGTCCGCGATCGGCTGTTTCACGTGCTCCTGGATGACCCGCGCGAGCGGGCGCGCGCCCATCTCGTCGTCAAAGCCGCGCTCGGCGAGCCAGCGCGTCGCTTCCTGGTCGACCTCGAAGGTCACGCCGCGATCGGCGAGCTGCACCTCGAGCTGGAGAATGAACTTCTCGACGATCCGGTCGATGATCCCGGGCGAGAGGCCCGCGAACTGCACGGTCGCATCGAGGCGGTTGCGGAATTCCGGCGTGAACATCCGCTTGATCGCCGCGTCTGTCTCGTCGGATTTCTTCCCCGCCCCGAAACCGATGGCGAAGCGCGCCGCGTCGGCGGCTCCGGCGTTGGTCGTCATGATGACGACGACGTTGCGGAAATCGATCTTCTTGCCGTTAGTATCGGTGAGCGTCCCTGAGTCCATCACCTGAAGGAGGATATTGAAGATTTCCGGATGCGCCTTCTCGATCTCGTCGAGCAGCAGCACCGAATGGGGATGCTGGTCGATGGCGTCGGTCAGGAGGCCGCCCTGATCGTAGCCGACATAGCCCGGCGGCGCGCCGATTAGGCGCGCGACGGTGTGCCGCTCCATGTACTCGCTCATGTCGAAGCGGATGAGCTCGACGCCCATCAAGAGCGCGAGCTGTTTGGCGACTTCGGTCTTGCCGACGCCGGTCGGCCCCGCGAACAGGTAATTGCCGATCGGCTTGTTCGGCTCGCGCAGCCCTGCGCGCGCGAGCTTGATGGCCGCGGCGAGCTGGTCGATCGCCGCATCCTGACCGTACACGACGCGCTTTAAGTCGCCGGCGAGATTGCGCAGGCGCTCAGTGTCCGATTTCGAGACGGATTTGGGGGGAATGCGGGCCATCTTGGCGACGACTTCCTCCACCTCCTCGACGCCGATGATTTTTTTGCGCGACTGGGGCGGGAACAGCATCTGGCGCGCGCCGGCCTCGTCGATCACGTCGATCGCCTTGTCCGGGAGCTTGCGGTCGGTCATGTATTTCGCCGACAGGTCCGCCGCCGCCTTCACCGCCTCGGGCGTGTATTCGACATGGTGGTGCTTCTCGAAATAAGGCTTGAGCCCCATCAGGATCTTCACCGTATCCTCAGGGCTCGGTTCGCCGACGTCGATCTTCTGGAAGCGGCGGGCGAGCGCCCGGTCCTTCTCGAAATGCTGGCGGTACTCCTTGTAGGTCGTCGAGCCCATGCAGCGGAGCGTCCCCGACTGCAGGGCGGGTTTGAGGAGATTGGACGCGTCCATCGCCCCGCCCGAAGTCGCGCCGGCGCCGATGACGGTGTGTATCTCGTCGATGAAGAGGATGGCGTCGTCGTGATCCTCGAGCTCCTTCAGGACCGACTTGATGCGCTCCTCGAAATCGCCGCGATAGCGCGTGCCGGCGAGAAGGGCGCCCATGTCGAGCGCGAAGATCGTGGCGGTCCGAAGGACTTCAGGCACGTCCTCATCGACGATCTTGCGGGCCAGCCCCTCGGCGATCGCGGTCTTGCCGACGCCCGGATCGCCGACCAGCAGCGGATTGTTCTTGCGCCTCCGGCACAGGATCTGGATCGACCGCTCGACTTCAGCCTCGCGGCCGATGAGCGGATCGATCTTTCCCTGCCGCGCCTTCTCGTTGAGGTCGACGCAATAGGCGGAGAGCGCCGACTCGCCTTGCTTGCGCTCGCCGTCATTCTCCTCGGCCGCCCCGCGCGGCGGGCGCGCGACGCCTTCGCCAGGCCGCTTGGCGAGCCCGTGCGAGATATAGTTGACCGCGTCGAAGCGGGTCATGTCCTGCTGCTGCAGGAAGTGCGCGGCGTGGCTCTCCCGCTCGGCGAAAAGCGCGACGAGCACGTTGGCGCCCGTCACCTCCTCGCGACCTGACGACTGCACATGGATGACCGCGCGCTGGATGACGCGCTGGAAACTGGCGGTGGGTTTGGCCTGCTCGCCGCGCTCGAGCTTCAGATTGGCGAGGTCGTTCTCGATATATTCGAAGAGATTGCGGCGCAGGAGGTCGATGTCGACATTGCAGGCGCGCATGACCGCCGCGGCGTCCTGGTCTTCGGTCAGCGCAAGGAGGAGATGTTCCAGCGTCGCCAGCTCATGATCGCGCTCGGTCGCAATGCCGATCGCCCGGTGCAGGGCCTGATCGAGACTTCGGCTGAATGACGCCACTTAGTTACTCCCGTTCCATCGTGCATTGCAGGGGATGCTGGTTGCGCCGCGCCAGTTCCATCACCTGCGCGACCTTGGTTTCGGCGACTTCATAGGTGTAGACGCCGCAGATTCCGACGCCGGTCTGATGCACGTGCAGCATGATGCGCACGGCCTCCTCGGCGTCCTTCTTGAAGACCGCCTGCAAAAGCCAGACTACGAATTCCTGGGGCGTGTAGTCGTCGTTGAGGAGGAGGACCTTGTAGAGCGACGGGCGCTTGGTCTTCGGGGCCGTGCGCGTGACGACGCCGATGCCGACGCCCGGCCCCTGCTGGTTATCCCTGTCGTCGGACATCCTGAACATCAAGGCGGCGCGCGCTTCCTTCCCGTGGTCTCCCATTAAATAAGTATCTCGCCCGGGTTGAAAAGACGCAAATCGGCGAGCAGTCCGTCCAAAAAGCGAACGGGGCCCGGCGCGCCGGACCCCGTCTTACGCAACGAACGGCGCCTGGCCAGGCGCCAAACCGGTTACGGTCGGTAGGACTGAACCATGTCCACGAACTCGCTGTAGCGGGTCGTGAGCGGCTCGGCGGCCTCTTTGGTCGTGTTCAGCCAGTGATCAGCGAACTTGTTGAACTGGCCGAGATTCTTCTCGAACGCCGAGCGCAGAAATTCCGACTGGATGTCGAGCGCTTCCTGGACGCTTTTCGAGGCGGTGGTCGCCTTGAAGGCGGCGATGCCGTCCTCATAGGCCTCTTTCGCGAAGGCGGCATGCTCCGACGCGGCCTTCTCGAAGCCCTTGGCGAGGCGACCGGCGGAGGTCGTCACCGCTTGAAATGATTCGCGGTTGAAATCGGCCCATTTCGTGAGCCCGCCGGCGAGTTTCTCGTAGCCTTCCTTGAAGGCTTCGGGGGTGGCGGCCGTCCAGGTTTCGAAGGTCTCGGTCGCGCTTGCAGCTTTCTTGGCGGTGGCCATCGCTCAATCTCCTTATTGGTTACGGCCGCGCGGCGAACGCCGGCCTCCCTTTGTGCACTGCAACATAGGGAGGCGCCCGCGCGCGGTCAAGCGTAATTTTTGCACTGCACAAACAATCATGGCGAGAGCAATTGGGTGAGGAAGATTAACGTTTGGTTTACCGACCCGGGTCCATAGTTCCGCGTCGCCCCAGGCAGGCGGCACGGCGTTTGCTCGGGGGTCCTCAACATGCTTGCGGAAGGCCGGGCGCCCGTCTTGGGCGGCGCTGTCGGCATCTTGATCGGCGCAAAGGATTACGCAAGGCTCGCGCGATGATGGAAATGTTGCGTAGGATTCTCTCGGTCTTTCTCGCTGCAAGCCTCGCGCTCGCCCTTCCCGCCGACGCCGACGCCAAAGCCAAACGCAAGCGCGCGACCCCGGTCAACAAATACGCGGCCTTCGTGGTCGAGGCCGATACCGGTCAGGTTCTCTTTGCGCGCTATGCGGAC
Source organism: Parvularculaceae bacterium (assembly GCA_013389105.1). Classification (GTDB taxonomy): domain Bacteria; phylum Pseudomonadota; class Alphaproteobacteria; order Caulobacterales; family Parvularculaceae; genus Amphiplicatus. The sequence continues at coordinate 7,040 of JACADZ010000035.1, read as the reverse complement.
GAGAAGCGTCATCCGGCCTCGCTCACCAAGATGATGACCCTCTATCTCCTGTTCGAGGAGATCGACGCCGGCCGGCTGACGCTTGCGTCAGAACTATCCGTATCCGCCGTCGCGGCGGGACAGGCGCCCTCCAAGCTCGGGCTTGTCGCCGGGACGACGATCGACGCCGAAACCGCCATCAAGGCGCTGGTGGTGAAGTCGGCCAATGACGCGGCCGTCGTCATCGCTGAAGCGATCTCGGGGTCTGAGTGGAAGTTCGCGCAGAAAATGACTGAGAAGGCTCACGAACTCGGCATGAGCCGCACCACGTTCCGGAACGCGTCGGGCCTGCCGAACGTGCGCCAGGTGACGACCGCACGCGACCTCGCCACGCTCGGCCGCCGCCTCGCGCGCGACTTCCCGCAATACTATCACTATTTCGACACGAGCTCTTTCGCGTGGAACGGCCGCACCTACCGCACGCACAACGCCGTCGCCGAGAATTATCCGGGTGCTGAGGGTCTCAAGACCGGCTATACCAGGATGTCGGGCTTCAACCTCGCGACCGCGGCCAAGCGTGACGGCCATCGCCTCGTCGCCGTCGTGCTCGGCGGCAAGTCCGTGCGCTCGCGCGACGCCCACATGCGCGAACTCCTCGACAAGACCTTTGCAGCGATCGCCGGCAATCCGGCGCTCGTCGCCGAAATCCCGGGCCAGCCGACGCCGCGCCTCAAGCCCACCCTGCTCGCAAAGCTCGAGGCCGAGCGCGCCGTGCCGACGATCGCGGAGAGCGACGCCATCCGTCAGACTCTCATCGCCGCCGCCGACCTCATGAGCGCGGACGAGCCGGCGAGCGATCCCATCACCGGCCTTATCGCCTCGGTCTCGGCGGACGCCGCGCCCGGGGACGTCGCCCGCCGGGCGAACGCCGCGCCGATGGAGGCGCTCTGGGGAGAAGGCGACGCCGATGCGCCTGGCGCTTCGAGCTGGAGCGTCCAGATCGGGGCGTATTCGAGCAAGTCGATGGCCGAGGACGAGCTCGCCGAGGCCGCAAAGGCCGGCGGTTTCGACACGCGGGCACGCGGGATCGAGCCCATGCTGCTCTCCGACGGCTCCGCGCTCTATCGCGCCCGGTTCACCACGCTGACCGCGACCGATGCGGCGGCGGTCTGCGAGACCCTGCGGGCCAAGTCGATCAGCTGCTTCGTCGTTCAGGACGGCGCCGCCGCGGCCGCGCAGTAGCGCGATCATGCGTTCTTTCCGGCGCGCTCACCCGACGATCGTCGGGCGGCGGGCGCCGCCTTGGGCAATTCCGTCCGGTCTTGCGACGCGCTAGCATGAGGGCCGAATCCGCGGAGGCCCCCGATGACCGAGCCCCACCTCTTCAAGGTCGATCCTGCGCTTGCCCGCGACGCGACGATCAACGCGCAAGAGCTGGCCGGGATGCGCCGGCGGGCGGCGGAAAATCCGGACGCCTTCTTCCGCGAGATCGGCGAGCGGCTCGACTGGTTCCGGCCCTTCACGAAGATCAGCGACGTTTCGTTCGATGCGCGCGATTTCCGCATCCGCTGGTACGAGGACGGCGCCCTCAACGCCTGCGTCAACTGCCTCGACCGGCACCTCCCCGAAAAGGCGAACGACGTCGCGCTCATCTGGGAGAGCGACCAGCCCGGCGTGTCGAAGAAGATCACTTACGCCGAGGCCCTGGCCGAGACCTGCCGCATGGCGAATGTCCTCAAGGCGCGCGGCGTGAAACGCGGCGATCGCGTCGTCCTCTACATGCCGATGATTCCGGAAGCCGCCTTCGCGATGCTCGCCTGCGCGCGCATCGGCGCGGTGCATTCCGTCGTGTTCGGCGGCTTCTCGCCGGAAGCGCTCGCCAGCCGCATCGAAGACTGCGGCGCCGTCGCGGTCGTCACCGCCGACGAAGGCGTGCGCGGCGGAAGAACCGTCTCCCTCAAGGCCAATGTCGATGCGGCCCTCGCCAAGGCCGGCGGCGTGCGTCTCGTCCTCGTGGTCGAGCGCACGGGCGCCAAGGTCCCGATGACGGCGGGCCGGGACCTTTACTGGAGCCGCGCGCGCGAGGAAGTTCCGCCGACATGCCCGGCCGAGATCATGGGGGCCGAAGACCCGCTCTTCATTCTCTACACCTCCGGATCGACGGGCAAGCCGAAGGGCGTCCTGCATACGACCGGCGGCTACCTCGCCTGGGCCGCCTACACCTTCAAGACCGTCTTCGACTACCGCGAGGGCGAAATTCATTGGTGCACGGCCGATGTCGGGTGGGTCACAGGTCACACCTACATCGTTTACGGACCGCTTGCGAACGGCGCGACAAGCCTCATGTTCGAGGGCGTGCCGACCTGGCCCGACGCCTCGCGCTTCTGGCGCGTCGTCGAGGCGCACAAGGTCGACATCTTCTACACCGCGCCGACCGCCATCCGCTCGTTGATGCGCGAGGGCGACGCGCCCGTGAAGGCGGCGAACCGCTCGTCGATCCGGCTGCTCGGCACGGTGGGCGAACCGATCAATCCGGAAGCCTGGCTCTGGTATCATCGCGTCGTCGGCGAAGGCCGCTGCCCGATCGTCGACACCTGGTGGCAGACGGAGACCGGCGGCGCGCTGATCTCGCCCGTTCCGGGCGCGACGGATCTGAAGCCCGGTTCGGCGACCATGCCGCTCCCCGGCGTTTCGGCGGCGATCGTCGACGCCAACGGGCGGATCATGGAGGGCGAAGCGCAGGGCAATCTCGTACTGACCCGCTCATGGCCCGGACAGATGCGCACCGTGTTCGGCGATCACCAGCGCTTCATCGACACCTACTTCAAGACCTATCCCGGCATGTATTTCACCGGCGACGGCGCCAAGCGCGACGCCGACGGCTACTACTGGATCACCGGCCGCGTCGACGACGTCCTCAATATTTCAGGCCACCGCCTCGGCACCGCGGAAATCGAAAGCGCCATCGTCGCCTGCCCGAAAGTGGCGGAGGCCGCGGTCGTCGGCTATCCGCACGATATCAAGGGACAGGGCGTCTACGCCTATGTGACGCTGAAGGACGGCGTCGCGGCAAGCGACGCGGTGAAGGACGAAATCGCGAAGACCGTCACGCGCGAGATCAGCGCGATCGCCAAGCCCGATCTCATTCACTTCACGCCCGGCCTGCCGAAGACGCGCTCGGGCAAGATCATGCGGCGCATTCTGCGCAAGATCGCTGAGAACGACTTCGCCGCTCTTGGCGACACTTCGACTCTCGCCGATCCCTCGGTTGTCGACGGTCTCATTTCGGGACGCCTCAACCGCTGAAGCGCGCCCCATTAACGAAGCGCGAGGCGCCGGTGGAGTATTCGGTTCGACATGACCTTCATCGCCAGCGAGGCCAGGGACGCTGACGCCGGACGCCGAGCGCCCGGGCCGGGCGCGGCGTTCGCGGCGTTCGCGCTGACGGCGCTGGTTTCTTTCATGCCCACCGTCGAGACCATGGTGCGAACATGGGCGACCGCCGGCGCCTACCACCACGGCTTCCTGATCGCGCCGCTCGTGCTGTGGCTGATCTGGCGCGAGGAGCGGGAAGTCCGCGGCGACGAAGCCCGCCGCTCATCTCCCATACGACCGGCGCCGGACGCGGCCGCAAACTGCAACCGGGGCGCGCTCGCCGCGGTCGCAGTCTCGTGCGCCCTGTGGCTCGCGGGGAGAGCCCTCTCCGCCAACATCATCGAGCAGATCGCGTTTGTCAGCCTGCTGATCGCCGGCGCGGTCCTCGCTTTTGGACCCGGCTGGGCGAAGGCGCGCGCCTTCCCGCTGGCGATGCTCTATTTCATGGTTCCGTTCGGGACGTCGCTCGCCCCGACGCTGCAGGCCGCCGCCGCCGGCGTCGTAACCTCATGCCTTGACTTCGCCGGCGTCGAAACGGCGCGCGACGGGCTCATCCTTTCGACCGCGACCGGGCGATTTGAGATCGCGGAGGGCTGCGCCGGCCTCAACTTCCTGCTTGCGTCGCTGATCATCGCGTCGGTCTACGGCGCGCTCTCCCTGCGCGGCTGGAAGAAGCGCCTGGTTCTCGTCGCGGCGCTGGGCGCGCTCGCCGTCCTCGCCAACTTCCTGCGCATCTTCCTCGTCATTGCGCTGACGGAGTGGAGCGGCGGGCGCATCGAACTCGCCGCCGACCATCTTCTCTTCGGCTGGGCGCTGTACGGCGTTCTGCTCGTGCCCGCGCTGCTCGCCGCCCGCCGTTTTGCGGACGCCGCGCCGACGCCGTGCGCGGCGCCGGTCGCCGCGTCGAGCCGGAAGCCGCTGGCGTTCGCCATCGCCGCCGTCGTCGCCGCCGCCGCGATCGAACGACTGCCGGCGCCGTTGGCGCCATCGCCTGTCTCCGGACGCCTCGAAAAGCCGGCCGCCTTGCCGCCGAACTCCCTGCCCCCGCTCGCCGCGCGCGAAGGGGAGAGGAGGCCGGCGGTTTTCCCGCAGACAGGGGCGGCCTGATGTGCGGAATCGCCGGCGTCTTCGACCTCGCCTCGGACCGGGCCATCGACCCCGCGATCCTGAAGCGCATGGCTGACGCGCAGCGCCATCGCGGGCCTGACGGCGAGGGTTTCTTCACGGCGCCCGGGGTCGGTTTAGCGCATCGCCGCCTCGCCATCATCGATGTCGCGGGCGGCGCGCAGCCGCTCCTTGCCGAGAGCGGATCGGCGATCACCTTCAACGGCGAGATCTACAATTACCGGGCGCTCGCCGCCGAGCAGAAGGCGAGCGGCGTGCGACACAGGACTCGCTCGGACACCGAAGTCGTCGCCGAGGGACTCGACCGGCAGGGAGTGCGCTTTCTCGAACGCTTGCGCGGCATGTTCGCGTTCGGCTTCTGGAATGCGCGGGAGAAATCAATCGCCCTGGCGCGCGACCGCATCGGCGAGCGCCCGCTCTATTATGCGACGACCGCGGACGGGTTCCTCGTCTTCGCCTCCGAAATCGGCGCCGTCGTCGCCTCCGGTCTCATCGATCGCAAACCCGATGCGCAGGCGCTGGCGGACTACTTCCTCTACGGCTTCGTGCCCGATCCCAAATCCGTCTACGCCGGCGTGCGCAAGCTGCCGCCCGGAACCGTGCTGCGGGCGCAGCGCGGCGCCCCGCCGACCGAGGAGCGCTACTGGCGCGCGGAATTCCGGCCGGGCCGCGCGACGAGCTTCGACGACGCCCGCGACGAACTGCTTGCGCTGCTCGACGACGCCGTCCGCGCCGAGATGACCTCGGACGTGCCATTCGGCGCCTTTCTTTCCGGCGGCGTCGATTCAGGCGCCGTCGTCTCCGCCATGGCGCTCGAAGGCGAGACGGTGAAGACCTGCACGATCGGGTTTTCGGAAGACGCTTTCGACGAGCGCGCCGAAGCGCGCCTCGTGGCGACGCTCTATGCGACCGAGCACAGCGAAGAGGTCGCGAGCCTCGACGCCGGCGCGATGATCGACGCCATCGCCGCGACATATGGCGAGCCTTTCGCCGACGCGTCGGCGCTGCCGACCTACATGGTTGCGAGGCTCGCGCGCGGGCGCGTCAAGGTCGCGCTTTCGGGCGATGGCGGCGACGAGGTCTTCGCCGGCTACCGCCGCTATCCCTTTTTCGTCAACGAGGAGCGCGTGCGCTCGCTCGCGCCGCTCTCTGTGCGCCGGGCGACTTTCGGCGCCGCCGGCGCTCTCTACCCGAAACTCGACTGGGCCCCGCGCCCCGTCCGCCTCAAGACGACATTGCAATCTCTCGGCAAGAGCCGCGCGGTCGGCTACGCGCATGCGATCGCCGCCAATCTCCCCGACCGGGTCGACAGGATGCTCTCGCGCGACTTCAAGCGCGCGCTCGGCGGCTATGCGCCGGAATCGGTCGTCGCCGACGCCATGGGCGAGGAAGACGAGCATCCGCTCCTCGCCGCGCAGCGCGCCGACTTCGCGACCTGGCTTCCCGGGCGCATGTTGACGAAAGTCGATCGCGCCTCGATGGCGCACGGGCTCGAAGTGCGCCCGCCGCTTCTTGACCACAAGCTGGTCGAGTGGGCGGGCGGGCTTAATCCCGCCTTCAAGCTCGACGGCGGCGAGGGCAAGCGCATCCTCAAGGCGGCGCTCGAACGGCGCCTGCCGCACGAGATCCTTTATCGCCGCAAGCAGGGTTTCGCTCTTCCCGTCGCCGACTGGCTGCGCCTGCCGGGCGGGCCCGTCGAGCGCCTTTACGCAAGCGGCGGCTGGCGCGACAGCGGCGTCCTCGACGTTCAGGCCGTCGAGGCGATGATCGCCGCGCACCGTCGCGGCGCGTCGGACATGGGCCAGGAGCTCTGGACCGTCGTCATGTTCGACGCGTTTTTGCGGCTGTCAGGTTGAATGACATGCGGTTTTATCGAGGAATGTTGCCGCCTACGGAATAATTGCCGCCCTTCGCAGGGGCGTCGACGTCGGGCGAGGAGCGCGCCGCTATGAGGGGCAGGGCACGCCGGCGGCCGCCCAGAGGATGATGTCGTCGAGATGAGCCTGCAGCCGACGAGGAAGGTGCGCCGCGCGATCTTGCCAAGACCCGGCGTCTCAGGCTCCCCGCAGCCTGGCGGCGGCGGTCTTGATCGCCGCGCGGACGCCCACATGAGCGCCGCAGCGGCGGAGATTGGCGGACATGGCCCGGTCGATCTGTTCGCCGGTCGGGTCGGGATGCATCGCGAGGAACGACGCGGCCGACATGATCTGGCCCGACTGATATCTGGTCCGACTGATAGGAGCCGCACTGCGCGACCTGGCGCGCGATCCAGGCCGCCCGCACCGCCTGAACGCCGCCGGGCGCCGCGAGGCCCTCGATCGTCGTGATCTCGCGGCCCTCGGCCGTTTCGGCGGCGACCGAGCAGGATCTCGTCGCGAGACCGTCGACATGGACAGTGAACGCGCCGCATGGCGCGATGCCGCAGTCCAAGACTGTCGCGATGCGTCATGGCGCGTCGAAAAAATAGGTGACGGTCGAAAGACCGAGATCCCGCGACCGCTTGCCGATGATGAGTTGGATGGCCGACATGCCGCCTCCACGACTGCGCGGGGGGGGGGGGG
>JACADZ010000022.1 GCA_013389105.1 Parvularculaceae bacterium | reverse complement strand
GGGGTTGTTACACGGGCGGGCGGCGCGCCCGCCGCCGTCGCCGCCGGCTCGGGCGTCGGGCGCCCCATCGTCGTCGACTGTGCGGCGGCCGCTCCCGCGCCGACCGCGGCCAGAAACACAAGAAACAGAGTCTTACGCATTGCCGCTGCTGAGGGCCTCCTGCTCGATCTGACGAGTTTCAGGTTCAAGCATCTGCCCGTAAACAAACAGTCCGATCAGCGCCAGAAGCGCGATCCCCAGAATGACAAGAATGAAGCGCATGCGCCCGTTTCTCCGACGGTTTCTCTCCGAAATCACATTCTAACAGGCCCGGCTTCGTTTGAAAGGCGCAAAGGTCCCTGCGCAGGACGCCAGGCTGGACTTCTGGCCTTGGCGACCGGCCTTCTTTAGAGAAATCGCCATGACGCCCCCCCCAACACGACGCACCGTCCGGAAGGCGCCCGACCTGCCCTGCGGGCGGACTGTCGTGCTCGTCGGCATGATGGGGGCGGGCAAGACCACGATCGGCCGCCGCCTTGCGCCGCGCCTCGGGCTGCGGTTTTTCGACGCCGACGATGAGATTCAGAAGGCGGCGGGCATGTCGGTCGCCGACCTGTTCGCCGCCCATGGCGAGGCGAGTTTCAGGGCGGGGGAGGCGCAGGTGATCGCGCGCCTTCTATCGGGGCCGCCGCATGTTCTGGCGACCGGCGGCGGCGCCGTCCTCAACGCGGAGACCCGCCGTCGCATCAAGGAGCAGTCGATTTCGGTCTGGATCAAGGCTGACGTCGATACGCTCCTGAAACGCGCGACGCGGCGCGACACCCGACCGCTGCTCCGCGGCGGCGACCCGCGGGAGACGCTCGCCCGCCTCCTTGAGGCGCGCACGCCCTACTACGCCGAGGCGGACCTCATCGTCGAAAGTGCTCCTGGACCTCATTCGAAAACCGTCGATCTCATCGTCGAGGCGCTTCGGCCGCTGGCCGGCGCCCTCGCCCCGGCGCAGGCCGCCGGATGAGCGTGCAGTCGATCACGGTCGGGCTCGGCGCGCGTAGCTACGACATCGTCATCGGCGAGGCGCTTCTCGATCAGGCGGGCGAGCGGCTGGCGCCGCTTCTGTCGCGGCCGCGCGTCTTCGTCGTTACTGACCGCAACGTGCGGCGCGCTCAGGGAGGGCGACTAAAGAAGGCGCTCAACAGCGCCGGGATCGCCGTCGAGACTGTCGCGCTCGCGCCGGGCGAAGCCAGCAAGAGCCTGCGTCGTCTGGAGGGCCTGCTCAATCGCTTCGCCGAACTCGGCGTCGAACGCGCCGACCTCATCGTCGCGTTCGGCGGCGGCGTCGTCGGCGATCTCGCCGGCTTCGCTGCGGCGGTCTGGCAGCGCGGCTGTCGCTTCGCGCAGATTCCAACCACGTTGCTCGCCCAGGTCGATAGCGCCGTCGGCGGCAAGACTGCGGTGAACATCGCGGCTGGCAAGAATCTCGCCGGCGCCTTTCACCAGCCGGCGATCGTGCTCGCCGACCTCGACGCGCTCGCGACTCTTCCTGATCGGGAGATGCGCGCCGGCTATGCGGAGATCGTCAAATACGGCGCGCTCGGCGACACCGCCTTCTTCGACTGGCTCGAGCGTCATGGGCCGGACGTCCTCGCCCGCAGTCCGCAGGCGCTGATGCGCGCTGTGCGACGCTGTTGTGAAATGAAGGCCGCCATCGTCGCCGCCGACGAGCGCGAGGGGGGCGCGCGCGCGCTGCTCAATTTCGGCCATACCTTCGGCCACGCCCTCGAAGCCGCGGCCGGGTTTTCAGACAGGCTGCTGCATGGCGAGGCCGTCGCCGCGGGCCTGGGGCTCGCGTTCGATTTCTCTGCCGCCGAAGGCTTGTGCGAGCGGAGCGACGCCGCGCGCCTCAAGAGCCACCTGCACGCGGCGGGCTTGCCGGCCGGGATCGAGGGACCTGCGGCCGTCGGCGCGACCGCGGACACGCTCTTCGCGCGCATGCGCGTCGACAAGAAATCTTCCGGCGGGGCCATGACGCTGATCCTGGCTCGCCGAATCGGCGAGGCTTTCGTTGCGCAGGGCGTGGACGAAAGCCGGCTTTTGAGATTTCTCGAAACCAAGACGGTTGAAAGGGCCTGAACATCTCATGGACGGCGGTTCATCCGCACTGACCGGCATCGTCATCTTCGTGCTGCTTCTGGCTTCGGCGTTCTTCTCCGGGTCGGAGACGGCGCTGACCGCGGCGTCGCGTGCTCAGATGCACAAGCTTGAACTCGACGGCAATCGCCGCGCGCGCCGGGTCAATATCCTCATTCGCGACAGGGAAAGGCTGATCGGCGCGATTCTGCTCGGCAACAATCTGGTTCAGACCCTGGCCGCCGCGCTCGCGACCGTGCTCTTCCTCGACCTCTTCGGCGACTCCGGAATCGCCGTGGCGACGCTGGTGATGACGGTTCTCACCCTCGTCTTCGGCGAGGTCCTGCCGAAGACGGCCGCGATCACCCGTCCTGAGGCGATGGCCATGACCGTCGCGCCGATCATGCGCTGGATCGTCCTCGTCTTCGCGCCCTTCACGGCGCTGCTGAAATCCGTCATCCGCTGGTCGTTGCGCCTTATCGGCATCGATATCGGCGCGGAGAATCCCGTGCTGTCGCCGGCCGACGAATTGCGCGGCGCCCTTGAACTCCACCACGCGGAGGGCCGCGTCGAGAAAGAGGCGCGCGACCTCATCCGGGGCGCGCTCGATCTTGAGGAGATCCGGGTCGAGGAGATCATGGTCCACCGCAAGTCGATGGAGATGGTCGATCTCGATCAGCCGACGGAGCAGGCGATCGCGCAGGCGCTCAAGAGCAAGTTTACGCGCCTGCCGATCCATCGCGGCGATGCGGAGAACATTGTCGGGGTCCTGCACGCCAAGGACCTGCTGAAGGCATTGTGGGACGCGGAGGGCGACTCCGCGCGAATCGATCTCGCCGCCATCTCGCGCGAGCCCTATTTCACGCCGGAAACGACGACCCTCGCCGAGCAGCTCGACAACTTCAAGACCAAGCAGGAGCACTTCGCGCTGGTCGTCGACGAGTATGGCGCGCTGATGGGGCTCGTCACACTCGAGGATATTCTCGAGGAGATCGTCGGCGAGATCGAGGACGAATACGACAGCCCGGTCCAAGGCGTGCGCCCGCAGGCCGACGGCTCGATCAATGTCGATGGCGACGTGACGATCCGCGATCTCAACAAGGCGATGGACTGGACGCTGCCTGACGCCGAGGCCGTCACTGTCGCCGGCCTCGTCATACACGAGGCGCAGTCGATACCCGAGGTCGGCCAGACCTTCTCATTCCACGGCTTCCGCTTCCACATCCTGAGGCGGCGGCGCAACCAGATCACGGCGCTGAAGATCACGCCGATCGACGGCGGCAAGCCGGAACCCGAATACACGGACATCTAGGATCCCTGAAATGGTTCGAGAGCCGGGCCGCTCCGCAATCTTCTTCATATTCACTACCGTGCTTCTCAGCATGATCGGCATGGGCGTCGTCATGCCGGTCATGCCGAAGCTCATCATGGCGGTGAGCGGCGAGGATCTGTCGCACGCAGCGCGCTGGGGCGGCGTGCTGACGCTCGTTTACGCCGCCATGCAGTTCTTGATGATGCCGGTCATGGGCGCGCTATCGGACCGGTACGGGCGCCGGCCCGTGCTCCTCGGTTCGCTCGGCGCGTATTCGATCGATTTCCTCCTGATGGCGCTCGCGCCGAGCATGGCGCTTCTGGTCGCCGCACGTACGCTGGCGGGCGCGTTCGCCGCCACTTTCTCGACCGCCAATGCCTATGTCGCCGACATCACGCCCCCGGAAAAACGTGCTGCGAACTTCGGCATGATGGGCGCGGCTTTCGGCCTCGGCTTCATCATCGGCCCCGGCCTCGGCGGCCTGCTCGCCGATCATTTCGGGCCGCGCGCGCCCTTCTATTTCGTCGCGGCGCTCGGGGCGATCAACTTCGTTTACGGACTTTTTTTCCTGCCGGAGACCCTGAAGGAGGAACACCGGAGGGCCTTCGACTGGCGCCGCGCCAACGCCTTCGGCAGCTTCAACCAGTTCCGGCGCTATCCCGCCATTTTTCCGATCGCGGTCGCGATGCTGCTCTACCAACTCGGCCACTGGGCCTTTCCGTCCATATGGGCCTATTACGCGGAGGAGCGGTTCGCCTGGAGCCCGAGCGAGATCGGTCTTTCCCTGATGGCGGTCGGCGGGGCCGCCGCGCTGGTTCAGGGCGGCCTAACCCGCATCGTCGTGCGCAGGCTCGCCGAGCGGCGGACGGCGATCCTCGGCCTTTCCATCGCAACAACCTGCCATGTCGCCTACGCTTTCGTCCCCGAGGGCTGGATGATCTACCCGCTCGTTCTTGTCGGAGCGCTCAGCGGCTTCACGATCCCCGCGTTGCAGGCGATCATGTCGCGGGCGCTGCCCGCTAATGCGCAAGGAGAGCTCCAGGGGGCGCTTGGCGCAGTCAACGGCCTTTCGATGATCATCAGCCCCTGGGCCATGACTCAGATATTCTCCGCCTTCATCAGTCCGGGCGAGCCTTACGAAATCGCCGGCGTCACGCTGTTTCCGCACGGCGCGCCAATTTATTTTCCGGGGGCTCCCTTCGCGCTCAGCTCCCTGCTTGCCGGATCGGCGCTGCTGACGCTCCTGTTCGCGGCTTCGCCGCGCAAGACGCAGGCGGCCGAAGCCGCGTGAGCGCGCTATCGCCCCGTGGCGGCCAATCGAAGTTTCAACGTCGCCTCCACGAGGAAGGCGGCCGACAACCCGAAAAGCAGAAAGCCGTTGGCGGCGTTGGCGCCGGCGAGGAGTCCCCATCCCTCCGGCAGGAGCACGTCGCCGAAACCGAGCGTCGTGAAGCACACGGCGGCAAAATAATAGGCCTCTTCCGGGGAGCCGAGCAGGCCCAGCCGTCGGTAGGCTTCGGCCCAAACGCCGATCTCAACGGCGTGCGCGGCAACGAGCCAGAGCGACAGGGCCATAAGGGTTACAGCGTCCCTGAGGAACCGGAACAGACCGGCTGCGGGCCGTGCTTCCGCGCGCAGAACGACGGCCGCCGCCGAAACGAACAATGCATGCATGAATGAGGTGAGCGCGATGAGAGTTGCTGCGATACCGGCCTGATTGGCCAGGGAACCGGCGTCGGTCATGATGCCTCCAAACTTCGCCATCATGGCGCGCGCGGTCGGCCTGCGCCAGATTCAGTCGTCGTCCCGCACATCGCCGCCAAGCGCGCGCTGGCGGATTTCGCGGAAGAGGAGCCTCAGGCGCCCGCTGGCCCGCTTGATCGCAGCGTCGAGTTCGGCGAGCTCCTCGCCGAAAAGGCGGAGTTCCTCTTCGCCTTCTTCAAGGAGCGCGCGCGCCTCTTTAAGCTCTCGTTCGATGTCGCCGAGCCTCTCCTCGCCCGGCGCCGTCGGGGGGGGTGCGGCTCTCGCTTCGAGCGGCGCGCCGGACATATCAGTCCCGGGATCGGACGACGTGCCTCCGGCGGCGGGCGCCGATGTTTCGCCTGACTTGACGCCGTCTTCGGACGCAGCTTCGGCGCCTCGGCGCATGCCCCAGAAGATCCAGCCAAGGCAAAGGCCGAGCGCCAGCGCCGCCGCCGACAGCATCCAATCCTCGAACGCAACCTCCATAACACCCTACCCGGCGCCGTCCCGGAACGGCGCAGTCCGCCCGGCGCGAGGATTGGAGTCGCTCAAGTCGGCGCAGGGTCAGCAGTTTTTAAGCAATCGACGCGCCAACGAAAACATCGCCGGCCTCTGAGAGGGCTCAATAGTCGCAATCGCCCGAGTTTCGCCAGGCGGGCGAGTTCCGGGGACGCGGCTAGCGCGGCGCGAGAACCATCATCATCTGCTTGCCTTCGAGCTTGGGCGTCTGCTCGACCTTGGCGATCTCATCGAAGTCGGTCCTGACGCGGTCGAGCAGCTTCATGCCCAGCTCCTGGTGGGCCATCTCGCGGCCCCGAAAGCGCAGCGTCACCTTAACCTTGTCGCCCTCGTCGAAAAAGCGGCGCATCGCCTTGGCTTTCACTTCGTAGTCATGGTCGTCGATGTTCGGCCGCATCTTGATCTCCTTGATGTCGACGACCTTCTGCTTCTTCTTGGCCTCGGCCTTCTTCTTCTGCTGTTGGTATTTGAACTTCCCGAAATCGAGAATTTTGCAGACCGGCGGGGTGGTGCCGGGCGAGACTTCGACAAGGTCGAGGCCCACCGCCTGCGCCATTTCGAGCGCGCGCGCGGTCGGGACGACGCCGGATTTCTCGCCAGTGTGATCGATCAGAAGAACGTTCGGCACGCGAATTTCTTCATTGACGCGCGGCCCTCCATCGGATTTGGGCGGCGGCGCGGCGGTCGGTCTGCGGGGGATGGGTCTTCTCCTTTTTCAGCTTCAACGGCGGTCTTGTTCGCGGGTCTTGAGGACCGCGCAACGAGGCGGGCAGAGATATAGGCGAACCGGCCGCTCGATCAACGGACGACCTTGCGGGGCTGGGGCTGGGGCCGCGCGTTCTGGTTCGGAACGAGGCCCATATTGATGAGCGTCCGCCACACGAAATCGGCGCTCGCCTCGCCAAGGTGCTCTTGCGCGGTCAGCGTCACAATATGGCGGCCGGTCGCCGGCGCGGCTCCTTCCGCCGACTTGCGCAGAACCACGCCGGCGCAACCGACGCTGAGGGCGAGATGCATCTCCTCGGCGCTGTCGCTCACAAAAAAAGCGGCCTCATGCGCGAGCGCGGACAGCTGCAGGTGGTCGGTCTTGCCGGTCAGATCGACGATCTCGGGCGCCTCGTTGGAAACTTCGTCGCCTATGCCGTGAAGGTCCTTGCCCCCGGCGAGGACCGGCATCATGCGCGCCTGCGCGATCTTGCGGGCAAGCTGCGCATAGTGGGACGCCGGCCATCGGCGTTCGGGATCGGGCCCCGGCAGCAGCAGGCCGAAATCGCCGGAGACGCCGAACCACGAGGGCTGCATGTTCGCGGAGTCCTTGCGCGCCGAGAGGGCCCACTTGAAATCAGGGAGGCGCGTGGGCGTCTTGACGCCGGTCTCGGCATAGAAGCGCGAATTGTCGGGAAGCGCTTCGCCAAGTCCGCGGCGGACCCGTTTCTTGGCGCCCGGATCATACGAGAACCATTTCGGACCGAATGGTCCCAGCGCCACCTTCAGCTTGGCCGATTCTTCATCCGCCGACAGATCGAAGATGCGGGCGAAATGGGCGCCCTTGAGCTGTCTGATGAAGGCCTGCTTGGCTTCGACCACCTTGAAGTCCGGGAGCGCCGCCACTTGGTCGAAGTAGGGCGCCGCGCGAGCGACCCGTTGCAGGGCCGGAGTCGTCAGGAGGCTGATCTTCGCATGCGGATTGGCGTCGCGAATCGCCTCGAACAAGGGCTCGGCCTGAACGAAGGACGCAAGGCTGTCGGCCTTGATGATGAGAATATTTTCGGATTTGCGGCTCATTGATGCGTCGATCCTCTACCCCAGCAGCTCAGCGTAGACCGCGAGCGTCGCCTCGCGCATGCGATTGGCGCTGAAATTCGCTTCAATGTGACGGCGTGCGCGCGCGCCCATCGCTGCGCGTCCGGCCACGCTCATCCGCTCGACGGCCTCGATCGCGTCGGCGAGCGCCGCGACGTCGCCAGGCGGCGTCAGGAAGCCGGTGACGCCGTCGATCACGGTCTCGCGCTGGCCGCCGAGATCAGACGCGATCACCGGCTTGCGCATGGCGCCGGCTTCAGCCGCGACGCGACCGAACGCCTCCGGCAGAGTCGCCGGCGACAGCACCGCATCGGCCCACGCATAAGCGGCCGGCATGTCGGCGCAATGGCCGACCAGTCCCACCATGTCTTCGACCCCTCGGTCTCTCGTTTCGCGCCGCAAACGTCCGGCGAAGTCGCCGGCGCCTTGTGCGTCCCCCGCGAAAATTAGCCGCAAAAGCGGCGCTTCGCCAGTGGCTGCCAGACGCCGCTTTTTGATCAGATCGGCGGCGCGCACGGCGATGTCCTGCCCTTTCCAGAAGGTTAACCGCGCGGGAAGCAGGAGTCGCAATGCTCCATCGCGCGCGCCCCATGCGTCCAGCCCCGCCAGCCGCCCCGGCTCAACCTTTACCGGATCGAAAACGTCGAGGTCGGCCCCGCGCGGGATGACGCGCAGTCGCCCCGGATCGAGGCTGTATTCGGCCCGGACCGCTTTCGCCGTATAGGCCGAATTGGCGATCACGCGGTCGGCGCGGACCATGGCCGAATTGTAGAGCCGCTTGGCCGGCCCCCTTGCAGAATAGGCGCCGTGATAAGTGGAAACGAGCGGCTTGCCCGTTCTCCGGGCGGCCCAGAGCGCGCTCCAGGCGGGCGCTCGACTGCGCACATGAACGAGATCGACTTGCGCATCTTCGATCAGGCGGGCGAGGCGGCCGGCATTGGCCCAGATGGTCGCGGGATTCTTGGAATGAACGGGAATCCGGAACACGGCGCCGCCGACGGCGGCGATCTCCGCTTCGAGACGGCCGCCGCTCGTCGCCACCAGCGCGCGACCGCCGGCGCCGACGATCGCCTCGACCATTTCCAGCGTCGAGCGCTCGGCCCCGCCGGAGTTCAGCTCCGGGACCACTTGAAGGATGGTTTTCTGCAGGAGGGGCAAAGGGCGAATGGCGACCGGGGCGTGACTGTCCGGCTGTCGCTCAGTTACGACAGACGCGCCAGTCTAACTCGCCGACGGGCCATTGCCCATCGCCCTGCCCTCACCAGATGGACTTGCCCGATCCCGGCAGGCCGAGCCGGGCCCATAGATCGTCGATGCGGCGGACGACATCCTCGCTCATGCGGATTTTCACGCCCCATTCGCGTGTCGTCTCCGGCGGCCATTTGTTGGTGGCGTCGAGGCCGATCTTGGAGCCGAGCCCCGACTGCGGCGACGCGAAATCGAGATAGTCGATCGGCGTGTTCTCGATCAGCGTGATGTCGCGCGCCGGATCCATGCGGGTCGAGAGCGCCCACATCACGTCCTTCCAGTCGCGGGCGTCGATGTCGTCGTCCACGACGATGATCCACTTCGTGTACATGAACTGGCGCAAATACGACCATACGCCCATCATCACGCGCTTGGCTTGGCCGGGATAGGCTTTCTTCATCGACACGACGGCGATGCGGTAGGAGCAGCCCTCGGGCGGCAGCCAGAAATCGACGATCTCGGGGAACTGCTGGCGCAGGAGCGGAATGAAGACCTCGTTGAGCGCCTCGCCGAGGACGCTCGGCTCGTCCGGCGGGCGGCCCGTGAAAGTCGAAAGATAGATCGGCTCGCGGCGCATGGTGATGGCGCTGATGGTGAAAACCGGGAAGCGCTCAACCGAGTTGTAGTAGCCGGTGTGGTCGCCATAGGGACCCTCGTCCGCATGCTCATCAAGCGAAACATGACCCTCAAGCACGATCTCGGCTTCCGCCGGGACTTTCAGCGGCACAGTTTTGCAGTCGACGAGATCGGCCCTGGCGCCCCGCAGCAGCCCGGCGAAATGATACTCGCTCAACGTATCCGGTACGGGCGTCACTGCCGCGAGAATAGTTCCGGGATCGGCCCCGATGACGGCGGCGGCGGGCAGCGGATCGCGTTTCGATTCGCCCCAGCGCCGGTGGTGCTGCGCGCCGCCGCGATGCTTCAGCCAGCGCATGACAGTCTTGTCGCGGGCGATCTTCTGCATACGGTAGATGCCGAGATTGAAGCCGTCCTCTTTGTCCGCTGACGGACCTTTTGTGACGACAAGCGGCCAGGTGATGAGCGGCGCCGGCTCGCCGGGCCAGCAGGTCTGGATCGGCAGGCGGCCAAGATCGATATCGGCGCCCGTCAGCACGACTTCCTGACAGGGCGCGCCGAAGGCGCGGCGCGAAGGCGCCATCGCCAGCACGTGGCGCGCGAGCGGCAGAAGCCCTAGCGCCTCCTTAAGGCCGCCTGGCGGTTCGGGCTGGCGCAGGAAGGCGAGCATTTCGCCCACCTCTCTTAGCTCGGCCGCGGTCGTGCGTTCCCTGCCGCCGAGCGTCACGCCCATTGCGACCCGTTTCACCGTGCCGAAGAGGTTTACGAGCACCGGGATGTCGCAGACGCGCCCGTCTTCGCGGACCGGTTTTTCGAACAGCACCGCCGGCCCGCCCTCGGCGAGAAGGCGCGTTTGAACCTCCGTCATTTCGAGGACGACCGAGACCGGCTCGGCGACGCGCTTCAGTTCGCCGACGCTTTCGAGGCGCGCAATGAAGTCGCGAAGGGATCGGTAGGCCATGGGGAGGCTCTTAGCCCCCGTCCGCAAAAAAGAAAGGGCCCCGCGCGGGGCCCTTTCCGAAGTCTTCGGACGACCGATCAGAAGTTCGCGGTCGCGCCGATGAAGTAGCGGCGGCCCCAGAGATCCCAGAGGTCGTTGTAGAGCACGCGCAGCGGCGGCTCGTTGTCGAACAGGTTCACGACGCCCGCGCGGAACGAGAAGTTGTCGTTGAACTCGTAGCTGGCCGTGAGGTCGTGCTGGGTCCACGAACCCGTCTTGCGGTAGACTTGCAAGCCGGAGTCTTCGTTGCCGATGTAGGATTCGGCCTCCTCGAAGTCCTGGCTCGTGAAGTAGTCGAGGTCGTGCGCAAGGCGGAACTTGCCGTAATTCCACGCCGTAGTGACGAGGAACCGGTTCTTGGGGAAATTGACCGTGCCGTCGAGTTCGGTCTGATCGTTCGGATCGGACACGTTCACGAAGTCGACGCGGTGCATGACATAAGAGCCGCGCAGGCTGAAGTCGATCGAGCCGGGGATCAAGCCGCCCTGACCCCAGTCGTCGGCGAGGTCGAAGCCGAACTTGAAGGCGTAGTCGATGCCGCGCGCCTTCAGGGCCTGGAAGTTGACCGGCGAGAGGTTGAAGAAGTTGATCTCGAAGGTCCCAGGATCGCGCGTGAACAGGCTGCAGAAGTTGGCGTTGAGACTGGTGCCGTCATAGCAGCCGTTGACGAGGGCCTGGATCGACGGGTTGGCGATCGCGTCAGTGATCTCGATCCCGTAGAAATCGACGACCATCGAGAAGCGGTCGAGCCATTCCGGCTGGTAGATCAGGCTCGCCGTCCAGCTCCGGGACTTTTCAGCCTTCAGGAGGGAGTTGCCGCCCTGCTGTCCGGCGTTCGACGAGCCCGGGTTCGGGTCTACATAGGTGTTCGGAATGCCCTGCGCCGCGCAGTTGGCGATGCGGTTGTTCCGGATGGTCGCATCGACCGTCCCGAGAATGACCGGCTGCGAGCAGGGGTCGGTGATCTGCAGGAAGGTCTGGCCCGGCGGCGAGAACAGTTCCGACAGGTTCGGCGCGCGAACGGCGACGCCGTAGGTGCCGCGCAGCGTCACCTGGTCGTTCCATTCCCACACTGCGTTGGTGTTCCACGTCGTCGTGGTTCCGATCGAGGAATAATCCGAGACGCGGACCGCGCCGCCGACTTCGAGGCTCTGCGCGATGAAGCTGTCGGCAAGAAGCGGGATCCGGGCTTCGAAGAAGCCTTCCTTCACGCCGAACGAGGTCTTCGGGAAGTCGAGGCCGGTATTGGCGAACAGCGTGCGCGGATCGGTCGGCGCATAGTCGACCGTCCCTTGCGTCGATTCACGACGCCATTCGCCGCCGAGCGAGAACTGCACGGGGCCGGCGCCCCAGAGATCGAACAGGTCGCCGGACATGAACGCCAGAACGTCATGCTGGGCGTTCTTGTTGGTGCGGCCGAGATCCGTCAGGACGTAGGGAGCCGTTGGGGTGAGGCCGCCCGCGCCGAAGAGGCTGCCGGGAATACATTCCGCCACATATGGATCGGTCGGGCTGAAGCCGAAAAGGCCGAGGGCCGCCAGCACCTTGACGCGGCAAACCGGCGTGCCGACCGGCCCGAGGCTCGGGGTCGCGGCTGTGTTCGGCACGACGTCGAGCGAGTTGGCGAACCGGAACACGTCGATCGTTCCGAATTCGCGGTTCTCATCGCTGACCGAGCCGTAGGTGTAGCCGACTTCCCAGTTCATGTTGTCGATGAAGCCGAACTGATCCATCGAGCCGCGGAAGCCGCCGACCGCACGATAGGTGGTGCGGTTAAGGTCCTGCGGGCGATCGCCGTAATCGGTCGTGAATACGCGGATCTGGCCGACCGGGAACGCGACAGAGCCCGTCGGCGTGTAGAACAGCGGGTTGGTGCAAAGACCGGTGACGGGGTCGGGCGAGCAGGTGTTCGACGCGTAGGTCGTCCGCGTGTTCGCGGCGATCGCCGAGACGATCGAGGCGGGAATCAGCGGGTTGACGTTGCCGGGCGTGTTGAAGATCCGCAGACGGAACTGGTTGAGCGACGTCAGGAACCCGCCGGGCTGCGGGAAGGCGAACGTATCTTGGTTCGGCGCCGTCAGCGACGTCGGCGCAACGCCGGTGGTTTCGAACTGAACGTCGAAGAAGGCCGGCTGGAAGTTGTCCAGCACGTCTTCATCGACATATTTGCCTTCGGCGAAGAACTCGATGTTGTTCGTCAGCTCAAATTTCATGCCCGCCTGGAAGCGCATGGCTTCGGCTTCCGGAAGCTGGGATGCCTGGAACAGCGAGAACGGATCGCCCGAGCCGTTCTGGACCAGGGTTCGCAGCGAACCGGTCGGCGAGCGGAAGGTGCCGTAGTTCGGCGTAATGACCGTGCCGCCCGGACCGAACAGCGACGAGAAGGGCGGGTCGATAATGAAGCAGTTGCCGGAGGTCACGCTCGTCGTAGAGCACGAGACGAACGGCACGTTGACGTTGTTCTGGATGCCGTTCTGCCGGATGTCGTGGCCGAGGGTGAAGATGCCGCCCGTCGGACGCGAGATCGTGCGCAAATTGCCGAAGACGGCCACGTTGTCGAGGACTCCGTCGTTGATCTGACCGGTGAAGTCGAGATCGACGTTGACTAGCCGCGAATCCGCGATGTCGAGGTCGAGCTGGCCCTGCTTGATTTCGTCGCTGTTTTCATATTCCGCGGCGACATAGATGTTCATCCGGTCGTCGAACAAATTTTTGCCGGCGAGCAGCGAGGCGCGATAGTTGTAGCCCTCGAAGCCTTGAGCGATCGACGCGCCGGCCGCATCGACCGTCAGCCCTTCAAAGTCGTCCTTGAGAACGAAGTTGACGACGCCGGACACGGCGTCCGCGCCGTAGACGGCGGAGTTCGCGCCGGTGACGACATCGACGCTCTCAATGAGAAGCCGCGGGATCGAGTCGACGTCGACCGAGGATGTGCCCGGGTTGGCCCCGACATGCCGGCGGCCGTCGACCAGAACGAGGGTGCGGGCCGAGCCGAGCTGGCGCAGGTTGAGGAGCGACAGGCCGCCGTCGCCGAGACCGGCGCCCGTGGTGTCTTCCGGAACAGTGGAGCCTTGCAGGGCCGGGACGTCGGCGAGGTAGTCGACGATGTTCGGTTCGCCCGACAGCGTGATGTCCTCTCCCGTGAACTGCTGCAGGGGCTGGGGCGCGTCGAGCGCGCCGCGGCCGATACGAGAACCTGTGACGACGATTTCGTCCTTTGCCGCCTCTTCCTCATCGTCCGCCGGGTCTTGCGCGACCGCAAACGACGTCATGGCGACGGTCGACACGCTCGCCGCCAGAAATGCACGCAACGCGAACGCGCGCTTGGTCTTTCTCATGATATGAGCCCTCTGTTCCCTGCTTGCCCGGCGAAAACTGACGCGGAGGGTCTGTCGCCCTCGCCTGCCCCAAAATCCGCCTGTCTACTTATTACAATTTTACGAAGCCCTTCCGGAGTCAACAAACCCACTTGGTGAAGATGTCAAACCCGTGAGCTTGTTGCGTAATTGTCACCGTGTTGCCGCCATGCCGCGCCCCCCGCCAATTCCCGAGCAGCCACGTGCAAGCCTATTGTTGCTCCCCTGGCCGCACCCATGGTTAAAAAGGCGTCCCGAGGGCCATAGTGGTCCGGGATTTTAGGGGTGAGGAAGTCATGAGAATTCTGGTCGCCAGCCTTGCAACGCTGGCTTTGGCGGCGTGCGCCTCGGTCCAACCGGGGTCGCCGGCCTTGACTACGGCAGGTCAAGTCGAATCTCAGACCAAGTTCAAGGAAGAAATGTCCGGCGTCGTGACGGCTAAAGGGCCGACGATGACAGCCAATGGCAAAACCTGGCTCCTGTCGGGAACCCGCAGCCTCGACGGCGCTTGGTCCTACAAGCTCGAACTTGCGTCCGACGTTGCCGGCGTCAAGGAGGCGACCGATAGCACCGGCGCGACGCTTCATGCGGTCCCCATGGGCCGCGCCGGAACATCGTGCCGCGCCTACGCCAAAAACTGCCGCGTCGATGAGATGGTCGCCGTAAAGCTCGACGCCAATTCCATCGCTGCCGCCAAGACCAGCGGCCTCAAAGTGACGCTAAAAGGCCAGGACGGCTCGATGTCGGCCTCCGCGCCGTCTCACTACGTCCAGGGCTTCATCAACGCCGTGGAGGCCTACGACAAATCCAATCCGGGCAAGGCGATCGATCTGTTCTGACGCCAGCCGACCGAGTTTGATGGAGCGCCCGCGCGCCGAGCGCGGGCGCTTTCCTTGTGAGGAATCGTCGAGCTTTGCGCATCGCCATCCTTGAAACCGGGGCGCCGCCGGCGGCGCTCATCGCCGCTCATGGCGATTATCCGCGCATGCTTGAGCGGCTGCTCGCGCCCCATTCCCGTCGCCTCAGCTTTGTCGCCATCAAGGCGGCGCCGGACCCGATCCTGCCGGCGCCGGCCGAGTTTGACGGGCTCCTCATCACCGGCTCGCCGGCTGCGGTCTATGAGGGCCATCCCTGGATCGAGCCGCTGAAGGACCTGGTGCGGCGCGCTGCATCGGCGCGCCGGCCGAGCGTGGGGATTTGTTTCGGCCATCAACTGATGGCCGAGGCGTTCGGCGGCCGGGTCGAAACATCTGAAAAAGGCTGGGGCGTCGGCGTCCATGACTATGAGGTTCGCGGCGTGGAAGACTGGATGCGGCCCGCGGCGGCGCGCATCGCCTGCGTCGCCTCGCATCAGGACCAGGTCGTCTCGCCGCCGCCGGGCGCCCGCACGCTGGCGGCGTCGGATTTCTGCCCGCATGCGGCGCTCTCCTACGCGCAGGGGCCGGCCGTGTCGTTCCAAATGCATCCGGAGTTTTCGGCGGAATACGCGCGGGCCCTGCTCGACCTGCGCAAGGAGCGCTTCGCGCAAGGCCTCTATGACGCGGCCCGGGCCTCCTTGTTGACCCGGCGAACCGACAGCGATCTCCTTAGCGGCTGGATCGCCGCATTTTTCGAAGGACGCGCCCCGTGACCATGACCCTGCACATCGGCGACAAGAATCTCTCCTCATGGTCGCTGCGTCCCTGGCTCCTCCTCAAGCAGGCCGGAATTCCGTTTACGGAGAATATGATTCGCTTCGGCCGCCCCGAGACGCGCTCGGAGATGCTAAAGCACGCCCCGACAGGGCTGGTGCCCTGCCTCGTCGACGGTGAGACGGCGATATGGGACTCGCTCGCCATCGCCGAGTATCTCGCCGAGAGCTTTCCCGAAAAGCGACTCTGGCCTGAGGACAAGGCCGCACGCGCCGAGGCGCGCGCGATCTCGGCGGAGATGCATTCGGGCTTTTCCGCCCTGCGCACGGTATGGCCGATGAACTTCTCGCGGCAGGGGATGCGTCACATCCAGCCCGACGCGGTCAGGGCCGACATCGCGCGGATTGCAGCCATCTGGGAAGGCGCACGCGCGCGCTGGGGCGAGAAGGAAAGCGGTGGCGGCCCGTTCCTGTTCGGCCGCTTTTCGATCGCCGACGCCATGTACGCGCCGGTCGTCTCGCGCTTCGTCACCTATGGTCCGGTGGCGCTGCCGCCGCGCGCCGCCGAATGGCGCGACATGATGTTCGCGCTGCCCGCCATGAAGGAATGGGGCGAGGGGGCGGCGCGGGAAGTCTAACCAGAAACGCCGCGCTGAACCGGTCAAAGCCGCCGGCGTTGCATCATCGTGCCGCACCCTCTATTTCGCGCGCATGAACGACAGCGACGCCCAGATCATTCTTGACCACCTGATCGCATCCGCCCGGCGCGCCGGCGCCGATGCAGCCGACGCCGTCATCTACCGTTCGGTCTCGTCCGGCGTCACCTGGCGGCTCGGCAAGCTTGAGGACGTCGAGCGCTCCGAAGGCCGGGACCTCGGTTTGCGCATTCTGACGGGCAAGCGACAGGCGTCGGTTTCCACGACTGATTTCTCCAAGCCCGCCCTCGCCGAGCTAGTCGAGCGCTGCGCGGCCATGGCGAAGACGGCGCCTGAGGACCCTTATTGCGGCCTCGCGCCCGTCGATCGACTCGCGAAGCCGCCTTTTCCCGATCTTGAAGCCGGCGACTTTGCAGAGCCCGACACTTCGATGCTGAAACAGCGCGCGGCCGCCTGCGAAGAGGCGGCGCTCGCCGTCACGGGCGTCGTCAACTCCGACAGCGCCGGCGCCAGCTATGGCGAGGGCGCGAAGTGGTTCGCGACGTCGAGCGGGTTCTTCGGCGTCTCTCGCGGATCCCACCACTCGCTCTCCGTCACCGTGATCGCCGAGGACGCCAACGGCATGGAGCGCGATTACGATTGGGACTCGAAGAGATACGTCGCCGACCTGCGCGAGCCTGAGGCGATCGGCGCGCGCGCGGGGGCTCGGGCGGTCGAGCGGTTGTCCCCGAGACGGATCAAGAGCCAGACCGCGCCGGTCATTTACGACCGACGTCTCTCCGGCTCCCTGCTTTCCACGTTAGCCGGCGCCGCGAACGGCGCGGCCATCGCGCGCGGCGTTTCATTCCTCAAAGACAAGAAGGGCGCCGCCGTCTTTCCGCGCGGCGTCAACGTCATCGACGATCCGCATATGAAGCGCGGCCATGGATCGCGCCCCTTCGACGGCGAGGGCGTCGCGGCCGGCGTGATAAAGCTCATCGACGACGGCGTGCTCGCCGACTGGATCATGAACTCTTCGCAGGCGCGCCAGCTCAAGCTCGCGACCAATGGGCGCGCAACGCGCGGCGTCGGCGGACCGCCAGGGTCGGGCCCGACGAATCTCTACCTCGAAAACGGACGGGTTTCGCGGGCGGCGCTGATGGCGCAGGCCGGCAAGGGCCTCCTCGTCACCGACATGTTCGGGCCTCAGGTCAACTCCAACACCGGCGACTACTCCGTCGGCTGCGCCGGCTTCTGGTTCGAGAACGGCGCCATCGCGCACGCCGTCAGCGAGATCACGGTCGCAGGCAATATCCTCGACATGTTCAAGTCGCTCGTTCCCGCCGACGATCTTGAATTCACGGGCGCCGTCAACGCGCCGTCGCTTCTCGTCGGCGAGATGACCATCGCCGGCGACTGACCCACCCGGAGCGCTCATGGCCAAGGCAGCAAAATCAACCGCCAAGTCGAAAACAAAAACCGCCAAGCCGGCCCCGGCGGCAAAACAGCTCCTGCATCTCGTTCTGGGCGGAGAACTCAAGGATCTCGACGGAACCGAATTCCGAGACCTCTCCGCGGTGGACATTGTCGGCCTATATCCGAACTATGCGGAGGCCGAACGCGCCTGGCGCGCGAAGGCGCAGGCGACGATCGACAATGCGCATATGCGCTATTTCATCGTGCACCTACATCGGCTGCTTGATCCCGATGGCGACGATCACTGAGGGCAAGCCCCTTACGCGCGAGGACTTCGCGACCGAAGCCGGCCGCCGCCGCGCGGTGCGCGAGCTCATGTTCGCCGATCACGGACTGATCCGGCTGTTCCACCGCAACGTCCATGAGGTCGCGCCCGGCAAGCTCTGGCGTTCGCACCAGCCCTCGCCGGCGGAGATCGCGCGCTGGGCGGCGCGCGGCGTCAGAACGATCGTCAACCTGCGCGGCGACAAGCCCAGCGGCTTTCTCTTCCTTGAAGAGGAGGCCTGCGCGAAGGCCCGCGTGCGCCACATTCCCTTGCGGGCTTTCTCGCGCGAGGCGCCGCCCAAGGAGTTCTTGAAGCGCCTGCGCGCCCTGTTCGGCGAGATCGAGTATCCGGCCCTGATGCACTGCAAGTCCGGCGCGGACCGCGTCGGCATCGCCGCAACCCTCTACCTCTTTTTCGAAGAAGGCGTTGCGCTCGATGAGGCGATGCGCCAGCAGCTGTCATTCCGCTACGGCCATGTGCGGCAGGGCAAGACCGGCGTCATCGACTATGCGCTCGAGCGCTACCTCGAACATGCCCGCACCGCTGGCGTGTCGCTCGCCGATGTCGACGCCTTCATGGCGTGGGCGGAGAGCCCCGCCTACGACCCCGTCGCCCTGAAGCGCGAATTTATGGGATCGTGGTGGGGCAATCTACTGACGGAACGGATTCTGCGGCGGGAATGAAGTCTGAAACGCTCCGGCTGGCATGAAGCGATCACAGCGCTTCATGTATTCTGTACTCCAATCAACAACGAGATCGTTTCAGTCGGCTGCAAATTGCAGGCAAGCGGCCGAAATCTCGCTCTGCTTCTTCTCGACCGAAAAAGTCATGCTTTCAAAATCGAGCATCAAAACGTCTAGTCGCTCGACCAGCGGCGCACCCAGCCACAACGTGGCACCGAGCTTGCCGCCAGCCTTGAGCCGAAATATCGGCAAGTCCCGAATGGTCAGCTCTTGTTCCGCAAGCGAAAAGCGGGCGCGCCGCACCCCTGTAAATGTCCCACCCTGGATGAGAGCATTGTCATTCGGCGCATAGAAACCAGAATGGCTTATGACACGCAACTCATCAGCATAGAAGCCGACGGGCGGCGCAAAACCCGCGTTATAATTGATGCCGGTATCGAAAAACGCCAAGGCGGGGCCGGTTTCGAAGTGCGCCGTCAGATAGGGACGGCCATTCATTATGAACATCTCATCGCGATTGCGCCAGCAGCGTTGCGATTTCGCAGGCCGCCCGAGAATCAACGCATCTTCCCTTCCCAGGAAAGTCGCGCCTCCCGCCGCGATCAGGGCGTTAAGACCGAGAACCGGCCGATCGCCAAAAAATTTGCGCGTCTTCGGATCATCGTCAATGACAAAGAAGATCAAGTGTTCCACAGTCATTTCGCCCAGCTGAAGAACAGGAGACAGTGCAAAGTACCCGGAAAAATTACCTGATAGACTGACCGCGACGCCTTGCTCCGCGCCAAGGCGCTGAAAACCAAGCTCTTGCGCCAGTGAGCGCGGAACGAGCGACACTTCACTGCCAGTGTCGATGATCATCTCAATCGCAGTATCAGCCGCGGTAGCTTCCACGAAGCGATGTCCGGTTGGGAGCGTTTTGAGTTTCAGGCGGGCTTGGACGCCAATGCGAGAGGCCTTGGTCGATTGCTTTGGGCCCGAACGGATGCCCTGAACCGCTTGCGCCATTTCAGAACACGAAGCGGCGCGCAGGCGGACGTAAGCGGCGTAATTGCCCTCAAGGAGATATGCCCGGCGCAGTTCCCGGGAAATCTTGTTGCATAGTGTATCCGAGCTTTCGGCGCGTCCCTCCAGATAGCGAAGTGCGCCGACTATGCCCGCGCCATTATTGACCTCAAAGAGATTCAGCAGCGTTTCAGCGGCGAGAGCCTGGTCGGCAGTTAACGCTCGGTCGCCAAGTTTACCTGCCAGCGCGCACCTAAGCGCAAAAGGGTCCGAGCCTTCCAGAATCGCGCCTATTGAAACCTCTCGATAGCGATCGCAGAATTTCGCATCTTCAGACGCCGATACGGTCGATACAAATGTCCGCACGAGGCAAGAGGAAAGCAGCGCCCACAAAAAAACAAATTTTGACACTCGCTGCAACGCTGCTTCCTCCTTGCGGTCATGAGCACTTAGAGGGCGGTCATGGGCACTGCCAAACGCGCCCTTGCTGCTCAAGCTGGTCCCAGACATCCGGTCGCTGGTTGTAGTCCAGGTCGCGACCGCGAACCGTGAACCCGCCTTCAATCGTCTCATCCGACACGCCGTCGGCGTTTTGGTCAACGCAATGCCGCACGTTGACAACGACGGCTACAGTGCCGGTCGGCGGCGAAAATGGCGGAACGGCCGAAATGCTGATATACCCGGCCGGCGGAGGCATTGGATCAAAGGGCGAATCGGCAGGAACGTAAATGCCTCCCCCCGCGCCTTGGCCAATCCCGCTGCCGCCGCCTCCGCCACGGCCAACGATAAATATCCAGAAATCAAGACCCCAGTTGGTTCGCTCGCCGGTGACGCCTACACAGTCGCCGGGCACACCTTCACATGGATCGCTTTGGGCTGACGCCGGCTGGGCTGCAACCGTTGCGGAAACCAGCGCGACGGTCGTAAAATATCGCAACAATCTCTGGATATCGACTCCAATTTCTGTGGCAATTTCACGCTACCAAAAAAAAAGAATGTCAACTGTTTTATTGCACATCAAAGCTTTTGATAACAGTAATCGTGTAACGCGCTAGGCCGTCCGCTGTAGCTGCATCTCCACCACACGCGCATACGCGCCGGATTTCGACGTCAACGCCGCGTGTGTCCCCGTCTCCACGACGCGCCCCTTGTCCACAACCGCAATCAAATCCGCCTCGCGCACGGTCGAGAGGCGGTGCGCGATGACGAGCGTGGTGCGCCCCTTGGCGAGGCGCTTCAGCGCGGCCTGCACCAGCGACTCGGACTCCGCGTCGAGCGCGGACGTCGCCTCGTCCAGCAGCAGGATCGGCGCCTCTTTCAGGAACGCGCGGGCGATGGCGATACGCTGGCGCTGGCCGCCGGAGAGATTCTGGCCGCCCTCGCCGACGAACGTCCGGTAGCCGTTTGGGAGGGCGCGGATGAAATCGTCGGCGGCCGCCGCGGTCGCCGCTTGGACGATCTCGGCGTCGCTCGCGCCCGGCTTGCCGAAGCCGATATTGGCCGCGACCGTGTCGTTGAAGAGAATTGTCTCCTGGCTGACGACCGCGATCGCCGCGCGCAACGAGGCGAGCGTGACGCCGGCGATGTCGGCGCCGTCGATCAGGATCGCGCCCGATTGCGGCTCGTAAAGGCGCGGCAGCAGCGCGAACACGGTCGACTTGCCCGCCCCGGACTCCCCGACGAGGGCGACCGTCGCGCCGGCGGGAACCTCCAGCGAAAATCCGTCGAGCGCTGCGACGCCGTCGCCATAGGAAAAGCGCACGTCGCGAAAAGAAACAGCGCCGCCTTTCAGCGCGAGCGGCGCGGCGTCCGCGCGATCGGCGATGCGCGGCTTCAGGTCGATGACTTCGAGCATGCGCTCGAAAGCGCCGAAGCCTTCCTGCATGACGGCGTTCAGCGTCGAAAGCCCGCGCGCCGGCTGCGACAGGAGGAGAAGCGCGACGATGAAGGCGATGAATTCCGTCGCGTCGAGCGCGCCGGCCTCGATGCGCAGCGCGACGGCGGCGATCACGATCGCCAGCGCGACCGAGCCGACAAAGAAAATGAACGGCTCGTTCAGCGCGCGAAGATGCGCCATGCGCTGCAGCACTTTCAGCCGCCGGTCAAAGGCGGCGCGGCCGCGCGCGCCCTCCTGGGCTTCGAGGCGGTAGGTCCGGATCATCCGGCCGCCGCCGACCGCCTCGCCGGCGATCGAGGCGATCTCGCCGGTCTGCGCCTGCGCCTCGCGCGAGCTCTTGCGCAGATATCTGCCGATGCGCGCGACGGGCCAGCCGATGACCGCATAGACGGCGGCGACAATCACGAAAAGGGCCCAGTCGTACCAGATCATCATGGCGCACAGGCCGGTAAACGTCAGAACGTCCCGGACCGCGGTCGTCGCGCGGGTCAGCGTCTCGCGCAGCACCGTCGCGTCGTTGGTCAGCCTGCCGATGGCCTGGCCTTGCCCGAGCGCGCGCAACTGCGCGTCGTCGACGACGAGGAGCTTGCGGAACATCTCATCTTGAAGGTCGCGCAGCGCGGCGAGGGCAGCAGCGGCCGAGAGCCGGGCCTGCAGATACTGGGAGAGCGCATTGACGAGTCCGAGACCGACGACGAGGACCGGCCCCCAGGCGAGCACGTCGCCGGGGATCGGGGCGCCCTGCCCCGAAAGCGCCTTGTTGATCCATTCGACGCCGGCGGGAATGAGGCTTGCCGAAGCCGCATAAACCGCCATGGCCGCGAGGGCGAGGAGCAGCTGCGGGGCGTAGCGCTGGAGATAACCACGCCAGAGCCGGCCGGCGAGCGTCAGAGTTGGGGCGGGAGTTTCGCTCATTCGAGGTTGCGGCCGCGGGCGCAGGTTGTCGGCGGCAGGCTGCTGGTTGCGCCGCATTGCGGGCTGTCCCTACAACCGGCGAGGTGCAACCGACAACCTTCCTGAATGTCCTCCCCGCTGAAGCAATTCCTGAAAAGCGACGTCGCCGGCCGCCTCGCGAGCTGGTTCATCACGCTCTACATCCGCTTTGTCTTCGCGACCTCAAGCTGGACCCTGGTCGGCCGCGAGCCGATCGACGCTGCGCTCGCGACCGGCGAGGGCTTCATAGTCGCCTTCTGGCACCAAAGGCTGCTGATGGGCGCCGTCCTCAGGCGCCAGACCGACCGAAAGGTCTATATGCTGATCTCCGCCCACCGGGACGGGGAGATCATCGCCCGAGGCGTTGCTCCATTCGGCATCGAATTCATCCGCGGCTCGTCAGCCAATCCGAAAAAAAAGGAGAAAGACAAAGGCGGCGCGTCCGCTCTTGCGCAGATGATCGGCGCACTCAAGGCCGGCGGCATCGTGGGCGTGACGCCGGACGGACCAAGAGGCCCGTCGCGCCGGGCGCAGGCGGGGGTCATCCGCCTGGCGCAGTTGTCAGGAGCGCCGATCATCACCGGCGCGTTTGCGACCGATCGCGCCTTTCGCCTCAAAACATGGGATCGCTTCTTTCTTGCGGCCCCCTTCTCCAAGGGAGCCTTTGTCGGGGGCGGGCCGGCGCTTCGGGTTGCTCGCGACGCCTCTCCTCAGGAGATGGAGGCCGCCCGCTTGCAACTCGAAGGCGCGCTCAATAAAGCGGCCGATGACGCCGATCGGCTGGTCGGCCGCTCGCCTGACGGCGACTCGATGCGTTAGGATGCCGTAATGACCGCCGCCGTCCATCCCGCCCCGGAACCATGGGGCCTGCGCCTCTACCGTACGGCAAGCCGCGCCTTGGGCCCGGTGGCGGAGCTTGCCCTCGCGAGGCGCCTCAAGGCCGGAAAAGAAGACCCCGCGCGCATCGGCGAGCGTCGCGGCGTCCCCGGCATGGCCCGCCCTGAGGGGCCGCTTTTCTGGATCCACGGCGCGAGCGTCGGCGAGTCCCTCTCCGTTCTGCCGCTCGTGAACCGCCTCAAGCATCTGCGCTGCGACCTCAGTTTTCTGGTAACGACCGGAACGACGACGTCGGCCCGACTGATGGCCGAACGCCTGCCGGAAGGCGCGTTCCATCAGTACATTCCGCTCGATCACCCGCGCTTCGTCGAGGGCTTTCTCGCGCACTGGCGGCCCCAGGCGGCGATTTTCGTCGAATCTGAGTTCTGGCCGAATCTCATTCTGTCGGCGCGCGCACATGCCGGTTTCATGGCGCTCATCAACGGGCGCGTGTCGCCGAAATCGTTCGAAGAGTGGTCGAAAAAGCGCGAAACCATCCGGTACGTGCTGTCAGCGTTCGACCTGATGCTTGCGCAGGATCGTCAGAATGCGGAGCGGCTCAAAGTGCTTTCGGGCCGGGACGTCGCGACGTTCGGAAACCTCAAAAACGCCGCCCCGCCCCTGCCCGCCGCCAAGGAAGCCCTTGACGGCCTCAGGGCGAGCCTCGGCGGCCGGCCGATCTGGCTCGCCGCATCGACGCATCCCGGCGAAGACCCCGCGGTGTTCGCGGCCCACAAGGCTCTGAAGGTCTCGTTCCCCGACCTCCTCACCATCATCGCGCCGCGCCATCCCGAAAGGGGCGTTGAAGTCCGCGAACTCGCCGCCGCCGCCGGCCTCAACGCCAGCCGCCGCGCGCCTAGCGACCCGATCACCCACGAAACCGACGTCTATATCGCCGACACCCTCGGCGAGCTCGGACTGTTCTACCGGCTGTCCGACATCTCTTTCGTCGGCGGGAGCCTGACGCCGAAGGGCGGTCACAATCCGCTCGAACCTGCCCGGCTTGGCGGGGCGATCCTGCATGGTCCCTACACCTTCAATTTCGTCGAGACCTATGGCGAAATGCGCGCCGGAGGCGGCGCGGCTCTCGTCCGCAACGACCGCGAGCTCGCGACCGCCGTGCGTCGGCTTCTATCCGACGAAAAAACCCGTCTCGCCATGGCCTCGGCCGCGCGCAAGGCGGCGGAAGCCAGCGCCGAGCGCGTGTTGATCGAGGTCAGCGATCTCGTCCTTGCCCGGTTCGCGACCGAACCGCGGGCGGCATGATCAAGGAGCCCTGGTTCTGGCGCGCCGACTCGCCAGGCGCTGAGGCCGTCGGGTTCATGCTGTCGCCGCTGTCGGCGCTTTATGACGCGGGCCGACGCCTCAAGCGCGCGACGACTCGCCCCGAACGGCCGCCGGCGCCGGTCGTCTGCATCGGCAACGCGACGGTGGGCGGGGTCGGCAAGACGCCCTTCGCTCTGATGCTCGCGCCGTTGCTCGCCGCACATGGGTTCCAACCGGCCTTCCTTACGCGCGGCTATGGCGGCCGCGAATCCGGTCCGACGCGCGTCGACCCCGTCGCGCACGCCGCCGCCGCGGTGGGGGACGAGGCCTTGCTCCTTGCCGCCGTCGCCCCGACAGTCGTCGCGAAGGATAGAGCGGCGGGGGCCCGCTTCGCCGCGTCGCTCGGCGCCGACGCCGTCATCATGGACGACGGTTTCCAGAACCCCGCGGTCGAAAAGGCCTTCTCAATTCTTCTGATCGATGCGGCCGACGCGGGCGGCCGGCTGTTACCCGCCGGGCCCTATCGCGAGCCGCTCGGCGAAGCGCTCGCCCGCGCCGACGCCGTCGTCGCGGTCAGCGACGACGACTCCGCCGCGGCGGTCCCGTCCGCCGGAGGCAAACCCGCTTTTTCGGCGTTCCTCGCGCCGCAGATTTCCGGCGCGGGCGCGCGGGCCGTCGCCTTTTGCGGTATCGGCAGGCCGGCGAGATTTTTCGCCGCCCTCAAGCGCGCGGATTACGCCGTCGTCGGCGAGCGCAGCTTCCCCGACCACCACGTCTACGCCCGCGCCGAGATCGACGGTCTGCGCCGCGAGGCGCGGGAGAAGTCCGCGGCGCTGCTGACGACCGCGAAAGACTTCGCGCGTTTGCCGCAGAACCTGCGCGAAGGCGTGCAAGTTTTCCCCGTCGTCATGAAGGTGGACGATCCGGCGCGGCTCACGGCGCTCGTTGCGGCTGCGGCGCACGCTTACGGCGGCCGGCGCCATGTCTGAGGCTGCGGCCGAAGACCTCCCGCTGCCCGCGCGCCGCGACAAGCCGGTGACCCTTCTGCACGCGCTCGAGTACGGACTGCTCCGTGTGCTGTTTTTCGTCTTTCGTCTTATCGGCGTCGACGCCGCTTCCGCTCTCGCCGGCGGATTTATGCGCGTCGTCGGACCGCTTCTGCCGGTCAATCGGCGCGCTGACGACAATCTCAGGATGATATATCCCGAGATGAGCCCCGCTGAGCGCAGACGGATCGCGGCGGGGGTCTGGGAAAATCTCGGGCGCACGGCCGCCGAGATGGCCCATCTCGACAAGTTTCGCCCCGGCGAGGAGAACGGCCGCGTCGACGTCGCGTGCGCGGAGCACGTCCGCGCAGTCGTGCGGTCCGGCTCTCCGGCGATCTTCGTTTCCGGGCATTTCGCCAACTGGGAAATCATGGCGATCCTGCTTCATCGCTGGGGCGCTAAACCCGCCGTCATCTACCGCGCCGCCAACAATCCGCTGGTCGACGAATTCGTCATTCGCACTCGCGCCGCCGTCATGGGACGCCTGCAGATCCCCAAGGGCAAGCGAGGCGGCCGCGCGCTGATCGAAGCGCTGCGCGACGGTCGCTCGCCGGCCCTGCTTGTCGATCAGAAGCTTAACGACGGCATTGCCGCGCCGTTTATGGGCCGTGACGCGATGACGGCTCCGGCGGCGGCGCGGCTTTCCTTGAAGTTCGGGGCCCCCATCCTCGCTGGCCGGATCGAAAGGCTGAAGGGGGCGCATTTCCGCGTAATCGTCGATCCGCCGATCGCGTTTACGCCGACCGGCGAAACCGCCGAGGACGTACGGGCGCTGACCACTCTCATCAATCAGCGCCTCGAATCCTATGTGCGGGCTCGACCCGAGCAGTGGCTCTGGTTGCACCGCCGCTGGCCGAAATCCGTCCACGTCGCCTGAGCCGGCGGCGGACGGCTACTTCAGCCCCGCCTTGTCGAGGTCGAGCGCCTCTAGCGGCAGGCGCTCCGCAGACGGATGTTTCCTGCTGAATTCGTCCCAAAAGACGGAGGCGTCGCCGACGCCGACGATCGACGCCTTTTGCGGCGCGAGCCAGGTGCGCGCCGACGCCATGGTTGCGTCCGCGCCGACGCCGTCGATGTCGGCGGCGTAAGACTTCAGCTTTTCCGGCGGCAGCCTGAACAGCGCGAGGGACGAGATCTCGTCGCCGAGACCGGAAATCGTCTCGATCTCGCGTCCGAAATCGCCGATGAGCGTCGCCTTGCGCGCCGCGAGCTCTGCCGGGGAGGCGGGCTCAGCGCCGAGGCGCGCGAATTCGGCGGCGATCAGGTCGACGACGAGGCTCGCCGACTCGTTCTTCGTTTGCGTTCGCGCAATCAGGGGCGCCGCATTTTTACGGGCGGCGAGCGACGCGCCGGCGCCGTAGGAAAGGCCGCGCTTGATGCGGATTTCCGCGTTGAGGCGCGCCGAGTATCCCCCGCCAAGAACGGTGGTCGCCAGCAGCGCCGGATAATAATCCGTATGCGTCCTTTCAAGCGTCCTCAATCCGAACGCCACGGCGGCCTGGCCTGAGTCCGGCAGGTCTACGACGACCGTGCGGGTCTCGGCCGGGGGCGGAGGCGGCGCCGCCGTCGAAGCGACGGCGAGCGGATTGGGGCCCGGAGCCCAGCCGCCGAAATGCTTTTCGGCGAGCGCGAACCCCTCGTCGGCGGAGACGGCGCCTGCAATCACGAGGACGCCGTTCTCGGGGCGCCAGTACTTCAAGTGAAAGTCGCGAGCGGCCGCTCTCGTGATCGCTTCAAGACTGCGCTCGGTCGCAACGCCGCCATAGGGCGCCGCGCCGTAAAGCAGGCGCGTCATGACCCGCGCGGCGATCTGCCCCGGATTGCTCATGGCGACGGATAGGTCGTCGAGCGCCTGCTGGCGCTCCCGATCCAGTTCCGCTTCGTCGAAAACTGGATTGCGCGTCACGTCGGCCAGCAACGCGAAGGCTTCGTCACGACGGTCGGCCCGCGTAAACAAGGACACGGCCGACGAGTCGGCGCCGGCGTTCGCCGAGAGCGAGGCGCCGAGGCGTTCGACCTGTTGGGCGATGTCCGTCGCGCTGCGCGTCGTCGTGCCCTTTGTGACGAGGGTCGCCGTCAGGTCGGCGACGCCGGCGAGATCGCCGGGATCTGAAGCGCTTCCCGCGCCAAAACGCAGATTGGCGCTAACGAGCGGCAGCGCGTCCCGCGTCGCGACGATCACGCGGAGGCCGTTGGCGAGCGTCCGCTCCCTGGTTTCCGGTATGCGAGGGCTGACGGGCGGCCCGGGCGGCGGCGGGCCTTCGCGCGCGCTATAGCTCGCCAGCGCGAACACGGGCGCGTCCGCGGCCGCAACCGGCAACGGGCCGGCCTCGATCGCGGGCGAGGTCTCAATGACGTCCCCCTTGGCGCCCGCTGGCGCCATGTCTTCGTTCAGGTATTTGATTGCGACGCTCTTTGAGTCGTCGAAAACCGTCTTCGCCACGCGCTGAACATCGGCTGCGGTCGTATTCTGGATGGCCGCCAGAATGCGGTCGCCGGCCGAAGGATCGTCGTATCGCATCACCGAATCGGCGAGTTCGAACGCCCGCCCGAACGCCGTCTCGCGTTCTTCTAGGCGCGCGGTCACGAGTTCGTTTTTGGCTTCCTCAAGCTCGGCTTCGGTCGGCGGGGCGCCCGCCAGTTTCGCAACCTCGGCCTTGAGCGCGGCGAGGCCCTCGTCCGCGGTCCGGCCTTCGCTAAGAATTACCGCGACGGTGTAGATGCTCGGGTCACGGGTCGCTTCGGAGAAGGAGAACGCCTCGGACGCAATCTGCTGCCTATAGACGAGCGACTGATAGAACCGTGACGAGTCCCCGCGTGTGAGGATGGCGTCGAGCACCAGCAGCGCCGGGTAATCCGGCGAGGACGCCGCGAACAGCGGATAGGACACCGCAACCGCCGGCAGCGGCACGTTCGGCGCATAGGTCGTCAGCGTCTTCGCCACGCGCGGCGGCTCCTTGACGTCGATGCGCTGAATGGGCCGGTTCGGCGTTCTCAGCGCACCGAAATACTTGTCGACCCAGCGATCGAATTCCTGCTGGTCGAAATTCCCGGCCACTACAAGGACGGCGTTGTCGGGCCTGTACCAGGCCGAATGAAACGCCCGCACGTCATCGACCGTCGCCGCGTCGAGATCCTCGATCGATCCGATTCCTGGTCGGCCATAGGGGTGGACGGCGAAATTCGCCTGGTTGAGGTAAAGGTAAAAAAGGCGGCCGTAGGGCTCGGCGAGAACGCGCTGGCGGAGCTCCTCCTTCACCACATTCCGCTCCGAGGAGAACACCGCCTCGTCGACGACGAGGGAGCCCATGCGCTCCGCCTCGGCCCAAAGAATACGCTCGAGATGGTTGGCCGGCACGACTTCGTAGTAATTGGTGAAGTCGTCATAGGTCGACGCGTTGTTGAAGCCGCCGACATCCTCGGTCAGCCGATCGAAAAACTCGTTCGGCATGTTGCGCGTCGCCTTGAACATGATGTGTTCAAAGAGATGCGCGAAGCCAGAGCGGCCCTTTGGATCGTCCTTCGAGCCGACACGATACCAGACTTGCACCGACACGTTGGCGGTCGAGGGGTCGGGCATCGAATAGACGTCGAGCCCGTTGGCGAGTTTTCGGTGTGCGAACCGCATGGGCTGGACGGCGACGCCGGTTGCGGCGCTGGCGGGTGCTGAGGACACCGGCTCTCCTTTGTCAGCGAATCTGTCGCCCTTGGAGCAGGCGAAAAGAAGCGCCGCGGCGGCGGCGACGCAGGCGACGAACGGCTTCATGACGTTCTTCGTTACGACCCGCAGGGGCCCTCTGCGGCGACGCTGGTCCCGGCGGCCTTCGCCGTGCAGGCGTTGGAATAGGTGCGTCCGTCGCAGCCGCAGACCGGACGGTAATCGCGCGTGCATGCTTCCGGCTTCTTGGCGCATGTTCCGGCGGCGTCGGCGATGCCGCGGCATTCCCCGTCCGGCATGGCGCAGTAGTCAAAGTCATTGTTGCACCGGACGCCGGCGACGCCGGCGCACATGCCGCCCGTCTCTCCCGTCGGAATGCCGACCCGATCCGCGTCCCCGGCGCCGTTCGACGAGCAGGCGGCAAGCAGCAGAACGGCGGCGCCGGCGAGACCCTTCAACATGTCACTCTCCTTTGGGCTCTACGAGGCTTTGCATATACAAGGCCTCGCCCAGCTTGGCGATGAGCTCGAGCTGGGTTTCGAGGAAGTCGATATGCTCTTCCTCGCTCTTAAGGATGCCGGTGAGGATATCACGGCTCACGAAATCACGGATGCTCTCGAAATAGGCGATGGCCTCGAGATAGAGCGGGTGCGCGCGCCGCTCGGCGCGCAAATCGCACTCGAGCGTCTCCTTCACGCTTTCGCCGATATAGACCTTGTCGAGGTCCTGGACGTTGGGGAGGCCTTCGAGAATGAGGATGCGTTCAATGAGTTTGTCCGCATGCTTCATTTCATCGATGGATTCCTTGTAGACGCGGTCAGCGAGCTTGGGAAAGCCCCAGCTCCGCAGCATGCGGGCATGAAGGAAATACTGGTTGACGGTCGTTAGTTCGAGCTTCAGCGCGCGGTTGAGATATTCGATGACTTTGGGATCGCCCTTCACGCATTCCTCCAGACCGGTTTCGCGCCGCTTTTGGCAGAGCTTTTCCAGACGAAAAAGCGCGAATGCGGCGAATGATTTTCATTCGCGCGGGAAGTTCGCGGCAGGTCTTACCCGGCGGCTGCAAAAACCTGCTGGAGACCGCGCGCTTCGTCGATCATCTGCGCGACGTCTGGGAGGCACTTACCGCATTTAGGGCGGCTGCCGCAGCGGCGGAAAACTTCAGCTACGGTCGGCGTATCGGTTTTGGCCGCTTCCGCAAGGTCTCGGTCCCGCAACGCGTTGCAGATGCACACAAACATGGGCGAACGACGGCCTCAGACGAGTTGACGCGAGAATGTTTCGCCCAGATGCGAATGATTGTCAACTGCAAAAAAAAGTCCTTACCGCCCCGCTCCTGGCCCCGGCTGGGGGTTTTCCTCTGGCTTGACCAGAAGTTGCGGATCGACCAGGCGGCCGGTCCATTTGAGACTCCAGTGAAGATGAGGTCCGGTGGCGCGGCCGGTTGCGCCCACTGCGCCGATAGGCTCTCCCTTCTTCACGATCTGGCCCGGCGTCACATCAAGGCGCGAAAGGTGGAGAAACGCGCTTTCGACCCAGTGACCATGATCCAGCAGGACGAGTCCGCCCTCGAAATACATGTCAGGTTCTGCGAGCCGCACGATTCCGTCGGCGGGGGCGAGGACGGGCGTTCCTTAAGGCGCAGCGACGTCGAGGCCCGAATGAGGCGTCTTCGGCTCGCCGTTGAGAATGCGCTGGGAGCCGAACACGCCGCTGATGGGGCCCTTGGCGGGCCATGAAAACCCGCCGGCCCAGTGCGCGGTCGCGTCGGTCGCAACGCGTGCGGCCTTCTTCTTCTCGTTGTCGGCGGCGATCTTTTTCAGCTGCTCCTCGGTGAAACCCGAGACCTTTGACTGGTCGAGACCGTCGATCCGCTGCACCGGAAACTCCCGGTCCTCGATCTTGATGGCGATCCGTTCTTCGGCGCCGTCCGGCAAATTGACGAGGAGAAGCGCCGATAGCGCGCTGTCGCGGCCGAAACCGATCACAAATCGCCCGTCGGCGCCGACCATGACGTCGGCGCCGTCGAGGCGCACACGAGCGCCGGGAGTCGTCTCGCCGAATAGAAGTCCGCCCTGGGTGAAGCCGCCGGACAATCGGACGTGCTCGGAGGAATCCGGGAACGCCAGCGTGCGCGCCTCAACGTCCTTCATGACCTCCGCATAGGCGGCCTTCCTGACGAGCTCCGCGTCGGCGGCGTCGGGATCAGACGGCGTGGGCTGCGCCGGCGCCTCCTCCGTCGCTTCGACGGCGCCGTCCACGTCGGCGGGAGCCGAGCTTGCGGCGCACCCGAGAAACGCCAGCGCGCCGACCACGACACCCAGCTTCATGATCGCTTCCCCCCGGCGAGGCCAAATCCCTTGAGGGCGGCGGCCGCGTCCGCATAGGCTTCCTGCTTGTCCACGTTCCAATAGCGCAGCGTGTTCAATGGGATCTGCACGCCGGTGACGGCGCACCGAACAAAAGCCCCAGGGCGCCGGATCGCAAATTCCGCGTCGCGATATTCGAGCACGGCTTCGCCGCCGCCGAAGTTCTCCTGGAGATTCATGGTTCGATCCGGCTGCTCCAATGAAACGAAAAGCGTGGCGGATTCCTAGCAAGGCGGCCCCGCGCCGTCGAGCGCGGGTCAATCGAACAGCGTCTTTTGCGGAGACGGACGGACTTCACTCTTCTTGGAACCGGCGCCGCCGCTAATGACCGCGTCTCTTGCCCCGTCGTGAAACCGGAGGACGACCTGCGCGCCCGGCCGCGCCTCGGCGGCGCCGGCGACGAGCCGGCCCGCCGGCGTCTGGACGAGGACGAAGCCCCGCGCGAGGACGTTCTCGTAGGAAAGCGAGGCGAGCAGCTTTCCCGCCGTTGCAAGCGACGCTTCCCTCGACGCCAAGAGCCGGCCCGCGAGCAGGACGAGCCGATCGTTGAGGCCGTCCAGACGGCCGACCTCTCCGGCATAACGACGAACAAGACTCTGCGCCGCGAGGCGCAACCCGGCGAGCTGCCCGCGCCGACGATCGAGAAGGCGCGCCGCGCCGGCGCCAAGCGCCGATGCGGCGCGATGGACCCGCGTTCCCCGCTCCGCCAGCCCGGCGGCGAGGAGAGACCGGCCGAAACGGGGGCGCGACGCGCGAAGGCGCGCCGCGTCGAGGCGTTGCGCAGCCGCCGCCCTTAGCCGGTCGCCGGCGCGGTCAAGGCGCTGGGTCCTAGGCCCTAGAATTCCGTCCGGCCGCCCGAGGCCGCGAGTGGCCGCACGCAGGGCGACGGACCGGCGCTCGGCGGCTCTGGCCATGGTTTTCATGAGGCGGGCCTCGATCGTCGCCAGGCGCGCCGCAAGATCGGTGCGCATGGGCACGGATTTTTCGGCGGCCGCCGTCGGGGTCGGCGCGCGGTGATCGGCGACGAAGTCGATGAGGGTCGTGTCGGTTTCGTGGCCGACTGCCGAAATCACCGGAATCCGGCTAGCGGCGACGGCGCGTGCGACCACCTCCTCGTTGAAGCACCAAAGGTCCTCGATCGACCCGCCCCCCCTCGCGACGATGAGAACATCCGGACGCGGAATGACGCCGGTTTCAGGCAGGGCGTTGAACCCCTCGATGGCGGCGGCGATCTTCGTCTCCGCGCCTTTGCCCTGCACGGGCGTCGGCCAAACCAAAACCCGCCGAGGAAACCGCTCGCGCAGGCGATGGAGAATGTCGCGGATGACGGCGCCGGACGGCGACGTGACTACGCCGATAGTCTCGGGAAGATAGGGAATCGGGCGCTTACGGGCCGCATCGAACAGG
Organism: Parvularculaceae bacterium; assembly: GCA_013389105.1. GTDB lineage: Bacteria > Pseudomonadota > Alphaproteobacteria > Caulobacterales > Parvularculaceae > Amphiplicatus. The sequence goes on along the minus strand of JACADZ010000022.1, from coordinate 163,287 downwards.
CCTTCCGCCGCCAGCTTCTTCTTCCGCTCCTCAAGAAGCGCCATGAGGGCGCCGACGCCGGCCGCCTCAAGACTGTCGATGACAAGCTGGTACTTCGACTGCGCCCCGTAGGTCGACAGGCGTCCCGTCGCGACCACCTCCATGCCCTGCTCGGGCTTGATCTTCAGTCGCGACGCCGCGTTTCTCCAGATGACGCAGGCGAGCGTCGCGTTCTCGTCTTTTAGATCGACATAAATCGTGTCGCCGTAGCGCTTCACCTGCCCGAGTTCGCCCCGCACCTTCACGAAGGGAAAGCCGGTCTCGATAGCGCGCTTCAACGCGCCGGCCAGTTCCGAGACGGAGTATTCCTTAAGGTTCGGCAACTCGTTTTCGGCCATGCGGCGGTTAAACCACGAATTAAGGTCGGCGCGAACAGCCGCTCCGTGCGGTTGCCCGCGCAGCGGGCGGCCTGTAGCTTCCGGCAGGGTTGAACGGCCCCGGGAGAGAGACATGAAATCGAAGCTTTTGATCGCTGCGAGCGCGGCGGCTTTGGTCCTTGGCGGCGTCGTCGTGGATCGGCAGGCGGCTGGCGAGGGTGCGTCGTTCGTCGAGCCCCGGGTCATCGCCAATTCATTGTGCGGCGGCGGAGGCGCCCAGAGCCGGGCCTTTTTTGCAGCAATCGGCGCAGCCGCCGCGAAAGAAGCGGCGCCGGCGATTGCCGGCGCGCCAAAGCAGGTCGGCAATATCGCCTACGCGGTCACCACGACATCGCCGCAGGCTCAGGCGCATTTCAACGCCGGCCTCGCCCATATGCTGAACTTCAACCACGGCGCCGCCATCGCTTCGTTCAAGGCCGCGCAAGCCGCGGATCCGGATTGCGCCATGTGCTGGTGGGGCGAGGCGTTCGCCTTCGGCCCGAATATCAACATGCCGATGCCGGACGACGCCGTCGCCCCCGCCTATGCGGCGCTAAAAAAGGCGAAGGCGGCGAAGGGGGCCTCGGAAAAGGAGCGCGCGCTCATCGCCGCGCTTGGAAAGCGTTACGCGCCTGCGCCGGTGAAGGACCGCGCCCCGCTCGACGCCGCCTTCGCCGAGGCCATGGCCAAAGTCGCCGCGCAATACCCGGACGACGACTTTATCCTGTCGGTCGCCGCCGAAGCCGACATGGACACAGCGCCTTGGGATTATTGGGAGGCGGACGGCCGCACGCCCAAGGGCCGGACCGCGCATGCCGTGGACCTCGTCGAGAACGTGCTGCGGCGCAATCCGAACCACCCCGCCGCAATCCATCTCTACATCCATCTGACTGAGGCGACCGTCGATCCCTTCCGCGCTGTTCCGTATGCGGACAAGCTGGCTGGGCTGACGCCAGGGCTCGGTCACCTCATCCACATGCCGTCGCACACTTATTTCCGCATCGGCCGCTACCGGCAGTCCCTGGACCTCAACGCCGCGGCAGTAGCGGCGGACGAGGCGTTTCTCTCGGCCAACAAGGCTGAACCGATGTATGAGTACGGCTATTATGTCCACAATATCCATTTCGTGATGACGTCGGCGCAAATGGCGGGCGACTCGGAGACCGCTCTTGAGATGGCGGACAAGCTCAACGCCAAGCTGCCGCTCGCCTTCGCCGGCGAGGTGCCGTTCTCGCAACCGATCAAGGTCGCTCCCTATTACGCCATGGCGCAGTTCGCTTCGCCCAGCGCCATTCTTGGCGCCGCTGATCCTGGTATGGACGTTCCCTTCGTTGCGGCTGCGTGGCGCTATGCGCGCGGCGAAGCCTACGCACGTCTCGGCGACGGCGCGCGGGCGAGAGCCGAAGCGCAGGCCATCGCCAAACTCGCCGAGGAGGAAGACTTCTCACCGCTTCTGGAACTCAACATTCCAGCTCCGGACATAATGAAGATCCAGGAGTTGACCCTGCTGGCCCGCGCTTCCGCCGCCGAAGGCAGGATCGGCGAGGCGATCCGCATCATGGAGGAGGTTGTCACGCGGCAGGATCTCCTGCCCTACACCGAGCCCGCCTACTGGTATTATCCCGCGCGCCAGACCCTCGCCGCCCTCGTCCTGAAAAGCGGCGACGCGGAACGGGCCGGCCAGCTATTCATTGAGGCGCTCGCCGAGACGCCGAACAACGGATGGGCGCTTTACGGACTCGCCGAGGCGAACCGTCTCGGCGGCGACAAGGCGGGCGCCAAATACGCCCGTGCGCTGTTCAAGAAGGCTTGGAGCGGCGACGCCAAAAGCCTGACGCTCGCGCAGCTTTAGGCTCGACATCGTGACGCCGGGGCCCGAAAGGGGCCGGCTCGCATCGGCGACGCGGCAGTTGCTCGGCGCGGGATTCCGCCTATATGCCTCCGCCGGGCGGGCGGCGTCGGGCTGGCGAGGGGTTGCGGTCGGGCATGGAGTTTTTCGAAAAGCTCATTGAGGCCGATGCAGCCTTCGTGGCCGCGCTTGTGCAGGTCATCCTCATCGACCTGACGCTTGCCGGCGACAATGCAGTGGTGATCGGGCTCGCGGCGGCCGGTCTTCCCAAAGAACAGCGCGGCCGCGCCATCGTGATCGGCATTCTGGCGGCGACCGTCCTCAGGATCGGATTCTCGCTTATTACGACCCAGTTGCTCCAGATCGTCGGGCTCCTCTTTGCCGGCGGCGTGTTGCTGCTGTGGGTGAGCTGGAAGATGTGGCGCGAACTACGCAGACCGGCGCATGCCGAGATCGGCTCCGAGGCCCTGAAGGATGGGCCTCAGGGCGACGCCCAGGTCAAAGGCGCAAAACCGAAGACCCTTCGCGAAGCGGTTACGCAGATTATCATCGCCGACGTCTCCATGTCCCTCGACAACGTGCTGGCGGTGGCGGGCGCCGCCCGCGAGCATCCGACCGTCCTGATCTTCGGCCTGGCCCTCTCGATTTTCCTGATGGGCGTCGCAGCAACTTTCATCGCACGGCTGCTCTCGCGATTCCGATGGATCGCCTATCTCGGACTCGCCATCATTCTGTTCGTCGCCGGCGACATGATCTGGCGGGGTCTTGAGGAAATCCGCGAGATTCCGGCGGTCGACGGCGCCATCGAACAAGGCCTCGAGCGAATTAAGGGTTAGTGTCGCTGCGCGACCACGCCGGCCGGTCCCGGCCTGCCGAAAATATGTGGTTTCTCCAGCCTCCGTGGGCGGCGCGGCGCGACATGGCTGCGCTTGTAAATGAATGCGGCTCCAGTAGGCTTTCAGCGGGGGTTCCGGCTTTGCGGGACCAATGGGAGAGGTCGAGGTGACGTCGCGCGGTTTGATCCTGATGGCGCTCGGGGCGCTGGCGGCCGCTGCCGCCGCGCTGGGAGCCTATTTCTTCGTCTTCAAGAAAAGCGCGGTCCCGAAAGCGGCGGACGCCGATCCCGCTTCGTTTGTTGGCGAGGAAGCCGAAGACACCTTGGCGGTCGAGACGCCATCGGCGGACATCCCGGGCGAGGAGGAGGCGACCGACCCACTCGGCGACGACTCGGGCGTCGAGGGCGATCCTTGGCTCGACCCCGAGACCGTGGAAGGGACTGAGGGCAGCGGGGACTTCGTTGAGGACGAGCCCTTCGAGGACGTCTACGACCCGGCCGCCGGCGGCTATCAGGGCGGCGGCGCCCCTGTCCCTGATCCGATCGACCCCTCGGAACTTCCGCCGCCGTCGGAAGAGACGCCCGCTCCGGCGCAACCCGAAAAGGCGGCAGAGCCGCAATAGCGGCGCGCCTTCGTTCAGGCGCGCGTCAGTTTCGCGGCGAGGAAGCTGTCGACCGCTTCCCAGTAGCGGTCGCGATAGGGGTCGCTTTCCATCATGATCTCGTGCAGCGCGCCCTTGATCAGCACCCGTTCGATTAGAGGGCTTTGGCTCGCGAGATAGGCGTGGTCGTCAGAATCGACGAGTCGGTCGTTTTCTGCCGAAACAATAAGCGTCGGCGTCTTCAGCGCCGCAAATCTCCCCGGGCGATGCAAATCGGCCATCGCCTCGATCGCCGCCTTGAGCCAGCCATAGGTCGGCTCGAGAATGACGGCGTTGGGCGCCGCCGACTGGAGCTCCCGGAAACGGTCGTGGCGGCGGCGATCGGTGGTCAGGATGTTGCCCTCGAACTGCATCGAATGCTCCTTGACGCCGAGGATCGACTGCCGGGACGCGCCGAGCGCGCAGGCGATGCTAGAGGCGATCCGCGCATAGGCGCGTTTCACCGGATTGGCGAAAAGCCGTGTCATCGGCGCGCAAAGAACGGCCGCATCAAAGGCGTCATAGCCGTCGCCCAGGAGCTGAAGGGCTGGGGCGCCGCCCATGGAATGGGTCATGAGCACGAGCGGCCCGCCGACGAAGCGCTTCTTCACGACTTGCTCCGTAAACAGCCGAAGGTCGGCGCGGTAGGCGCCGAAATCGGTGATATGGCCTTTGACGGGGACCGGCAGGAGGCGCGCTGACAAACCCTGTCCGCGCCAGTCCATGAGCGCGACAGAGAACTTTCGGGCCAGCAGTTCCCCAACCACCTCGAAGTACTTCTCGATGAACTCGGACCGGCCGGACATCAGCACGACGCCGCCCCGCGCGTTCGCCGCATTGAAAACGGCGGCTCGCAGTTTTGCGCCGTCGGCCGCCATGAACTCGAAGGCCTCGCCGCCCGGCGGGGCGGGGTTTTGAGGGATGCGGATGAAATCAGCCATGCGGCGCGCCGAGCCTGAGCCGAGCCATGACGCTCATGTCGCCAGCGAGATTGAGCCTTCCTGAAACGAAGGAACTCGCTAGGAACCGTTCCTCCTCGAGGATTCGCAGCACAGTGTCGCGCGCCGCAAACCAGACGCACAGGCCGAGGCCGTCCGGCGGTAGGTCCGCGGGCGCGGACGCCACGATCCGCGGCGGCGCCGGACGCCCGTCGACCCAGATGGGCGCCCGCCCCTCCGTTTCGATGCGGATGACGCCGTCGAACGGCTCGGCGAAGGCGGCCGTCGCGGCGCGAAACAGCTCGTCGTCGAGCGTCATTCGAGCAACGCGCCGTCGGCGCTCAGCGGTTTTCTGAACTTCAGCGTCATGCGGTCGCTTTCGCCAATCGCTAGGTACTTCGCGCGGTCGAACGCTGGATCCTCGACGCCGCGGACTGCGGACGTCCGGCTGGTTGGCGGCAACGTCCATACGCCGAAAGGATGGTCTTTGGTGTCCTTGGGATTGGCGTTGATTTCAGAGGCGGCCTCGAACTCAAACCCCGCGCCGAGGGCGAGCGACTTCACGGTCTCCTCCCGGACATATCCGGTCGCTATTTCTGATTCCGGCGAAGCGTCCGGCGGGGCGCGATGTTCGACGACGCCGAGGACGCCGCCAGGCTTCAATACGTCATAGAATGCCTTGAAGTGCGCTTCTCCCGTCCCGGCCGCGAGCCAGTTGTGGACATTACGAAAGGTCAGGACGAGATCGGCTCCGCCTTCAGGAGCCATCTTCACCCCCTCGCCGAGCACCGTGATCACGACGTCGCCGTAGAGGTCCGGGTCGCTCTCCATCTTTCGGCGGAACGCGTCAACCGCCTCGCGCGCGCGTGCGCCCGACTCGGGGTCGAGACCGGCGGCGACATAGACGCCGCCGCCGCGCTTGAGCACCGGGGCCAGAATGTTGGCGTACCAGCCGCCGCCGGGCCAGACCTCGATCACCGTCATATTCGGCTCCAGACCGAAAAACAGCAGCGTTTCCTTCGGATGGCGGTACTGATCGCGCGCGCGCTCTTCGGGCGAGCGGTGAGCTCCGACGATCGCCTCGTCGAGAAGCGTCGCGACCGACGGCCGGACCTCTCCATTGCTCTCCAGTTCCGACTTGGGCGAGCAGCTCGCGAGAGCGGCGGCGATCAGGAGGAGCAAAAAGGCGCGCATGAAGGTGGTTCCTTGCGGTTGTCTCCCCTTAGGCCGCTTTCGGCCCCCGTGAAACGCCCCCCCGCGAAGTCGGAAAGGGGGGCCTTGAAACGCCGCCTCGGGCGCCTAGGTCATCGGGGTCGGAGGCCATCTGGCTCCGGCCCCGCGCCGATTTGGGCGGGTTCATAAACCTTGCTTCCAAGGAGAAGGCCACATGCGTAGCTACGACCTCACCCCCCTCTACCGCTCGACCGTCGGTTTTGACCGGGTGTTCGACCTGTTGGACACGCTCGGGAAGACCGAGGCTGGCGGCTACCCGCCCTACAACATCGAACGGGTGTCGGAGAACGACTACCAGATCACGCTCGCCGTCGCCGGCTTTGCTGAAGCCGACCTTGACATCGAGGTTCGCGAGCAGACCCTCACCGTTACGGGCCGGCGCCCCGATGGCGACGAAACCCGGGTATTCCTCCACCAAGGTATCGCCGGACGCTCGTTCGAGCGCCGGTTCCAACTCGCCGAACATGTCCGGGTCGACGGCGCCCGTTTGGTTAACGGCCTGCTGCACATCGACCTGAAGCGCGAGATTCCCGAAGCCATGAAGCCGCGGAAGATCTCGATCAACGGCGACGATGCAAACAACGTCAAGGTTCTCAGGGGCGAAAAGGCCGCCTGACGGCCCGGAAAGCAGGGGAGGCGTTACTCGCCTTCGAAACGAAGGAGCGCTTCCGCTGACCCTCCCAGCGGGGGCGCCCTTTATTGTGGCGCCCGGGCCTGTTAGCCTCCCCGCGTTGCGTAGCAATCAAGGAGCGGGGCATGCGTTGGTTTCTGGGGATGGCGGCGGCGCTCGCGCTCATCGGCTGTGAAACGACTTCCGGCTATGGGACGCCGCGCGGCGCCGAACAGTCGATTACCATTCCTTACGACCCCTACAATTACGATCCGGACGAACTGTTCGAGCAAGCCGACCAGCATTGCGGCGCCTACGGCCGACGCGCCGTTTACGTCGATGAGACGATCGATCCCAATTCGGTCCGTTGGCGGTACCGGCACTACGATTGCGTATAGGCGCGATCAGGCCGCGAGCAGATCTTTGGCTTTCGAATAAATCTCGGCATTGGCGGCGAGGATAGACCCCTCATAAGCCGGCTTCTGTCCGCCATCGATTTCGCTCACGAGGCCGCCCGCCTCGCGCACCAGAACGATTCCCGCTGAAACGTCCCATGGCCTGAGGCCGCGCTCCCAATAGGCGTCGAAGCGACCTGCCGCAACGAAAGCAAGATCGAGCGAGGCCGCGCCGAAACGCCGGACGCCCGCCGTCGCCTCCAGAACGCGCTCGGTCTCCATGAGCGCCTGCGCGCGTCCCGGCCGGCCCTTGAAGGGAAATCCGGTCGCGAACAGCGCACTCTCCAGATCGCCGCGGGCCGAGACCCGCAGTCGCCGGTCGTTGAGGAACGCGCCTTCGCCTTTTTCGGCCCAGTAGAGTTCGTCAGTTGCCGGATTATAGATCACGCCGGCGTAGGGTTGGCGGTCGCGTTCAAGCCCGATTGATATGGCGAAATGCGGCAGTCCATGCAGGAAGTTCGACGTGCCGTCGAGCGGATCGACGACCCATCGATTCGAGTTGTCGGCCCCTTCGATCTCGCCGCGCTCCTCCATGATGAAACCGTATTTCGGCCGCCCCTTCGACAGCTCCTCGAAGATCGCCTGCTCGGCCCTGATGTCGGCCGCCGTGACGAAATCGGCCGCTCCCTTCTTGGAGACCGCCAGCGCTTCAACTTCGCCGAAATCCCTTCTGAGGCCTTTGGCGGCCTTACGGGCGGCGGCGATCATCACGGTCATCACGGCGGAGGCGTGCGGCATGCGGACTTTCTAAACACTGGGCGCGGCACCTTAACTGTCGCCGACCGCCGCGCAAGCCTCGGCGGGCGTGTGCTGGCGTTACGATTCGACTAAGACGCTTATCTGGACGGGATGCTGCCGGGCCATGACGGTCGAGGAACAGAAGTCTGCCGGTCTGACAGGAAAGGTCGCCGCAGGCGCGGCCTGGATTGTCGCCGCCCGTCTCGTGATGCGATCGCTCGGATTCATCAATACCATCATCCTCGCGCGCCTGCTGGCGCCCGCCGATTTCGGCGTCGTGGCCATCGCGACGGCGGCGATGCAGCTCCTTCAGGGCGTCACCGATTTCGGCGTCAGCCAGGCCGTCATCAAATTCCGCTCGTCAGGACGCGCAGCGCTGGACCCCCTATTCACACTGTCGGCGATCCGAGGAGTCGTCATAGCGGCGTTTCTTTTCGCCATCGCAGGACCGGCGGCGCAGTTCTACGACGACCCTCGGGTCTTTTGGGTGTTCGCAGGTATCTCGCTCTATCCGCTGATACTCGGCTTCCTCAATCCGGCCTTCTACGAGTTCGAGCGCGACCTGAAGCTCTCGAAGGAATTCATCTCGAATTCGATCAACAAGCTCATCTCGGTGGCGGTCTCGATCGCCGTCGCCGTCATCTTCAAGAACTACTGGGCGATCATCCTCGGCCTCTCGGCCGGGGCCCTCGTTCAATTGCTCCTGTCATACGTCCTGCGACCCTATCTGCCGCGCTTCACGTTACGGGGGGTTGGGGACGTCCTTGGCTTCTCGGGTTGGCTCTTCGGCGTCAGCATCGTCACCGCGCTCAACAACAAGCTCGATATGTTCATCGTTGCGCGCGCCGTGACGCCGGCCGAGACCGGGCTTTACTCCGTCGGCGGCCAGTTCGCCGAGCTGCCGACGACCGAGATCGCCGCACCCATCGCCCGCGCCGTCTATCCAGGTCTGTCGGCGCTGCAGGACCAGCCCCAGCGCATGGCGCCGGCGTTTCTCAAGGGCGTTGAGGCGCTGGCCGTGACATGCCTTCCCGCGGCCTTCGGCCTGACCTTCGTGGCGCGGGACGCCGTGCCGCTCCTGCTCGGCGACCAATGGCGCGAGGCCATTCCTGTGGTTCAGTTCGCCGGACCGGTTCTCGGCTTCCAGTGCATTTTCATCGCGACCTACTACTACGCGCTGGCGCTCGGACGGGCGCGGCTCATCTTCATGCGCGAGGTTCTCTATTTCGTGCTGCGCCTGCCGCCCTTCGCTTGGGCAGTCTTCGCCCACGGCCTTATGGGAGCGATCGTGGCTGGCGGCTTGCTCGGCTTCATTCGCGTCGGCCTCAATCTCGCCGTCTACGCCCAAGCGAGCGGCCGACCGTTCTGGGAGCCCCTCTGGAGAGCGCGGCGTCCGATCGGCGCGGTCGCCGCCATGTCGCTCTATTTCCTGCTGCTCCGACCCCAGTTCGATCTTCCAGACAGCCAGCCGCTCATCAGGCTCGCGGCGGACATTATCGCCGGGGGCGCAGTCTACTGCGCGGCCCTGCTCGGCCTCTGGCGCGCGGAAGGCGGACCGGACGGCGTCGAGAGCCTGCTGGTGCGAACGCTGCGACGCATTCGGCGCAAGTCGCCCGCCTGACCCTGGCGCGAGGGGTTGCGAGGAGCCGCACGTTAATGCGAGGAAAAATCAAACGACAAGGGAGGTTCACTACATGGCGGACGCCGTTCTCGACCCGATCAAAGTCTTCGCCGCCATGGCGCGCCAGATCGCGGAAGAGCCGATGTTCGCCGTGGGCGAAGCTGAAATCCGCGGCAACTCCTACCGGATATTCAAGAACGCCCCCCCCAGCCTGGTCGGTGTCTTCAAGTTCGGCGCGACCCATGGCGACAAGGACTTTCTCTTGTTCGAAGACGAGCGCCTCAGCTTTCGCGAGGCGTTCGCCCGATCATGGCGGCTGTCGCACGCGCTCCAGGCTCGTTTCGGCGTCAGGAAGGGCGACAAGGTCGCCATCGCCATGCGCAACTACCCGGAGTGGTGCATCGCCTACATGGCGATCATTTCGCTCGGCGCTGTGGCGGTGCCGCTGAACGCCTGGTGGAAGTCGGAAGAACTTCATTACGGTCTGAAGGACTGCGGGGCGAAGCTGGTCTTCGTCGACGGGCGCCGCCTTGAGTACCTGCTCCCGCACAAGGAAGAATTGGGGCTGACGTTCGTTCTCGCCCGTGACTGGGCCAAAGGCGCTGACATCAGCTTCGAGGATTTGCTCGCCTCGTCCTCGAACACGGCGCCGCCTGATGTCTCGATTGATCCGGAAGATGATTTCTCGATCGTCTACACCTCGGGCTCGACCGGGAACCCGAAGGGCGTGATCCTCACCCATCGCGGCGTGGTCACGACGCTGTTTTCCTGGGCCTTCGTCGCCGCAGCGATCAAAGAGGCGCGCGGCGGCGTCAGCCTGTTCGGCGACAATCCGGGCATCCTCCTCGCAGTGCCCCTGTTTCACGTCACGGGTTCGCATTCCCTGTTCCTGATGTCGATGATCGTCGGCCGGCGCGTCTGCATCATGTACAAGTGGGATGCGCGTCACGCGATCGAACTTATTAATAAGCATCAGCTGACGAACTTTGTCGGCGTGCCGAGCCAGTCCTACGAACTCATTGAGGCGGCTGGCGACACGCAGATGCCGTCCCTGGTCGATCTCGGCTCCGGCGGCGCCAAGCGGCCGCCCGAGCACGTGCGCCGCCTGAGGGAGAAGTTTCCGACCGTCTACCCCGCTTCGGGATACGGTCTTTCCGAAACCAACGCGCTCGGCTGCATCATCTCGCTCGACGACTACCTGCAACGTCCTGAATCGACCGGGCGCGCTGTGCCGCCGGTATGCGACATCAAGATCATGACCGAGACCGGAGAAGCCAGGACGGGCGAGGTCGGCGAGGTCTGGATCAGGACCGCCGCGAACTTCCGAGGCTATCTCAACCTGCCGCAGGAGACCGCCAGGGCGCTGACCCCGGACGGCTGGTTCAGGAGCGGCGATCTCGGCAAAGTCGATGAGGAGGGTTTCCTCTACATCGTCGACCGCCTCAAGGACCTCATCATCCGCGGCGGCGAGAACATCTCGTGCGTCGAGGTCGAGAACCGGGCCTACCAGCACGACGCCGTTGCAGAAGCTTCGGCTTTTTCCGTGCCCGACCAGGTGCTCGGCGAGCGCGTCGGCCTTGTCGTGTATCCCAAAGGCCCGCTCGACCCGAAGGCCTTGCGCGATTTCATGGGCGAGGAGCTTGCGGCATTCAAGGTTCCGGAGCGCATCTGGATCTCTCCCCAGCCCTTACCGCGGCTCGGCACCGAGAAGTTCGACAAGCGCACGATCCGGATGGTGGCGCTTCAGCACCCGCCGGCGTGGAAAGCGTAACCTTGCCCCGCACTGCACAAATTGCTTCACGCCCGAGGGGCCGCCGGTAAAGATCGGCGCGCCGCGTCCATGGAGTTCCGAAATGCCTGAAGAAGCGTTCCGCGCAGAAGCCCGCGCCTGGCTCGAGAAAAACGCGCCCGCCGAAATGCGCGACGGCGGGATCGGCGAGGAGTTTGTTTGCTGGGGGGGCAAGCGCTGGAAGTTTTCCTCCGAGGCGCAGAAGACCTGGCTCATGCGGGCGGCGGAGAAGGGCTGGACCGTGCCCGCGTGGCCGAAGGAGTACGGGGGCGGCGGACTCTCGAAAGAGGAAACCAAGATCCTGAAGGACGAGATGAAACGGATGAAGGTCCGCTCGCCGCTCGAGAGCTTCGGCATCTGGATGCTGGGGCCGGCGCTCCTGAAATACGGGACCGAGGCGCAGAAGAAGTATTTCCTCCCGCCGATCGCGCGCGGCGAAATCCGCTGGGCGCAGGGCTATTCCGAGCCGAACGCCGGTTCGGACCTCGCGTCGCTGCAATGCAAGTGCGAGGACAAAGGCGATCACTGGCTCGTCAACGGCCAGAAAGTGTGGACGTCCTACGCCGACAAGGCCGACTGGATTTTCGTCCTTGTGCGGACCGATCCGAAAGCGGCCAAGCACGACGGCATCTCGTTCATCCTGATCGACATGGCCGCGCCCGGCGTCTCGACGAAGCCGATCAGGCTCATCTCCGGCGCCTCGCCCTTTTGCGAAACCTTCTTCGACAATGTGAAGGTCCCGAAGGAACACGCGCCCGGCGTCTCCGCCATTGTCGGCGAGATCAACCGCGGCTGGGATGTCGCGAAGTATCTCCTGACGCATGAGCGCGAGATGATCGGCGCGGGCGGCGGCGGCCTCTTCGCGACGCGCGGCCTCGGCGAAGTCGCGGCGCAGGAGATCGGGCTCGAGGGCGGCGTCCTCGCCGATCCGCTGCTGCGCGCGAAAATCGCGCAGGCCGAAGTCGACGGCTGGGCGTTTCTCCTGACCATCGAGCGCATGAAAGACGAGGCCAAGGCTGGCGTCGGCATGGGCGCCGCGTCTTCCGTGCTCAAATACTACGGCGCCGAGTTCAACAAGCGCCGCTTCGAGATCGCGATGGATTCGGGCGGCTCGAAGGAGCTCGAATGGGAAGGCGCGCGCACCAATGACGGCAAGCTGGCGAAAAGCTGGCTGCGCACGAAAGCAAATTCCATCGAGGGCGGCACCTCGGAAGTGCAGCTCAACATCATCTCGAAGCGCATCCTCGAACTGCCGGACGCCTAGACCGGTCGTCTCGCCGCCCTGCCTGCTCTGGCCGCCCGCTCCGGCCGCCCGCCCTGAAGGAAGTCGCGAATGCCCCTTGTCCTGACCGAAGAACAGCAACTGCTTAGAGAATCCGCACGCGGATTTCTCGACGAGAAGGCGCCAGTGTCCGCGCTCCGCAAGCTTCGAGATTCCCGTGATGCGGTCGGCTTTTCGCGTCCGCTCTGGAAGGAGATGGCCGAGGCCGGCTGGGCCGGCGTTCTCGTCGAGGAGCGCCATGGCGGCTCGGATTTTGGCTTCGTCGGCGCGGGCGTCCTTGCCGAAGAAATGGGCCGCACCCTCACGGCCTCGCCCTTCTTGTCGACGTCCATCCTTGCGGCGACGGCCCTGCGGAAGTTCGCGAACAAGTCGCAGCAGGACGCGCTGCTGCCGAAGATCGCGGCGGGCGAGGCTTTGTTCGCGCTCGCGGTCGATGAGACCTCAAAGCACCGCCCCGCCCAGATCGCCATGCGGGCGGAAAAATCCGGCAACGGGTTCCGACTCTCCGGCGACAAGACCTTCGTCGCTGACGGCCATGTGGCCGATAAGATCATCGTCGCTGCGCGCACCGCCGGCGCTCCGGGAGAGACCGGGGGGCTCACGCTGTTCCTCGTCGACGCCACCGCGAAGGGTGTCGCAGCCGAGCGTACCGAGATGGTCGACAGCCGAAATGCGGCCCGCCTCAAATTCGACCGCGTCGAGGCGACCGGCGAAGACGTCATTGGCGAGGTCGACGGCGGCGCAGCCGTGCTCGACGGCGTGCTCGCGGCCGGCAATGCGGGCCTTGCCGCCGAGATGTCGGGCGCCGCGCAGGCGGCTTTCGCGATGACGACCGACTATCTGAAACAGCGGACCCAGTTCGGCCGCGTCATTGGCTCGTTTCAGGCCCTGCAGCATCGCGCCGCCCAGCTTCATGTGGAAATTGAACTCGTAAAATCGGTAGTTCTCAAAGCGCTGCAGGATCTGGATGGCAATTTCGGTTTCGCCGGAATCACCTGTTCGCTCGCCAAGGCGAAAGCCGGCGAAGTCGCCAAGCTGGTCAGCCAGGAGGCCGTGCAGATGCATGGCGGCATCGGCATGACCGACGAATACGACATCGGATTCTACATGAAGCGTATTCGCGTCGCGCAGGAGATGTTCGGGGACTTCGCCTATCACGCCGACAAGATCGCGCGGCTGCGCGGCTATTGACGGCCGCGCGGAGCGGGCGCAGGTCAACCGCGCCCGTTCTACTTTTCTGATGAAATGTCATGAAGTTCGTCAAGATCTCGGAGATCGCCTCGCTCGTCGGCTCGGAAGTCGGGGTCTCTGACTGGATCGCCGTCGATCAGGCCCGCATCAACGGCTTCGCCGACGTGACCGAGGACCACCAGTTCATCCACGTCGATCCGGAGGCCGCCGCCAAGACGCCGTTCGGCCAGACGGTCGCGCATGGATTTTTGACCCTGTCGCTGCTTTCGCGGATGGCCGTCGGCGTGGTTCCAGTTTGCGAAGGTTTCGAGATGGGCGTGAATTACGGCTTCGACAAGGTGCGCTTCGCCATGCCCGTAAAGTCAGGCAAGCGCATACGCGGCCGATTCACGCTGATGAGCGCGCGCGAGAAAGTTCCTGGACAGTGGGCGTTCAAGTACGCCGTGCGCGTGGAGATCGAGGGCGAAGAGAAGCCGGCGCTCGTCGCCGAGTGGCTCAGCATGCAGATGGTCTGAGGCGTCGATGTCGGAGCATGTGGCGGAAATCTCGTGGCGGCGCATGAGCCCCGGCTTTTCCTACGAAGAGTATAATCGCCGCCATGTCTGGCGCTTCGACGCCGGGGTCGCCGTTCCCGCCGCCGCAGCGCCGGCTTATCGCGGCGAGCCCGACTGCGTCGATCCCGAGGAGGCTCTCGTCGCCGCCATCGCGAGCTGCCACATGCTGACGTTTCTGGCGATCTGCGCGAAAAAGCGCATCGTTGTTGATTCCTACGAGGATCGGGCGGTCGGCCGCATGGAGCAGAACGAAGCGGGCAAACTCGCTATCACGCGCGTCGACCTGCGGCCGAAAATCACGTTCGGCAGGGGGGCCGTCGTCGAGGCCGCCGCGCTGGCGCAACTTCACAGGCGCGCTCACGAGGAATGTTTCATCGCCAACTCAGTGAAGACCGAAATCGTCGTCTCGGGGCCGGCATGAACCGTCAGAAAAAGACCGCCATCGAATGATCAGCTTTAAGGACAGGGTCGCCATTGTCACGGGAGCCGGCAACGGTCTTGGTCGCTGCCATGCGCTTGCGCTCTCCGCGCGCGGGGCGAAGGTCGTCGTCAACGACTTGGGCGGCGCCCGGGACGGAACTGGCGGGTCGCTCTCGGCCGCGGAAAGCGTCGTCGACGAAGTGCGACGGGCCGGCGGCGAGGCGATCGCGAACGGCGCCAGCGTCGCAGACGAGACGGCTGTCGCGGCGATGGTCGAAAGCGCGCTCAGCAAGTGGGGACGCATCGACATCCTTATCAACAACGCCGGCATCCTGCGCGACAAGTCTTTCGCCAAAATGGATATCGCCGATTTCCGCGCCGTTCTCGACGTGCACCTTGTCGGCACGGCTATCTGCACGAAAGCCGTGTGGGAGATCATGCGCCAGCAGGCCTACGGCCGCATCCTGTGCACGACATCGCCGTCCGGTCTTTACGGAATGTTCGGCCAGGCGAATTACGGCGCGGCCAAAGCGGGCCTCATCGGCTTCATGAACGCGCTTCACCTCGAAGGCGCCAAATACGATATCCGTATAAATCTGCTGTCGCCATCGGCGCGGACCCGTATGACGGAGGACCTCGGCGTGCCGCCGCCGGTTCTCGACCTTATGACTCCCGAGGCGGTGACGGCCGCCGCCCTCTATCTTGTCAGCGCCGATGCGCCGTCGCGCGCCATCCTCTCATGCGCCGCCGGCGGCTATGCGCGCGCACATGTCGTCGAAACCGACGGGGTCTATCTTCCCCCCAACGATCAGACGCCCGAGGCGCTCGCTGCGCGCTGGAGCGACATCTCGGATGCCAGCAAGCTTCATTTTCATGAGAACGGCGGCGCGCCGAACATGAACTTCCTCACCAAAGCCCAGATGCACAAAGGATGAAGCCATGAGAGAAGCCGTCATCGTTTCGACCGCAAGGACGCCGATCGGCAAGGCCTATCGCGGCGCATTCAACAATACCGGCTCGCCGGCGCTCGCGGCGCACGCGATGAAGCACGCGGCCGAGCGCGCCAAGATCGACCTGCAGGAGGTCGAGGACGTCATCGCGGGCTCGGCGCACCATCAAGGCACGGCGGCCCCGAACCTCGCTCGGCTCTCCCTGCTGAGGGCCGGCTTCCCGACGAGCGTCGCCGGCATGACCCTCGACCGCCAGTGCGCCTCCGGCATGATGGCGATCGCGACCGCCGCCAAGGAGATCGTCGCGGACAACATGCAGGTCGCCATGGCGGTCGGCGTCGAGTCGATCTCGATGAACCAGACGCCGCAGATGTTCCGCATCCAGGATCCATGGCTCGTCGAAAATCTTCCCGCTACCTACATGTCGATGATCGAAACGGCGGAGACCGTCGCCGAGCGCTACAAGATTTCGCGCGAAGCGCAGGACCAGTTCGCCTTGCAATCACAGCAGCGTACGCACGCCGCACAACAGGCCGGCAAGTTCGATGACGAAATCGTGCCGCTGCCCTCGATCATGAAGTACGAGGACAAGTCGACGGGCAAAATCTCCGAGGTCGAGGCGCACCTCAAGAAGGACGAGGGCAACCGCCCCGACACGACCATCGAGGGCCTTCGGGGTTTGAAGCCCGTCTTCAAGAACGGGCTGACGATCGCTGAGGGCAAGCACATTACCGCCGGCAACGCGTCGCAGCTTTCGGACGGCGCGTCGGCGGCGGTCTTGATGGAGGCGAGGGAAGCCTCGCGCCGCGGCCTTCAGCCGCTCGGCGTTTATCGCGGCATGGCGGTCGCCGGCGCGCAGCCGGACGAGATGGGCATCGGGCCGGTCTTCGCGGTGCCGAAGCTCCTGCAGAAATTCGGGCTTAAAATGGATGATATCGGCCTCTGGGAGCTCAACGAGGCTTTCGCCGTGCAGGTCCTATATTGCCGCGACAAGCTCGGAATTCCGAACGAGCTGCTCAACGTCAACGGCGGCGCCATCTCGATCGGTCACCCTTACGGCATGTCGGGCGCGCGCATGGTCGGCCACGCGCTCATCGAGGGCAGGCGCCGAAAGGCGAAATATGTCGTCTGCACCATGTGCGTGGGCGGCGGCATGGGCGCGGCCGGGCTGTTCGAGGTGGCGTGAAAAAATCCCTGGCGACCAAGGACGTCGCCGCGACGGTCCACGCGCTCATTTTCGACGTCCCGAAGGGCGAGGTCGCCAGCTACGGTATGATTGCGAGCCTCGTTCCTGGCGTCGGGCCTCGCCAAGTGGCGCGGGCGCTGCATTCCGCGCCGAAGGGACTGCCTTGGTTCCGCATCGTCACCGCCTCCGGCGCCATGGCGGATCATTCCCGGGCCGCGGAACAGCGGCGCCTCCTTAAGAAAGAGGGCGTCGTCTTCCGCCGGAACGGGGCCGTCGATTGGCGCCTCCATCGCTGGCGGGGTCCATCACAGCGATGCATCGCGCGCGCGGGCCTCGACATCGCTTGGGTGATGGAGGCGATGGCCGGCTGGCGGTGAAGATCATCGTTTAAATTCGCGCAAGTTCGCTCACCGGCGGCTAAGCGCGCCGAGGCATAGTCGGACCGACATAGGACCGGTGACGTCTCATGAAGCATTTGGCCGCAACGGCCGCCGCCCTCTCGACGCTCGCGGCGGCGCACGGCCCGCTCGCATGCGACGCTCATGACAAAGCCGCCGTCAAAGTGCGCCCGCAGGCCGGCGCGAGCTTTGGCGCGGCGCCGCCGACCTCGGCGCCCGAGGGGCATGTCTGGATCGACGCCCGGTCCGGGGCGCAGTATGAGCGCCGGGGCGCTCATTGGGTAGTTCGGTCAAGACCGCTCGCCGAAGCGAGATCGCGAGGCCCGGCGCTATAGATCTCCGCCAAGCTTGCGCTTCTCCGAAAGAGATCTACCAAGGCGGCATGAACGTCGTATTCGTCCTGTTCCCGAATCTCACCCAGCTCGATTTCACCGGACCGCTGCAGGTGCTTTCGCGACTCCCCGGCGCCAAAATTCATATTGCGGCGCGCGCGCTTGCGCCAGTCACGACTGACGCGACGCTCACGCTGAACCCGACCGCAGTCTTTGCCGACTGTCCGCCTGCGGATGTCCTTTGCGTTCCAGGCGGCTTCGGCGTCGACGACGCCATGCATGACCGCGTGCTGATGAACTTCGTCCGACGCGAGGGCGGGCGCGCAAGATTTGTGACCTCGGTGTGCACCGGGGCCTTCATCCTCGGAGCCGCGGGCCTCCTCCGGGGCAGGCGGGCGACGACGCATTGGGCCTATCACGCGGCGCTCGCCGATGTCGGGGCGATCCCGGTAAAGGCGCGCGTCGTCCGCGACGGAAACGTCTTCACCGGCGGCGGCGTCACCGCCGGGCTCGATTTCGCCTTTACGCTCGCCGCGGAGATCGCCGGGGAGCCTTGCGCCAGGGCCATTCAGCTCGCCCTGGAATATGATCCCGCGCCGCCATTCGATTCCGGAGCGCCGGACAAGGCCGACGCCCGGTCGCTGGCCGCCATGCGCGAGCGCTATGACGGACGGTTCAAGGAGTTCCGCGCCAGGCTGGCGGCGGCCCTTGCGTCGGGATAGATTTTCCCGGTTCGCTTGGGAGCTCCCATGAGCGTCGCAACACGGCATGTCGCCTTCGCCTTGCTCGCCGCCCTCGCCATGTCCGGCGCGGCGCTGGCCGCCTCCAAGGAAAAGATCGACAAGCGGGTCGACAAAGCGCTGGCTGAGTTCCGAAGCGCCGTGAAGGGCGCCGACGCCGTTATCGCCAAGTCTGTCGGCGTCCTGGTCTTTCCGTCGATAAAGAAGGCCGGCATCGGCGTCGGGGGGGAGTACGGCGAGGGCGCGCTCCGCATCGGCGGACGAACCGTCTCCTATTATTCGACCGCGGCCGCCTCGATCGGCTTTCAGCTTGGCGCGCAGGCGCGACGGCAGATTCTGGTTTTTCTCGATCAGAGCGCGCTCGACAAGTTCCGCAGCTCCGACAACTGGGAGATAGGCGTCGACGGTTCGGTGACGGTCGTCGTCGTCGGGGCCGGCGGCCAGATCGACGCGACAAAACTCAATCAGCCGATCGTCGCCTTCATCTTCGACTCAAAGGGCCTCATGTATAATCTTGCCCTCGAAGGATCGAAGATCACCAGGATTCACACGGATTGACGGCCGCCGCGCCGATCAGGCCGCGGCCTGCTCGATCGCCGCGACCTGGGCGCGCTTCTCGCCTTCGGAAAGGAACGAGCCGAGAAACGAATTTCGCGCCAAGGCGCGCAGATCGCCGGCATCAAGATCGAGCGCCTCGATCGCCGCCTTGAAGTTGGCCAGCATGTAGCCGCCGAAATAGGCCGGATCGTCTGAATTGACGGTCGCGCGAAGACCAAGATCAAGCATGCGCTTTAGCGGGTGCGCGCGCATGTCGTTCACCACGCGAAGCTTCAGATTGTAGAGCGGACAAACCGTCAGCGTCATTTGCGCTTCGGCGAGGCGCGCGACAAGCGCGACGTCCTCGAGGCTGCGGTTGCCATGGTCGAGACGGTCGATCGCAAGAAGATCAAGGGCCTCACGAACATATTCCGGCGGCCCCTCTTCCCCCGCATGCGCGACGAGTTTCAACCCCCGCTCGCGCGCAGCCCTGAAGACGCGCGCGAACTTCGCCGGCGGATGGCCGACCTCGGAGGAATCAAGTCCGACGGCGACGAGGCGATCGAGCCAGGGCTCGGCCTCTTTCAGCGTTGCGAAGGCGTCTTCCTCCGAGAGGTGCCGGAGAAAACACATGATCAGTCTGCTCGTCATGCCGAACTGCGCTCGGCTCAGCTGAAGCGCCGTCAGGATTCCGCTGATGGCGACGCCGAACGGCACGCCGCGGCCGGTGTGACCCTGCGGATCGAAAAAGATCTCGGCGTGCCGGACATTGTCGGCCCGCGCCCGGTTCAGATAGGCCATGGTGAGGTCGAAGAAGTCCTCTTCGGTCCTCAGGACGCTCATGCCCTGATAGTAGATGTCGAGAAAATCCTCCAGGTTCGAGAAGGCGTAGGCCGCGCGTACGTCCTCGACCGACCGGAACGGGATCGCGACGCGGTTGCGCTCGGCGAGAGCGAACATGAGCTCGGGTTCGAGGCTGCCCTCGATGTGGATGTGAAGCTCCGCCTTCGGAAGACGGCGCGCGAACTCGATGAGCCGGCTTTTGTCTATGGGGACCTGGGCTTTCACGTGCGGTTGAACAGCCACTGCTCCTTGAGGGAAATATGCCTCGCGCCGGCGAACTTGGCGGCGCCGCCGCCCCGCTTGATGGCGAAAGCTGCCTTTTCGAATGCCGAATAAACAGGGGTTTCGATGTTGTCGACCGCCATGAACTTCGCTTCCGCGCCGTCCCTGCGGATCAATAGATCGATGTACCCATGCTCCTCTCCGTTGAGATAGCGCACCGCCCTGTTCTGCTGGTTTGTGAGAAGCGCGTAGCGCTCGCCGCGGCCGCCGAGAAACGACTTGCGGTAAGGAGAGGGGGAGGTCACCGAGTGCACGCCGAGCTCGACGCCCATCTTCGTCCCGTCAGCGGCCTTGAGGTCGTTGGCCCACCAGGTGTGCGTATCGCCGGTGACGACGATGAGGCCGTCGCGCCCCTCGCGTTTGATCATGTCGTAGAGGCGCTCGCGGGCCGCCGGATAGCCGTCCCAGGCGTCGAGATTGGTCGGCAGGCCGAGCTTTGAGACTTCAACGAAAGCGCGCGCCTGATCCCAGGATTTTTCCAGCTCCTGAATCTCCGCCTCATCGACATGAGGAGAAAGGTCAGGCGCGATCGTCTCCGCCATGATGATCTGGTTGGCGAGAAGCCTCCAGGGCTGCCCTTTGGCGACAGAGGCGCGAAACACGCTCGCCAGAAAGGCGAGCTGCTCCTCGCCGAGCATGTCGCGGGCCTTGTCCCATAGAACTTCACGCCGGAACTTCTCAACGTCGGCGGGCGTTCTCAAAGACGGCCCGAAATCGTTGAAACTGAGCTGCTCCCCTCGCGCCATAAGGCGCGTCTCAAGCGCCGCCAGCGTCAGAAGGTCGCCGTATGAAAAGCTCCTGAAGATCGCCTCGCGAAGTCGGCCGGGTTCCGGTTCCCGGATCGGCATCCACTCATAATAAGCCTGAAGCGCCGCTCGTTTGCGGACGGCCCAGTCTCCCTCGGTTTCGGGCGTGTGATTTTCGGCGCCGCCCATCCACGAGTTGTTTGTCGTTTCGTGATCGTCCCAAATCGCAATCACCGGATGGGCGGCGTGCATCGCCCGACTCGCCGGATCAGCCTTGTACTGGGCGTGCCTGCGGCGATAGTCCTCAAGCGTCACGATCTCATGCGCGGGATCGTGCGGGCGTCCAAGGCGCGCGCCGACTTCGCCGCCATACCCGTCAGGCCCGTACTCATAAATGTAGTCGCCAAGATGCAGCACGGCGTCGAAGTCGTCGCGGCGCGCGATCTGGTCGTAAACATTGAAGTAGCCGAAGGGATAGTTCGAACACGAAACGATGGCGAACCGCGCCTCGCTGACCGACCCCTCGGGCAGGGTTCGCGTTCGTCCTACCGCCGAATAGGAGCCGCCGCGGTTAAATCGATAAAAATAGCGCCTGCCGGGCTGAAGGCCCTCGACGAGGACCTTCACAGTCCAGTCCGCGCTTGGGGAAGTTCGCGCGAAGCCGCTGGCGGCTACCGCCTTGAACTCGGCGTCTTCGGCGACCTCCCACTCGATCGCGCGTCCGTCGACAGGCGGCGGCAGCAGGTCATTGTGGAATCGCGTCCAGATAACGACGCTGTCCGGTCCCGGATCGCCGCTGGCGACGCCGTGACGGAAATACTCCTCGCCGGCGCTCGCGACGGACTCAAATGACGTGCGCGGCGGACGGGGCGAGCAGGCGGCGGCCCCGCCGAGAATGCCAACCGTGAGCGCTGCCCGTC
Organism: Parvularculaceae bacterium; assembly: GCA_013389105.1. Classification (GTDB taxonomy): domain Bacteria; phylum Pseudomonadota; class Alphaproteobacteria; order Caulobacterales; family Parvularculaceae; genus Amphiplicatus. The sequence continues at coordinate 141,802 of JACADZ010000022.1, read as the reverse complement.
TTGAAATAGGCGACATCATTCCCCTCCCCGAAAATTCGACCAAGCGACGCCCGCTGTCTGCGTTCGGGCCTTCCGCCCCGCGTAAACTCCGCTAGTTTGGCGACCGCTTTATGAAACCGCGCGTCCGGCGCCGCAACCTATTCGGGGCGACACACATGCTCAGACACCTCCTGCTGGCTGCAACCGCCATGACTCTCGTTGCGGCCTGCGCCAGGAAGGAAAAGAAATCCGAGGCCGAGCCGCCGAAAGAGGAAAAGGCGGCAGCCGCGTCGGAGTCGCAGGTCGATGCGGCGGCGCCGGCGAGCAATGTGATCCGGCCGCCGAAGGACCCCTATCCGTCCACCTATTCGCCTTACGCCTCGGGCGTGACGCTGATCACCGGCGCGACCATTCTTACCGGCGCAGGCGAGCGCATCAACAACGGATCGCTACTTATTGAGAACGGCAAGATTCGCGCCATCGGGGCCGGCAACACCGTGACCGCGCCTGAAGGCGCGACCCGTATCAACGCGGCCGGCAAGTGGGTGACGCCCGGCATTATCGACATCCACTCGCACCTCGGCGTTTATCCCTCGCCCTCGACCGAATCGACGTCGGACGGCAACGAGGCGACGGCGCCAGTCACCGCTCAGGTCTGGGCTGAGCATTCGGTCTGGCCGCAGGATCCGGGATTTACGCGGGCGCTCGCCGGCGGCGTGACCTCCATGCAGATCCTCCCCGGCTCAGCCAACCTTGTCGGCGGCCGCTCGGTCATCCTGAAAAACGTCCCGGGGCGGACGGTACAGGAGATGAAGTTTCCAGGCGCACCCTACGGCCTCAAGATGGCCTGCGGCGAGAACCCCAAGCGCGTCTATGGCGAGAAAGGCGGACCGTCCACGCGGATGGCGAATTTCGCAGGCTACCGCCAGGCATGGATCGACGCCGCGGCGTACAAGAAGAAATGGGAGACATACTGGGAAGAGGCCGAGAAGTATTACGGCGAAGCGACGGCTGCTGCTGACGAGACCAAGAAAAAGTCGCGGCGATCGGCGAAGTCGGCCGACGCAAAAAAGGACCAAAAGCCGCCCGAGCCGCCCGAGCGCAACCTGAAGCTTGAGACGCTAGCCGGCGCTCTTGCCGGAGACATCACCGTCAACATGCACTGCTATCGCGGCGATGAAATGGCGTTCGTTCTCGATATGGCCAAGGAGTTCGGCTACAAGGTCGCGGCATTCCATCATGGCGTCGAGGCGTACAAGGTAGCCGACCTGCTCGCGAAGAACGGCGTCTGCGGCGCGCTCTGGGCTGACTGGTGGGGCTTCAAACTTGAGGCCTACGATTCCGTTCGTGAGAACATCGCGCTTGTCGACGCCCAGCCGAACGGTTGCGCCATTGTTCACTCCGACAGCGCCATCGGCATTCAGCGCCTCAATCAGGAAGCCGCAAAGGCGATGGCGGACGGCAATCGCATGGGCCTGAAGATCCCAGAGGAGCGGGCGATCAAATGGCTGACGCTCAATCCCGCAAAGGCAATGCGAATCGACAAGGATGTCGGCACGCTGGAAGTCGGCAAGATGGCGGATGTCGTCGTGTGGAGCGGCAATCCTTTTTCCGTCTACGCGCTGGCGGAGAAGGTCTATATCGACGGCGCGCTGATGTATGACAGGTCCGATCCCAAACGGTCGCCGCGAACCGACTTTGAACTCGGCCAGCTGACCAACGGTTTTACGGGAGGATCGGGTCAATGACCGCTCTGCGAACACTTTGCGCAGCCGCCGCGCTCACGCTTTTTGCGGGCGTCGCCTTTGCCCAGCCGGTGCTGATCCGCAACGCTCGGGTCCACACCATGGGGCCCGCCGGCGTCATTGAAGCCGGCGACGTGCTGCTGAACGACGGGGTCATCCAGGCGGTCGGCGTCGATGTCGCAGCCCCCGCCGGCGCCACCGTAATCGAAGCCGACGGCAAGGTGGTGACGCCCGGCCTGTTCGCCGCCTACTCAAATCTCGGCCTCGGCGAATGGGGCCTCGACGCGGAAGCCAATGACGAAACGACCAGGGACAATTTCCCTCTCAGCGCCGCCCTTGATGCGACCGACGCCTTCAACTCGACGTCTTCGCTGATCGCCATCAACCGCGCGGGCGGCGTCACCCGCGCGCTGACGGCGCCGGAGCCCGGCTCCAAGCTCTTCGGCGGGCAAGCGGCGGTGGTCGATCTGTCGGGACGCATCGCATCGGTCACAAAGGCGCGGGCGGCCCAAAACGCTGTTCTCGGCTACGCCGGCGCGGCGCGCGCCGGGGATTCCCGTCTCGGCGCGTTCGCGGTGATGCGGGGCTACCTCGACGAGACGAAAGCCTACGCCGCCAACCCGCGCGACTACAAGTCGCGCGCGCGGGACAACGACATGACCTTCGCCGATCTCGCGGCCCTGGTTCCGGTCGTCGAAGGCCGACAGCCCATGATCGTCGCGGTTGACAGCGCCGTCGACATCCGCGGATTGATCCGCCTCAAGACGGACTACGCCGTCAACGTCATCGTCCTCGGCGGAACTGAGGCTTGGCGCGTCGCGCGCGAATTGGCTGCGACCAACATTCCGGTGATCCTCGACCCGGCGGCGAACCTGCCCGGCTCCTATGAGGACCTCGGCTCCACTCTCGCCAACGCCGCCAGGCTTCAAAGCGCCGGCGTCAAGATCGCTTTCTACAATCCGGACGGCGGCGCGACTCACAACCTCCGGCTGCTCACGCAGCAGGCCGGCAATGCGGTCGCGCACGGCCTGCCCTATGAGGCGGCGCTCGCTGCGCTTACTGTTAATCCTGCGACCATGTACGGCCTTGGCGACCGCCTTGGCTCGATCGAGCCGGGCAAGGCTGGCGACGTCGTCGTCTGGGACGGCGATCCTCTGGAAGTCACCACGCGGGCCGTCGCCGTGTTCATCGACGGTCGCGCGATGTCGATGCAGAATCGCCAAACGAGGATGCGCGAGCGTTACAAGTCGTTGGAGCGGGGGGACCTTCCGTTCGCCTATCGCGGACAGGATTGAGGACATCTAATGGAGCTGCCGGCTCCAAGGCGCCGGCCTGTAGGCGACTGCACCTTTTTCCATGGAACGCGCTAGGATGCTTTCGTCATGTCCTCGCGCCTCAAGATCGCCATCGCCCAGATATCGCCCTTTGTCGGCGACGTCGCGGGTAACGTCGCCAAGATTCGCGCCGCACGCCTCGAGGCCGCCGCTAAGGGCGCAGATCTCGTGGTCTTCTGCGAGCTCGTGATCGCCGGCTATCCGCCGGAAGACCTGTTACGCAAACCATCGTTCCAGCGCGCCTGCCGCGAAGCCGTCGAGGCGCTTGCGCGCGATACCGTCGAAGGGCCGGCGCTGATCGTCGGCGCGCCGTGGCGAGAGGGAGAGGCGCTCTACAACGCGGCGTTTCTGCTTCACGGCGGAGAGATCAGGGCGATTCGGCGCAAGGTGAAGCTCCCGAATTACGGCGTCTTCGACGAACCGCGCCATTTCACGCCGGGACCGCTCGACATCGAGATCGTCAGGTACAAGGACGCCAATCTCGGCCTCATGGTGTGCGAGGACATGTGGCTCCCCGGCGTCGGCGAGAGGCTGGCGGAGCGAGGAGCGGAAATCCTCATAGCCCCGCACGGCTCGCCCTTCCGCAAAACCGCTCTCGAAGAGCGCACCGCCGCAGCGCGCGAACGGACGACGGCGACCCGCCTGCCGCTCATTTTCGTCAACCAATTCGCGGGCCAGGACGAGGTTGTGTTCGAGGGCGCCTCCTTCGTGATGGATGCGATTGGCGAAGTCGTCTTCCGGGCGCCGCAGTTCGAGCCAGGCGTCTTCATCACCGAATGGGAAAAGTCGGCGAACGCCTGGGCCTGCGTTTCGGACCCCGGGGCCACGTGGGTCGCCGGCGAGGAGATGGTCTACCGCGCCGTGGTTCAGAGCGTCGCCGACTATATCGAGCGCAACCGCTTTCCCGGCGTCGTAATCGGCTTGTCCGGCGGCGTCGATTCGGCGCTGACGGCGGCGATCGCGGTCGACGCGCTCGGCGCCTCACGCGTACGCTGCGTGATGATGCCGTCGCGCTACACCGCTCGCGAGAGCCTTGAGGACGCCGAAGAATGCGCGCGAAGGCTCGGCGTCTCCTACGAAACGCTCCCGATCGAACCGGCCGTCGATGCCTTTGCCATCGTGCTGGCGCCGGCATTCGCCGGAACGAAGCCGGACACGACGGAGGAAAACATCCAGTCGCGCATCCGTGGCGTCATCTTGATGGCTCTCTCCAATAAGTTCGGCTCGATGGTGCTGACGACGGGCAACAAGTCGGAGATGTCGGTCGGCTATGCGACGCTCTACGGCGATATGAACGGCGGCTATAACCCGCTGAAGGACATTTACAAGACTGAGGTCTTTCGCCTCTGCCGCTGGCGCAACGCGAACAAGCCCGCCGCGCTCAAAGGTCCCGGCGGCATGGTCATCCCGGAGCGGATCATCACAAAGGCGCCCTCGGCTGAACTGCGCGCGAACCAGCGCGACGAGGATAGCCTGCCGCCCTACGCCGTCCTCGACGCCATCCTTGAGCGGCTTGTCGAGAAGGAGATGTCGGTTCGGGACATCGTCGCCGCGGGTTTCGACGAAGCGACCGTCCGGCGGGTCGAGCACATGCTCTATGTCGCCGAATACAAGCGCCGGCAGGCCCCGCCGGGGCCGAAGGTGACCGCCGTCAACTTTGGACGCGACCGCCGCTATCCCATCACCAATGGCTGGCGCGACCGGACATGAACCTCACGCGACGGGAAGGGTTGGCTCTCATGAGCGCAGCAGCGTTTGCGCCGGCCGCAGCGGCCGCAGGAACTTACGACGTCGCCGTCATCGGCGCCGGCGTGTTCGGCGCCTGGACCGCCGAGCGATTGAAGCGCGCGGGCGCGCGGGTCGTTCTCGTCGATCAATATGGGCCGGCCAACGCGCGCTCCTCTTCCGCTGGAGAATCGCGGGTGACGCGGCTCTCCTATGGCGGCGATCCGCTTTACTCGCCCATGGCGCGAGAATCTCTTGCGGCGTGGACGGAGCTTTCGGCGCGGGCGGCGACGCCGCTCTTTTACAAGACCGGCGTCTTGTGGTTTTCGCCGGCGGGCGACGCCTATATGGCGAGAAGCCTCGACTGGCTGCGAGCCAATTGCATCGCGCACGCACGTATGGACCGCAAGGACCTGGCCAAGGCCTACCCGCAAATGCGCTTCTTCGACGGCGAAGCGGGGTTCCTCGAGGAGGAGACGGGCGCGCTCATCGCCGGGCGCGCCGTTCAGACGGTGGTGGCGATCAATGAAATCCCCTTTGCGCACGCACGGCTTGCGGCGCCGAAACGCCGTAAGGGGGTCTACGATGTGGCCGACGGCGTCAGCGCGAAGACGCTGGTCTGCGCGCTCGGACCATGGCTCCCGAAGATTTTCCCCGAGGTCCTCAAAGGACGCATTCTAGCGACCCGGCAGGAGGTGATGCATTTCGGCGTCGCTCCTGGCGATGATCGCTTCGCGCCCGGAAATCAGCCGACATGGGCGGACTTCAACAATGGCGAGATCGTCTACGGCATGCCCGATCTAGAGGGTCAGGGCTTCAAGATCGCGTTCGACCGCCACGGACCCGAAATCGATCCCGACACGCAGGATCGGCGGATATCCGCCGATAGCGTCGAAAGAGCACGTGCCTATCTCGCTCGGCGTTTCCCAGATCTCGCGGATGCGCCGCTCGTGCATTCGCGCGTCTGTCAGTACGAGAACAGCTCGAACGGCGACTTCCTGATCGACCGCCACCCGGAACATGAGAATGTCTGGCTGGTCGGCGGCGGTTCAGGTCACGGTTTCAAGCACGGGCCGGCGGTCGGCCGACTTGTCGCGGAACATGTCGCGGATCCCGGCAAGCCGGTCGAGACAAGGTTTTCTCTGGCGACGAAGGCGGCCGTGTCGGCGCGCAAGGTTTTCTGAAGGACCTCTCAGCTTCGACGGTGATGGATCATGTCGCCGACAGGCGCACGGTAGTGCGCAATCACGGGAATAAAATCTGAGGCGGCCTCGTTATAGGCGAGCACGTCGCCGCTGGCGATATCGTAATACCATCCGTGTATCTGCACTTTGCCCATAGCGAGTCGCGCGGCCACATATGGATGCGTTTTCAGGTGCGCGATCTGAAGCAGGATGTTCTCCTTGGTGAGCAGCGTCAATGGATCAGCCTGCGGCGCCGACGCGCACTTCTCCTCGGCGATAAGCCGAGCGGCGCGCGCGAAATTCAGCCATTCCCGCACGTGCGGGAACTCCGCAAGGCTGTCGATGTTCATCGCCCCTTGCATGGCGCCGCACCCGGAATGTCCGCATACGATGATGTGCGGGACGTTGAGCGCGCCGACAGCGAACTCGATCGACGCCGTCATAGCCCCGGTGTGATTGGTGTGCGGCGGCACGATGTTGCCGGCGTTGCGACAGATGAACAGCTCGCCCGGCGACGTCTGCGTAAGGAGATTGGGGTCGATACGGCTGTCCGAGCAGGTAATAAACAGGGCCTCGGGCGACTGGCCCTCAGCAAGCTGCTGGAACAGCTCCTTGCGGCGCTCATAGGCCTCGCCCTGGAATTTGACGACGCCGGCGGCGATCTTGTTCATGGCTTCTTCCACGCAGGTAGCATATCCTGTTGCGGGCCGGCCGCGCCAAGAAAATCGGCTGAATCCCGCGATAGTCGCCAGTGACGAGCAGCTGTGCAGGGGCTATTCTCCGCGGAATCGGAGGCGCAAGTGTTCGACGACAAGGAGAAGGCGGTTCTGTCGGTGCGGGTGAAACGGTTGCCCCACGGGCAAGGTTTGCCGCTTCCGCGCTATGAAACTGCGCTGGCGGCGGGCTGCGACATCAGGGCCGCGGTGCCGGTCGACGCGCCCTTGCGGCTCAAGCCCGGCGAGCGCGCCGTCACGCCGACTGGAATCGCTATTGCTCTTCCCCCTGGCTGGGAGGCGCAGATGCGCCCCCGTTCGGGGCTCGCCGCGAAAAACGGCGTCACTTGCGTCAACTCGCCCGGAACGATCGACGCCGATTACAGAGGCGAACTGAAGATCATCCTTATCAATCATGGGACGGAGGATTTCGAGATCAGGCGGGGAGACCGGATTGGCCAGCTGGTTTTCGCGCCGGTGTTTCAAGCTGAGTTCACCGAGGTCGACGCCCTTGACGCGACCGCGCGCGGGACCGGCGGCTTCGGATCGACCGGCGTATGATCGAGGGCGTCAGCTGGCGCGAGGCGTTCATGGCGGTCGGGATGTTGTGCGCCGTGGCCGGCCTCGTCATTCGCGAGCTGCATAGCGACGTAAAGGGACTCGGCTTCGCGCTCTTTTTCGTCGGGGCCGCCATGTTCATCCTCGGACCGGTCGGTTCGATGCTCGGTTGGTGGTGACCCCTCGCGGAGCCGCGCGCCATGCTGACTGACGACCAGCGTGAGCGCTATTTGCGCCACATTCTCCTGAAGGAGGTAGGCGCCCAGGGCCAGCAGAAGCTGCTGGCCGCCCGCATTCTCGTCGTCGGCGCGGGAGGCATTGGAGCCCCGGCCCTGCTTTACCTTGCCGCGGCAGGAGTCGGGATCATCGGCGTCGCCGACGACGATCTTGTCTCGCTGTCGAACCTTCAGCGGCAGATCATATTCCTGACGGACGAGGTCGGCGGGGCGAAGACCGCCGCCGTCAATGGAGCGCTGGCACGGCTGAACCCCGACGTGAAGGTGGTCGAGCATCGCGAAAAGATTGACGAGGGCAACGCCCGCCGGCTCGTCGCCGGCTACGATGTCGTCCTCGAGGGCGTCGACAATTTCGAGGCTCGGTACGCGCTCAATCGCGCCGTCATCGCAGCCAGAAAGCCGCTCATCTCCGCCGCCGTCGGCAGGTTCGAGGCGCAGCTGTCAGTCTTCAAGCCTTACGCGGGGGCCAATCTTCCGTGTTATCGCTGCCTCGTCCCGACAGCCCCGCTGCGCGAAACGACGCTCAACTGCGCCGAGGAGGGCATCCTCGGCCCTGTCGCCGGCGTCATCGGCGCCGCAGCCGCCCTCGAAGCGATCCGGGAAATTCTTGGACTTCAGCCGTCTCTTGCGGGGCGGCTGTTCATTTATTCGCCGCTTGCGCTCGACGCTCGGTATGCGCGCCTGCCGCGCGACCCCGCCTGCCCTGATTGCGCAACCGCCGACAGATGAAAAGTTCAGCGCGTGGCCAGGGCTTCGGCCGTCCCGGCAATGACGAGATAGACGCCGAGCGCCGTGAGCACGAGGTTGAAGCCCCGCCGAAACGATTTCTCCGGCATCTTTTTCAACAGCCGGGTTCCGGCCCAGGAGCCCAGAAACCCGGCCGCGACGGTCGCGGCGATCAGCGCCGCCCATTCGGCGAATGCAAACCCCAGAAATCCGAAAACGAATATCTTGAGGCCGTGCTGGAACACCATCGCCGCCGCATGGGTCGCGACGGTCTCCAATTTGTTGAGCCTGGCGACAGACAACATCGCCGCCGTAATCGGCCCGGTTGCGCCGAAGAACATGGAGAGGAAGGCGCCCATCGCGCCGGTCGCCGCGAAACTCTTCGGGCCCGGGGCAAAGCCCCTTGGCTTCGGACCCCACACCATGAAGAGAACGAAGAGTCCGACGGCCGCCTTCAGCAGCCATTCGGGAAGGCCGACGTAAAGGCGGCCGCCGACATAGGCGCCAAAGAGGCTGCCGACCGCAAACCACAGAATGATCGGCCAGACGACATCGCGCCGCTGCAACAGGAAGCGGAAGAAATTCGAACCGAGCTGGGCGACGCCATGGACAGGGATCACCGCTGACGCCGGCAGCACGCCGGACATCAGCGCGAGGAGGGCAAGGCCGCCGCCGAGCCCGAACGAGGCCGTCAGCGCGGACGTGAAAAAGCTCGCGACGATCACGGCTAGGGCGGCGAGGGGCGTGACTGAATCAGGAAGCATGTGCGCCATCCGTCGGTAGCGCCTTGCCGCCGGGGCGTATAGGCTCGGACCGACCGTCGCCTCGAAACCGACGGGACGCCCGTGTCAGAGCCCGCTCAGCCTCGCCAGCCTCCGTGAAAATCGCCACCTGGAACATCAATTCCGTTCGCTTGCGTATCGACCTCGTCAAACGATTTCTGACGACGATCGGGGATATCGACGTCCTGTGCCTCCAGGAGATTAAATGCCGGGACGACCAGTTCCCGGCGAAGGCCCTCAAGGCCGCCGGCTATATCCATCAGGCCGTCTCAGGCCAGAAAGGCTATCATGGCGTCGCCATAGTCTCCCGCCTGCCGCTTCGGGACGTCGAGCGACGAGCCTTCGCAGGGAAAGATGAGGCGCGCCACATCGCCGCCACGCTGCCGGGCGGCTTGCGTGTCCATAATTTTTACGTGCCGGCCGGCGGCGACGAGCCTGATCCGAAGGTCAACGAGAAATTCGCCCACAAGCTCGCCTTCATGAGGGACATGAGCGCCTGGGCGAAGTCTGCCTGCGACGCGGGCGCGAGGACAGTGCTGGTAGGCGATCTCAATATCGCCCCGCGCGAACACGACGTCTGGTCGCACAGGCAGCTTCTTGACGTCGTCTCGCATACGACCGCCGAGGTCGCCCTCATGGACAAGGCGATCGCCGCCGGCAAATGGACGGATGTGGCCCGACAGGTCATTCCGGAGCCGGAAAAGGTCTACACTTGGTGGTCTTATCGCGCTCATGACTGGCGGGCGTCCAATCGCGGTCGCCGTCTCGACCATGTCTGGGTGAGCCCTTCGCTGAAAAACGCGGCGCTCAGCGGCGGACGCGCCCATTTCGTGGTCCACACCGAGTGCCGCGGCTGGGACCGACCCTCAGACCACGTGCCGGTGACGCTTAAGCTCGCGTCCTGATGCGGCTACATTTCCCGTATAAGAACGTCGAGCAAGCGGGAAACATCTTCCGGTCCGTCGTAGAGGTGCGTCGATAGCCTGACCCCGCCCATCCGCTGATCATGCCGGATCCCGGCTTGCGCCAGCGCGCGGGAGGCGCCGGCAGGATTCTTGACCTTGATCACGGCCGCGGAGCCGCGCTCGCCGGCGCGGCCGTGCGAGAGCAGCGACCCTTGAGGAAGCGCTCCGATCAAAACGGACAGCAAAGCCTGATTGTGCTCGAAGATCGCGTCGACGCCGAAACGCGAAATGATCTCAAGTCCGGCGGCGGCGACCGCAAACGGCGCAACCGAGGGCGTGCCGCCCCAGTAGCGCTGGGCGCCCCTCGCGTAGCGGAAATTCCGGATGTCGAATTCAAAGGGCGCTTCGTGGCTGAACCAGCCGACATCGATGGGGGAGCAGCGCGCCGCGGTATCTTCCTCAGCCCACAGAAAACAGGCGCCGGGACCACCGCAAAGATACTTGACCGACGTGCCGACCGCGAAGTCCGGTCGCCAAGCCGAAAGATCAATCGGAACGGCGCCGGCGGACTGAGCGATGTCGAGCACGGAAAATACGCCGCGCTCATGGGCGCGGCGGGCGATTTCGGCAGCTGGCGACTTGACGGAAGTATTCGAGAAAACATGCGTGGCGATGACAAGCTGCACGTCGTCATGGAACGCAGGCGACCATGCGTCGATGTCGGCGAGCCGGGGCCCGCCAGGCAGCAGGAGCACGTCATAACCGAGACGGCGCGCCTGCGCCGCAACAAAGCCGACTGTTGGAAAATCGTCCTCGGTGAGAACGATCTTCCGCCTGCGGGCGCGTTCGGGAAGCGAGAAGACGATCTTGGTGAGGGCGCTCGAAATATTCGTCTGCGGACAAATGTCGCCGGCGGCGGCGCCGATCACTGTCGCAAGCGCCGCCTTGAACTTGTCCACCGCAGCGAGCCAGTGATCCCAGACATCGACCGCCGCTCCCTGCCACGGCGCAAGGAACTGCCGCTCGATCGCCTTGGCTGCCGCCTGCGGCTGCAGTCCGATGGAGTGCGACAGGAAATACGGACCGTCGGGCATCAGAAACGCCGCGCGTGCGGCGCCCAAATCAAGCGCCGTGGTCATGAGATGACCTTCAGATCGTCGCGCGTCACCGAGCCCGGAACAACCACGACCGGAATCGGGCGCGACCCCAGGTAGGCGGGCTTGCTCGCGAGCGCGGCGACAAGGGGTCCCGGCCCGTCCGGACCTGCCGAAGCGCCGAGGAACAGGAGCGCGACTTTGGGATCTTCGCCGATGAGACGCGATATCTCCTCGGCGCGCCGACCCTCGCGGATAAGGGTCTCAGGACGCTCACCGAGTTCGGCTTCGACGATGGCGGCGAATTCGGCGAGACAGGCCTCGCCCCTCTCATGCGCTTCGGCCCGCATCGTCTCGGCCACCGTCGCCCAATGGCCAAGCTCCGGCGGCTCCACGACATGCAGCAAGGTGACCGCCGAATTCGAATGCCGGGCACGGCGCGCCATGAAATAGGCCGCGAGGCGCGCTTCGTCGCAGTCATCGGCGATCAGCAGGAATTTGAGGCGTCCGTCTTCGGGCGCGGCCGGCCTGTCATCGTCCATGCCGCCAGAATGCCCCGAAACCGGCCTCGACGTCCACTTGACTGCCGCAGGAAAGCCGCGGCTTAACGCGGGCGAAAGCTAAGGGCTGGTGCTGCTATGCGGGGCTATTTCGGGGTCGGCGCCGAGCGCATCTCAAAGGCCATGAACCTCGGCGCGGTGCTCCGTACGGCGCATGCCTTCGGCGCGAGCTTCGTGTTTACAATCGGCGCACATCATAGGTCGCGCGACGTCCGTCACGCCGACACGTCTCGCACGGAAGGGCATGTCCCGCTATATGAGTGGGGGTCCGTGGAGGAGCTGCGCTTGCCGAAAGGCTGCGCGCTTGTCGGCGTCGAACTCGATCCCGAAGCGACCGACCTTCCGAGCTTCAAGCATCCGCCAAACGCCGCCTATGTGCTTGGACCGGAGAAAGGCGACCTCTCGCCGACCGCAAAATCCGCCTGTGCGCATCTCGTGAAGATCCCCACGAAATTTTGCGTCAACCTTTCGGTGGCCGCCGCCCTCGTCATGTATGATCGCGTTCTCTCAGTCGGCGGATATCCGCCGCGCCCGGTGCGTGCGGGCGGTCCCCCGCGCTTCGACGAGTGGCGGGCTGTGCAAAAAGAAAAGCGGCGCTAACGCACCGCTTCTGTCAATCGACCGTGGGAGTTAGCGGCGCTTGGCCTTGCGCTTGGTTTTGGCTTTGCCCTTTTTTGCCTTTCGGCCGCCGCGCGGGCTGTCGCCCATGCTGGCTTCCATCCTGTCGAGGGCATCGGCGTAGGCGGACAGCGCCTTCATGAAGGCGCCGCGCTGTGCCGCCGGCAACACGCCGAGCGTGCCAGCCTCGGCCCTGTTCACGGCGCTCTGCGCCGACGACAGCATCCGCTTGCCTGACGCCGTGATGGATACGGCGTTGGCGCGGGCGTCTTCCTTGGTTCGACTGCGAGACAGCAAGCCCTTTTTCAGCATGCGGGCGATCATGTCGGCGAGAGTCGAGCGATCAATGCCGGTTGCACGGACGAGATCTGTCTGGCTGAGGCCCTCATTCTGAGCGACTGAATAAAGCACTTCGAACTGCCGCGGCGTCGGGCCGCTGGCGCCGACCTCCTTGGCGTAGAGGTCGTTAGCGTATTGCTGCGCCCGGCGAAGTAGGTGGCCCGGCGAGTTCTTGAGTGAAAAAGCCATCTGGAGCATCTCCGTTTAGTTTCGCCCCGGCGCTCAACCGCCGGCGGCGTTCCCGAGAACGCTTTAGGAGAGCGCGCAACCCGGTTTTCGGCCGTCTCCCAAGCTGGCGCCGCGTAGCGACGGCGGCGCGCTGGAGCGGCTACATAGAGGATTGCCGATGATCCGTCTATCGATAAATTCAGCCGATGGCGCGAAAGCGCCTTGGACGGATATTCCGCAGTCCGACCTGATGAAGGAGGCAAGATCGTGGCCGACAAACCCGCACTTGAGCCGGCCTTCGACATGCGTATTCCGCCTGCCGAAGATCGCGAACGCGCCGTATGCGCTCATTGCGGTTTCATCGACTACAGAAATCCCAAACTTGTCGTCGGTTCGGTAGTAGAGCGGTCCGGTCGCATCTTGTTGTGCCGGCGCGCCATCGAGCCGCGCAAGGGCTTCTGGACGTTGCCGGCGGGCTATCTCGAATTGGGGGAAACTGCGGAGGAAGGGGCCGTGCGTGAAGCCGCGGAGGAGGCCGCGGCTCATATTTCGATCGATCGGCTGCTTGCCGTTTACTCCGTGTCCCGCATCGGTCAGGTGCAGATCATTTATCGCGCCGAGTTGAGAGACGACATCATCGCTCCCGGACCCGAAAGCCTCGAGGTCCGACTCTTCGCCTGGGACGACATTCCGTGGCCGGATATCGCCTTCCCGACAGTGCACTGGGCGCTGCGTCACCATCGCGAAAGTCGCGACAGGTCCGATTTTCCGCCCTATTCCAACCCGATCGAGGGACTTTGAGGTCCCTGACGGCTGTGCTTCGCCAGAAACGGCGCCTGTGCGACGCAGAACGCAAGGTAGGCGCCTGTGAACCCCCAGACTTTCAGGTTTACCCAGGCAGGCTCGCCGGGACAGCGCGCTTCAGCAGTGAAATCACAGTCCCTCATGAGGTAGCGCCAGGCGACTTCGTTTGCGAGCGCGAGGACGGCGAAACACCCGGCGAAACGCTTGGTTAGGATCCGCCAGGCCGCGTCTTCCATGTGCAGAGCCCCGTCGAACAGCGTCTTCAGGAAGTTCCGGCCGGTTGCGAGCCCGGCGGCGAGGGCGACCGCAAAGAGGGAGTAGACGATGGTCGGCTTCAGGAAAATGAAGGTGCGGTCGTGCAAGATGAAGGCGAGGCCGCCGAGGACGGCGATAACCGCGCCTGAGACGCCCAGCATCGGCGCCACGCGTCGCTCCTTTACCACGCTGTAGACGAAGACGACGGCGAACACCGGCATGAAGGCGCCCATGGCGAGATATATTTCCTCGCCCTCAGGGATGCTCCAGTCGCGGCCGACGAAACCGCCAGCGACAGAGGCCAGCGGCCGACCGAAAAAATAGGCAATGAAAAAAACTGCAAGCGGGCCGAAATCCACGAGGAATTTCGCCCGGCCCGAGAGCCTGCGTTTTTCCGGCCCGCTCATTCAGGCCGCCGGAGCCGGCGGGAGCCCGGCGATCGCGCGGGCGAAAGTCTCGGCGTGGAAGGGCTGCAAGTCATCGACGGCTTCTCCGACTCCGATGAAGTGAACCGGTATCTTATGCTTCTCCGCGATTGCGACCAGAATGCCGCCCCGCGCCGTACCGTCGAGCTTGGTCATGATGAGACCATTCACGCCGGCGATCTCCTTGAAGGCTTCGGCCTGGGCGAGCGCATTTTGGCCGACTGTGGCGTCGAGCGTCAGGATCGTCGCGTGCGGCGCGTCGGGGTCGATCTTTTTGAGCACTCGGACGATCTTCGCGAGTTCATCCATCAGCTCTTTGCGATTCTGCAGACGGCCGGCGGTGTCGATGAGGAGGACCTCGGCGCCGGCGTCGCGGGCCGCTTTCAGCGCATCGAAGGCCAGCCCCGCCGCGTCTGCACCAACTGCCCGAGAAACGACCTCGGCGCCGGCCCGCGCGCCCCAGACCTGCAACTGCTCAATGGCAGCCGCCCGAAACGTGTCGCCGGCCGCGATCACGACCGAGCGCCCCTCTCGTCGGAACTTCTCTGCGAGCTTGCCAATCGTCGTTGTCTTGCCGGACCCGTTGACGCCCACCATCAGGATGACGAACGGGCGCCGGTTGCGATCGACAAGAAGCGGTCGCTCGAACTCCGCCAGCGTGCGCGCTACTTCTCGAGCGAGAGCCGCGCGAACGTCAACGTCCGATATTTCTCTTTCGAAACGGTCTTTTGCCAGGGCCTCGACCACCCGCACTGCGGCGGGGAGACCAAGATCCGCGGCGATGAGAATTTCCTCGAGTTCCTCAAGCGTCGCGGCGTCCAGCTTTCGCTTGTTGAACAGCGCTGCGACGTCGCCAGAGAGCTTGGAGGAGGTCTTCGACAACCCGTCGGCGAGGCGCGCGAAGAAGCCCTTTCGCGCCGGTTCGCCCCTATCGTTGCGGTCGGCGGGCTCGTGAACCGGCGGAACGGGTGCGGCCGCCGGCGATGCATCCGGGCGATCGGCCGTCGCCGCCGCATCGCCGCCCAATGGCTTGCGCCCGAAAAGCCCGGTGAGAAATCCTTTCGCCATCAGGCGGCTTCTTTCGCATGAACGGGCGCAGCGACCAGCTCATCGCCCCTGCGCGCGAGAATCTCAACCCGGATGACGGCGCCTGGCGCGCCTGAGGGCGCCGATAGCTTGCCCACGGCGAAATTCGGGAGCCGGATGCGGCCGCCGGTCTCGATCACGGCGTCGGCGCGTTTTCCGATCTGATCGTCGAGAAAGCGGACCAGCGCCGCCGATGCAGCCTCGCGCAGACGGGCGGCGCGTGACTTTACGATTGCTCGGTCCAGCTGCGGCATGCGCGCCGCGGGCGTGCCGGGCCTTGGCGAATAGGGGAAAACATGGACGAAATTGAGCCCCGCTTCCTCGATCAGCAAGACGCTCCGCCCGAACATTTCGTCGGTTTCAGTTGGAAAGCCCGCGATCAGGTCCGCCCCGAACGCAATGTCGGGCCGACGTGCGCGAAGGTTTCGGCAGAAGCTGATCGCCTCCGTGCGACGGTGACGTCGCTTCATCCGTTTCAGGATCATGTCGTCGCCTGACTGCAGCGAGAGGTGCAGATGCGGCGCCAGTCGAGTTTCCGACGCGATCAGGTCGACGAGCCGGGGGTCCATCTCCGCGCCGTCGACCGAAGAAAGCCTTAGCCTCACAAGCTTCGGCGCCGCGATGAGCAGCCGCTCCACCAGCATGCCCAGCGTCGGCGCGCCTTCGAGATCGGCGCCATAGGAGGTGATATCGACGCCGGTCAGCACGATTTCTGCGTGACCCTCGTCGACCAACCGTCTAGCCGCCGTGACGACATCTCCGACGGGAACCGATCTCGAGGGGCCTCTGCCGTAAGGGATGATGCAGAAGGTGCAGCGGTGGTCGCATCCGTTTTGGATTTGAAGGAACGCGCGCGCGCGATCCCCATAGGCCTCCACCAGCTGCGGGGCCGTCGAGCGAACCGACATGACGTCGTTCACGAGGATGCGTTCGCCGCCCTTGGCCAGCGAGCGCCAGCGTGCTCCGATGAGCTTCTCATCATTGCCGACTACCGCATCGACTTCAGGCATGGCGGCGAAGGCCGCGGCGTCGATCTGGGCCGCGCAACCGGTGACGACGATGCGGGCTTCAGGCTGCTCTCTGCGGGCGCGGCGGATCGTCTGCCGAGTCTGGCGCACCGCCTCGGCGGTGACCGCGCAAGAATTGACGATCACCGCCCGGCCAAGCCCAGCCTCCCGGGCGAGGCGCTTCATCGCCTCGCCTTCGAAGGCGTTCAGCCGGCACCCCAGCGAGACGACGTCGATGCTCATGACCGCGCGATATACGAGAAGCGGCGCCGTCAGGCTAGGTTTACCCGGCGTCTTCGGACGGAGCGCCGTTCATCGCCCGGCGCCGCTCCTGGCTTTCCGCCGGCCACAGCGACTTCCAGTCGTAATAGGCCTCGAAGGACGGCGTCCTTGGGTCGAGCGCCACCCATGGCTGCTTCGACGCGGTGTAGATGTGAACATCCGGAGGCAGAAGATCCGGATCGTCGAGCGTGCCCACGCGCAAGAATTTCACTTTGTCGCCGCTTCCGCCGTAATAGCTCCAGAGCGCAATTCGGCACACTCGGCAGCGAACGATCTGCTGGCCGCGTCCGCTCTCTGAGGGAGTCCATATCTTCTCCGTCGCGCCGTGGGTCAGCTCGACGCTTTCGGACTCGATCATGGCGTTGAGCGCAAAGGCGGATCCGGTTTCGCGCTGGCACCACCGACAATGGCAGCAATGGACGAACAAGGGACGCCGCGTCATCCGGTAACGGGCGGCGGCGCAGTCGCATCCGCCTTCTGCGGCAAAGCTCTCGGTCATGCGGACCCCCAGAGGCGAACGCAGTCCTTGCCCCATCATGGGGCCGTTTTGAAGTCAGACGGCGCGAGCCTGCCTCAGCGGACCACCGTCCTCGCCGCCCGGTTCGTTTCCTGGTCTCACCAACTCGCCGAGGCGGCGCATCACCCCATAATAGCGGCCGGCCGCCAGTTCCTCGCCCGCGCGATGCACGGCCTCGATCTCAGGCCGGCCCGTGTAGTCGGCCTTGAGGACATCAAGGGCGTTGCGCAGGATGGCGGCGGCCTCGTCCGGCCTGATCTCGCCCGCAACGGCCATTTGCGCAACATAGTAGGCGCGGCGCTCGACGGTCGTCGCCTCTTCGGGGCGCATGGCGTGCCGCAGGCGAAGGACCGATGCGCCATCTGTCTTGACCCGAAGCCTTGTCTTGCGGTCGCCGTTCTGCAAGACGACCCCGTTGATGAGAAATTCCTCGTAGGGGCGCAATTTCAGGATAAGGCCGGCCATGAATCCTCGCTCTGCAACCATTAGTTGCAATAAACGTGGGCGACAACCATTAACGATGCGTGAAACTCAGCTTTCCATCGCGAGAATGATCGAAAAGCCGACGACCATGAAGATGGCGAAAGGGAAGAAAGCGCCGATCATCGCCGGAGCCACGCCGAGCTTGCCGAGCGCGAGCATCAGGTTCTCCGCAACAAAATAGCTGAAACCGAGGGCCGACCCCAGAATTGCGCGCTGCAGGAGGTTGCGCTGCCGGCGGATGCCGAAACCGGCCATCGCTCCCAGCAGCGGCATAACCAGCGTCGCGGCCGGTTTGGAAAACCGGCTGAGCAGCGACGTCGTCGCCGAGCGCGTGCTCGCGCCGTCTGCACGCAGCTGTTCGATTTTCTTCCTGAGCTCCAGCAGTCCGGTTCGGTCGGGGTTTAGCGTCAGCGCGAAGAGTGTTTCGGGATTGAGGGAGGTTCCCCAGTCGGCGCTCGCTGAACGCACAATGCGGTTTGCGCCCCCCTGATACTCGCGAACGTCGAACAGGCGCCATCGGCCGCCTTCGTATCGCGCGGCGCGCGCCGCGATCTCACCCGCGACGAGGCCAGCGGGGGTCAAGGGATTGATGGTGACGTCCTTCAGGAAAACGCCGTCGGCGACCCGCGCAGCGCTCCCCGCGTGGATGAGGGCGTTGTCGTGCGACAGCCTGATATTAGTTCTGGTCCCAGCGTCCGGCGGCAGGTCCACGGCGAAGTCGTTCGCCTCCCAATAGGCAAGCTTTTCGGCGGAATTCACCGCGACCGTCTCGTGAAAGACGAAGTGCGCCAGCGAGACTCCCGCGCAGACGATTCCGATCGGAAGCAGGACGCGATGAATTGACATCCCGGCCGCCCGCATGACCGTGATCTCATTGGAGTGACTGAGCATCGACAGGGTCGCGACGACGGCGAGAAGCGCCGCAAAGGGCGTAAACTGGCTGACGATCGCCGGCGCGCGCAGCAACACATACTGAACGATCGACGGCCAGCCCGCGCCGTCAGCCCGCAAAATGCTCTCAGACCGATTGAGCAGATCGAGCATCTGCAAAACTACGACGAAGAAGACAATCAGACCGACGAAGCGGATCAGGAACTGCTTGCCGACATAGCGCAGGAACATCGCGTCGAGGCTCATCTGACGGCTCCTTGAACCGCGCCTGCGGCAGAGCCGTCGTCCACGGCGCCGTCGGCGAGCACGCGGACGGGCGAGTCATCGACGCCCGTGTTGCCGATGCGGGCGGTGCGCGCCTTGTCGACAGAGCCGCGATAAAGGACGAAGCAGAGCGTCGTGAAGGCGGCGAACAGGCCCCACATAGAGATATAAGGCGAGAGAACGCCCTCGCTCGCGACAACCTTGCCCCACTCCTCAAGCAGCTCGTGGTAGACGATGAGAATGGCGATGCCGACGATGGGCTTGAGGTTTGACTGCCGCCGCCGTCCCGTCACGCCCATGGCGACCGCCAGAATGGGCATGACGAGGAACGTCAGCGGATGAATAAGGCGCCAGTGGAAGCCGGCATGGTAGTCGTGCCATGCGAGTCCGACGCTGCGATCGTTCGTCCGGAGGAATCTCCAAATCTCATCGAAGGTCGCCTCGCGATCGTCCGTACCGCGATTTCTGAAGACGGCGATGGCCGGCAAATCCACCTCGACGTCGAAAGTCTCGAATGAGAGCTCGCTTGCACGGTCGCCCCGGTCGTCAATAATGATCTGGCGCCCGTCCTTCATGTTCAAGATAAGGCGCGTCACGTCCGGGGTGGTGGATATGCCGGCCGAAAGGGCGGTGATGACTGTCTTGCCGCCCTTCCCGTCGCGCTGCTCGAGAAAGATGTTTCCCGCTTCCTTCGTCTCCGCGTTCACCTTCCCAAGCCGGATCGTGACGCGCTCGCCGATATCGACGAACTCCCCCTGGGGAATCTTGATGCCGAGGGCGCCGCTGGTCACGTCGAAGCGGATGCGCTCGTATTTGTAGCGGGCGTAAGGCTGGATGTAGGAGACGAGCAGAAAGTCGAAGATCATCAGCAAAATGACCAGTCCGTAGACCGGACGGAGCAGCCTGGGTATCGAAGCTCCGCTTGAATTGAGCGCGTCGAGTTCGCTCGACAGGGACAGGTTCCGGAACGCAAGCATGATGCCGATGAAGGCCCCGAGCGGGAGCGCGAGTCCGAGGTAGTGCGGGACCAGATTGGCCAGCATCCGCCAGACGACGTCGACCGGGCCCTGTTCGGCGAGAACGAAGTCGAACAGCCGCAGCATCTGCTCCAGCAACAGGAGCATCCCCGCAATGCCGAGTGCGAGCAGGAGGGGCGTCAGCACGGCGCGCAAAATATAGCGGTCGATCAAGCCCATCGGCTGAGGCGGCCATCCTGCTGCTGTAAACCGCGCGGCGGCGGCGCGATGATTATCCGCGTTCCTAGCGAATTTAGGACCGGGGAGAAAGCGGTTTGAGGCGCGGCCAAGCTCAGGCGCCGCCCGTCCTGACCGTCAGGACTCGACCCGGCCCTCTACGAGGTCCCAGAACAAGGAAGAAATGTCCGCACCGCCGAACCTCCGGATCTGCTGGACGCCCGTCGGGGACGTGACGTTGATCTCGGTCAGGTAATCGCCGATCACGTCGATCCCGGCCAGGACGAGGCCGCGCCGGGCGAGTTCAGGTCCGATGCGATCGCAAATCTCCTGGTCGCGCTCAGTCATTTCCACCGGCTCGGCGGTGCCGCCGACATGGAGATTCGACCTGGTTTCTCCCTTCGCCGGCACGCGGTTGATGGCGCCGACCGCTTCGCCGTCAAGGAGGATGATCCGCTTGTCTCCCTTCCGGACGGCGGGGAGATACTTCTGCGCGATTATCGGCTCGGCGAAGGCCTGGAGAAAGAGTTCCAGAAGCGCATTGAAATTGGCGTCGGCCGCATCAAGGCGGAATACGCCGGCGCCGCCATTGCCGTAGAGCGGCTTCAGGATGATGTCGCCATGCTCGGCGCGAAATCCGCGGATGAGGGCGACATCGCGCGTCACGAGGGTCGGCGGCGTCAGGTCCTTGAACTCGGTGACGAAGAGCTTTTCGGGCGCGTCGCGAATCGCGCGCGGATCATTCAGCACCGTGACTTCGGGCTGAAGTCGTTCGAGCATTAGCGCCGCAGTGATGTAGGCCATGTTGAACGGCGGATCCTGCCGGACAAGGACGACGTCCATCGCATGCAGGTCGACGACCGCCGCGGGCTCGAGGCGGGCATGCGCGCCCTGCTCTCGCTTTAGAGCTTCAACGCGCCGGGCCCGCGCGGCGACCCGTCCGTCGCGGAGCGCGAGGCCTTGGGGCTGGTAGACCCAAATCCGGTGCCCGCGGGCGTGGGCTTCGAGCGCAAGATCGAACGTCGTGTCGGCGTGCACATCGACGCCCTCGATGGGATCCATCTGGATGGCGATATCGAGGGGCATTGCGGCCCTTGCTCCTAGAGATTGGTTGATGGCGGCGGCGGCGGAAAGCTGCGGAGGACGACGTGAGAGACGACGCCGCGCACCCCCGCCGTCGCGCTCGCTTTCCTGAGCGCTTCGTCGAGTTCGCGCTGATCGCGGGCTACCCCCAGAACGTAGACGACGCCGTTGGAGACGGAGAGCTTGTAGTTGCTGCTTCGAACGTCGCCGTCGGTCACGTATTTCAGGCGGATGGCGCTGTCGATGCGCGCGTCCTCAATCCCCTGGCCGACGGGCGTGTCGTCGCCGACAAATATCTCATCGATCACCTGGACGACGCCGTCCGCTTTCCACGCGTTGTCGACCAGCTTCTTGCGCCCCTCATCCGTATGCATGCTGCCGGTCAGCATGACCCTGCCCTCGTAAACCGTGATGTCCACATCTGAGTAATCATGCGTCCGGTCGGCAAACAGGATCGCCTTCAGTTCTGCGTCCGAGCCGATGTCGCCCACCGAGCCGCTCAACGTGCGGCTCGATGCGCACCCGCCGAGCGCAAGCATCGCAAGAACCACGGGAAAACGGCGCTTCATAGACTCCTCCTATACCGGACAAATTGAACCGCTTCTGCCGCTGTTCGCGCGCGCCTGCAAAGGTCAGCGTTCGCTCCGCCAAGCGTCGCGGATATGCCGAACCTTTGCGCCGCCGAAAGCGATGATGTCGTAACGGACTCCGAGATCGGCAAGATGGGGCCGACTGGCCAAGAAAGCGCGGCCGGCCGTTTCGATCCTTCTACGGGCCGCGGGCGTGACCGCAAAAATTGCGTCGTCGAGGCGGGCGCGGGTCTTCACTTCGGCGAAGACAAGGACGCTGCCGCGCCTTGCCGCTATGTCGATTTCGCCCCCGGCCGCCTTGAATCGCCGCGCCAGCACCCGATACCCCTTCATCTGCAGAAACGCGGCCGCGAGCCACTCCGCCCGCCGACCCTGGCGTTCCGAAGCCGTTCGGTCGCTCATGATCGCGCTGCTTTGAGGCGCAGCGCCCGCTCATAAGCCTCTCGGCGGGTCAGTCCGAAGCCCTCGGCCGCCGCAACGGCCGCGTCCTTGACGCTGAGTTCGTCAAGGGCGGCCGAAAGGAACGCCTCAACTTCCTGCGCGCTCGGAACCTCGCGGCCCGGCGGATGCACGACAACCACGATTTCGCCCTTCGGAGTCTGCTGCTTGTAATAGGCCGCAAGATCCGACAGCCAGCCTTCGCGGAATTCTTCGTGAATCTTGGTCAATTCACGAGCGACGACGGCTGTTCGGTCGCCAAACGTGTTGGCCATGTCCTGCAGCGACTCGCCGAGCCGAGGCCCTGTCTCGTAGAAGATGAGGCTCGCAGGAACCTGCGCAAATCTTCGGAAGAACGTCGCCCGCGCATTTCCGGTCGGCGCAAACCCGGCGAACAGAAATCCGTCAGTCGGCGCGCCGGCGGCCGAAAGCGCTGCGATTGCAGCGCATGGTCCCGGCAGCGGAGCCACTCGAACGCCTGCGTCGCGGGCCTCGCGCACCAGTTTGTAGCCGGGATCGGAGATGAGCGGCGTCCCTGCGTCCGAGACGAGGCAAATACGGGCGCCCTTCTTCAGCCTCGAGAGGATATCGGGACGTACTCGCTCGGCGTTGTGCTCGTGGTAGGGGCGCCGCTCGGTTCTGATGTCGTAGGCGGCGCAGAGTTTGGCCGTTTGACGCGTATCTTCGCACAAGATGAGGTCGCAGGCCGCGAGCGCCTCGATGACGCGATAGGTCACGTCCTTCAGATTGCCGATCGGCGTCGCCGCCACATAGAGGCCAGGGTCCAGAGACATGACCTGACGATGGCCGGCTCGGCCCCCGCCGTCAATCAAAGGGCGGATCGCCTAAAGACTGGACTGCAGGTAATCAAGGGAGCTCGAATAGCCGTCTCCGCCCGGCGAGGCGCCGTAGCGGAAGGTTCCGCCGCTGAGCGACGGTCCGGCGCCGTCGCCAGCGCACACGAAGCTGCGGATCTTGCCGCCGCGCGCGCGATCGTTCCGGCATATGGTCTCGATCGCGCCAAGCGCGCCGTCGCAGGCGGCGGCGAGACTCTCGCCCTCCGGCCAGGAGGAAGCCGACGACCAGTCAATGCGGGCGCCAATTGGCGCTCCGCATACGGAGCTTGTATAGGCGGCCTCGCGCGCGAGCGCGATATTGTCGGCCTCCTGCTGACGCAGCGACCTCAGCGACTGCGCGGACGCGCCGGCCGTCATGATGCTGAGCCCTGCCAGCAGGAAGACGATGCGGGGACGCGCGTTCATTACAAAAGCTGAGCCGACAAAACAGCCGTTTTCAAGCCGCGATTGTGGCGATTTGTGGTTTCCCTAGAGTGAATTTTCCAGGAATTCGCGCACGGCGCGCGAAGACGGACGTCCGGCTGCATCCTCTGACGGGTTGTAAACGACAATTAACGACTTTCCATCGAGCGACAGTTTCGGCGTCACGCCGCGGACGAACGTCGCTTTGCTGATGCGTTCGCGCAAGGCGCGGGCCCCCGTTTCGTCACGAGCAACATCGGCCATTCCAGCCGCAGCCCGGACAATCGCATCCGCGAGAACCGTAGCGTCACCGGACGACGCAGCGGCGGCGCCCGGCGCCGGCGGGTCGGCCTCAGCGCCTTCGATGCTGAAAACGAAACTGCCGCCGGCGATCGCACCCAGTCGCTCGGCGGCGAGACCAGCGCGCCGGCGAGCATCCTCCCACGTCGCCGGCGGAAGGTTCAGCGCGCCGTCCTCGCCGTAGGACCTGGAGGCCGCCTCGCCATTAGATTTTCCAGGCCAGAAAACGGTTGCGCCGCCATAGGACATGAGGCGCAGGAGCACGTTGCCGGATGCATCCTTGTAGATGACATCACCGCGCGGACCCCGTGCGCCCGTGGCGATGAAGATCTCCTCGGCGTAAGCTTCAGGATCAAGGGAGCAGTCGAGCCGCTGGTCGCCTTCCGTGCACAGATATTTAAGGCGCGCGCGCCCGACCTTGCCCTCGACAAGGAACACCCGGCCGTCGGAGGCAACGGCGTAACGCTGGACCCCGCCGACGCGCCGCGCCTCCGCCGGCCGCGACTTTCCGACCAACGCCGAGAACGGGTCGGCGGCTGCGATGATGGCCGGCGCCATGTCAGTTTGAGCGCCCAGCGGCCGTGTGGCGACAGCCACGGCGATCGCCAGCAACGCCAAGAATCTAACCCTGCCGAACAGCATCGCTCGCCTATCGGGCGTCCCGCAATCAGGAGCGCCCAAGAATGCGATTATCAAGGCAATTAGGCGAAATGTTGGCTTCGTGCGGTCTTGAAATAGCCCTTTCAGCCTAGGAGGGTATGTACTGACCGCCGTTGGCGCTGATGACCGATCCCGTCACAAAGCCGGCCGCGTCGTCGGCCAGGAACGCGACGCAGCGGGCGATTTCCTCGGCCTTCCCGAGCCTTCCTACCGGGATGCCGGCGACAATTTTTTCGAGCACTGGCGTCGGCACGGCGGCGACCATGTCGGTGTCGATATAGCCGGGGGCTACGGCGTTCACCGTAATCCCCTTGGCGGCCCCTTCGAGGGCCAACGCCTTTGTGAAGCCGATCATGCCGGCCTTAGCGGCCGAATAGTTCACCTGACCGAGTTGACCTTTCTGGCCATTGATCGAGGTGATGTTGATGACGCGGCCGAAGCCGCGTTCGCGCATTCCCGCAAAGACCTGCGCGGTCATATTGTAGACGCTGTCGAGATCGGCGCGCATCACGTCGCGCCAGGCTTGAGGCGACATCTTGTGAAAAAGTCCGTCGCGGGTAATACCGGCGTTGTTGACGAGAATGTCGGTCGGCCCCTGCACCTTCTCGATCTCGGCGACGCCGCCCTTGCAGGCGTCGTAATCGCCGACGTCCCATTTGAAGACGAGAATGCCGGTCTCGTCCTTGAACTTGTTCGCCGCCTCGTCATTGCCGGCGTAAGTCGCCGCCACAGCGCAGCCTTTTTCCTTCAGGGCGATCGCGATGGCCTTGCCGATGCCGCGCGTGCCGCCGGTGACGATCGCTCTTCTCTTGTCCATTCTCTCCTCCCTTTTTCTTTATACGGATGACTATCGTTCGACGCACATGGCGATGCCCATGCCGCCGCCGATGCAGAGGGTCGCGAGCCCCTTTTTCGCGGACCTGCGCTTCATCTCGTGCAGCAGCGTCGTCAGGATGCGGGCGCCCGAGGCGCCGATCGGGTGTCCGATGGCGATGGCGCCGCCATTGACGTTCACCTTCGAGGCGTCCCAGCCGAGCTCCTTGCCGACCGCGAGCGCCTGCGCGGCGAAGGCTTCGTTGGCCTCGATCAGATCGAGATCGCCGAGCTTCCAGCCGGCTTTTTCGAGCGCCAGGCGCGAGGCGGGGGCCGGGCCGATGCCCATGATCGACGGATCGACCCCGCAATGGGCGGCCGAGGCGATGCGGGCAATCGGCTCCAGATTGCGGCGATCGGCCTCGCGTTCGGACATGACGACTAGGGCCGCGGCGCCGTCATTGATGCCGGAGGCGTTGGCGGCTGTGACGGTTCCGTCCTTCACGAAGGCCGGCCGCAATCCCGCCATCGCCTCCTTCGTCGCATTGTCGCGGATGTACTCGTCGTGGTCGAAGACGATGTCGCCCTTCTTGCTCTTGATCACGACGGGGACAATTTCATCCTTGAACCTGCCGGCCTTCTTCGCCGCCGAGGCCTTCATCTGGCTGGCGAGCGCGAAAGCGTCCTGCTCCTCGCGGCTGATCTGGTATTTCTGCGCGAGATTTTCGGCGGTCTGGCCCATGTGATAATCGTTGAATGCGTCCCAGAGACCGTCCTTGATCATGGTGTCGGCGAATTTCGCTTCGCCCATTTTGAAGCCGTCCCGCAGATGCGCCGCATGCGGAGAAAGGGACATGTTCTCCTGTCCGCCCGCGACCACGATCGAGGCGTCGCCATTCCCGATCGCCTGAGCGGCGAGCGCGACCGCCCGGAGCCCCGAACCGCAGACCTGATTGATGGTCATCGCCGGCGTCTCCTTGGCGAGGCCCGCGGCCATCGCCGCCTGGCGCGCCGGATTCTGGCCCTGCGCCGTCTGCAGGACCTGGCCCATGATGACCTCGCTGACCTCGGCCGGCGCGACGCGGGCGCGCTGTAACGCCGCAGCAATGACGGCCTCGCCGAGTTTGGCGGCGGGCGTTCCCGCGATGGTCCCGCCAAAGGATCCAACGCCGGTCCGAACCGCCGACACGATGACTGCCCCGGCCATAGTCCCTCCTTGATCTTGCAGCGGGCGCCGCGCCCGCCGCCCTAAGGTTGTATTCGACCCCGAATGTCCGAGCATCGATGCTCGCGCTGTTGCGGGCCCGAATAGGCAATCCTGCGTTTCATGCTATAGCAACATGTGCAAGCGCAAAAATCGCGCGGCGGCGCAGCAATGGCCTGCGGCGAACCAGGGAGCTCTCGGGTGTCGGAAGCGCAGGAAAAGATGGACCAGAACCGCAGCTCCGGCGCTTCGGAAGCGCGCGAGCCCGTCACCATCAAGAAATACGCGAACCGCCGTCTCTATAACACGGCGACCAGTTCATACGTGACGCTCGACTACCTGTCGGAAATGGTCAAAAGGGGCGAGGACTTCGTCGTCTACGACGCCAAGACCGGCGAGGACATCACCCGCTCGGTTTTGACCCAGATCATCTTCGAGGAAGAGAACAAGGGGGCGAACCTGCTCCCGATCAAGTTCCTGCGCCGTCTCATCAAGTTCTATGGCGACAACATGCAGATGTTCGTGCCTTCCTACCTTGAGATGAGCATGGAGACCTTCGCCCGCAACCAGGAAAAGTTCCGTGCGCAGATGCGCGAGGCCTTCGGCGCGGCGCCGGGATATCAGATGTTCGAGGAGACGGCCCGAAAGAACATGGAACTGTTTGAACAAACCATGAAGATGTTCGCGCCAATGACGCAGGTCTTCCAGGGCGCTAGAGGCGCGGTCGGAACGCCGACAGGCGCCGAAGCCGAGGAAATCGGCGAATTGAAGGCGCAGCTTGCCGCCCTGCAGCGGCAGATCGACAAGCTCGAGAAGAAAAACTAGCCGAGTACGAATTTCGCGCCCGCGCCTTGTGCGAGCCGTTGCGCGAGAGAGGGCCCGAGCCTTTCGAGCCCCGCCTTCAGCGTCCAGGGCGGATTGACGATAAAAAGTCCGCATCCGTTGAACCGAGATTCGTCAAGTGGCGCGCGGACAAATAGCTGCGCGCTAAGCGTCTTTTCGAAGCCGGCTGTTCCGGCGGCGCGGTGGAAGGCCTCCACCGCGGGCAATCCTTTGATAGGATGCCAGAGTATCATGGCGCCGGTTTCAAACCGACTCTTCGCGTCGGCGAGGGCTGCGCTGAGCTTTTCAAAGTCGTCGCGTTCCTCGAAGGGCGGGTCGACAAGAAGGAGTCCGCGTCGTTCTTTCGGGGGCAAAAGGGACTTGACCGCCGTCCAGGCGTCCAGCGCCAAGACTTTCGTCTGGGGGTCTCGCGCGAAAAGGGCGGCGAGCGTCTTGCCGTCCTCGGGGTGCAGCTCATTGACGACGAGCGCGTCCCCAGGGCGCAGCAGGCGGCGGGCGATCAGGGGCGAGCCCGGATAGATTGATAGGCGACCTTCCGGGTTCAGGTCGCGGACAACATCAAGGTAGGGCCGCAGCAATTCCTCGATCGCCGCCGGGAGGGCCGGGGCGTCCATGCCGAGGAGCCGGCCGACGCCGTCTATCCACTCGAGCGTCTTGCCTGCTTCGATGCCGGCGAGATCGTAGCGGCCCCGGCCGGCGTGAACGTCGATCACCCGGAACGGCGCAGGCTTCAATTTCAGATGCTCGATGCACAGCGCCAGCACGGCGTGCTTGAAGACATCGGCGAAATTGCCGGCATGGTAAGCGTGCCGGTAGTTCATGACTGGGCCCTCCGCCCGCGATCATCCGGTCAGCCGGATATCGCCTGCCATCCTCAATCAAACCGAATCGAGGCATCGCGCTTCGCATAGCCTAGGCGATTCGTCCCATGAACCGCGCAATGGCGACGTTGATTGGATCGCTGTCGTTGACTGCGCTTGCCCTGCTTTCTGTCTACACGTTCGCGAACGTAGGATTTTGCGCCAGTGCGGACGGCGGGGTCCCTAGCTCATGCTTGTCCGCCGCCGCGACGGAAGCGATGCAATCCCCCCTCAGTCTGGCCGGATGGCCGGCGGCGACGCTTGGCCTTGTGATCGCCGCGCGCGTCGCGCCTCGCAGGGGAGAACGCTGACGGGACCTGCTGCGGCGCCTTCGGTCGTGGCGTTGCGGCCGGGACACAGACCCCGGGAAATCCAGTTCCGGCCGCGGCGGCATTGCCGGAAAGGCGGTGTGAATCCAGTTTGTTAGGGGCTAGTTGATTAGCTTGGCGGTGTCTTACTGGCTTGGGGTCGATCTGGGGTCGATGATGACGGTTCGGCTGCATTTGGCGGTGATCGCGATCAGCGTCGGCGCGAGCTTTGCTGCGCTCGCCGTTAGCGTCCCGGCGCCCGAACTTGAGAGGTTCTCGGACCCCGAAAGCGTGACACTCGCCATACGTGCTGAATTTCCTGCGGCCGGCGGCGCCGTCCGCGTGGCTGTTTATGACGACCCAGCTGCTTTCCTCGAAGAGGCCGCCCTGAAAGAGCAGGCGATTGTCGATAAATCCGGGGTCGCCGTGGTGAAGTTGCGCGAACTTAACGCCGGACCACATGCCTTCGTGGCCTATTATGACGCGAACGGCGACGGCCTGCTCAATCGCGGCGGCGTTCTCGGCAAACCGAAAGAGCCTTACGCGTTTTCAAACGGCGTCAAGCCCAAGCTACGCAAGCCTCGCTTCGACGAGGCTGCGGTTGACGTGGCGCCTGGCGCTGTCGTCGTGATGACTCTAGAGGACTGAGTCTCAGAACAGGTTGAAACTCGACCCGACGACGCCGACCGGCCAACGGCCGAATTCGAACAGGCGAAACTTCGCCGCAAACGGGTGATCTTCCGCGTCGAACGACGGATCGTGCGCGGCGATGAGGGTGAGCGCCGCCTGATGCGCGGCCTGGACCGCCGCTCCGACCGCCAGCTGTTTGCCGTCTTCACTGTCAAAGTCGAAGATGACTGCCGCTTGCTCCATACCCTCGCGGGCCGGCTCGGCCACCTGCGCGGCGATCAACGTCATTGAAATCTGCAGTGCTTCCTCCGATAGGAGGCTGAGGGCTCGCGTTGTGAGATCGGCGCGCAGCAACTCTTCCGCCTCCCAGGCAGGACTCTGCCAGTCAAGGCTTTCCGCGGCGGCGGCCGCATCGTCCCAGTCGACGAGGATGGCGACTTCCGCGCCCGGAAATCCGAGACCCTCGACAAAGCGACGAGCTGCTGCGTTAGCGCCGGCGGTTAGCGGCTCGCCCAGGTTGGCGAACCAGGGGATCCCGGCCAGCGTTTTCGTGAAGCGCTTCACTCGAGAGAGGGCCGGAAGCTCGCGTTCCAACCGCTCAATATCGCCGTCGTCCATGGTCATCCAGGCCGTCAACCGTCGGGTAATCGAGATACCGTAAAAAAGCGCCCGATCCAGGGAAGGATCGGGCGCCAAGCTGCGCTGTTGCGCCTACGCCGGGAGGGGATATTCCGGCGACGTGATCGGCGGCGGACCTGCTAGCGGGGGGGCAACGCCGGTCCGAGGGATTGCCGCTCACGTGGTGTTACATTAACGCATCATCGATGCGGATTTCAATAGGGTTCGCAAAAAAAAGCTTGCCTGTGACGCTACCGCGGCGCGCTCAAGCCATTCCTTGCTAATCCTTAAGGAAGGCGGACCCGGTTTCAGGCGCCGCAAACAGTCGGTTGGGGATTTCTGCGTCCAGCCTAACGTCTGAGAGCGTGACCATGGTGACGCCGTTCCGGGGATCGCGAACAATCCATTCCTTCAGTTGCAGGTCGGGACCCTTCATCACCACTGAGAGCTGACCGTCCGTCTCCTCCTTGTCTGACGCAAACGTGACCGCGACAGTGTCCTCGCCACGGTGGACGCTAACAATTTTCGCTTCGCCAAGCTCGACGCGCTTGCGCAGCAGATACTTCAGCGGCGTTCGCCCAACCGGATAGGAATCCGTCGTCTCCAGCGCCTCGTCCCGTACAAACACGGTGCCGCCTGTCGCCACGATCAACAGGGGTGTCGGCTTGTCGTATTCAAATCGCAGCAGGCCAGGCCGGCGCAGATAGAACTTGCCCGTCGAGGTCGCGCCGGAAGGAGCGATCTGGGTGAAGTTAGACTGCAGCGTCGAGATTTTCTCGATCGCCGCAAGGACGCGATCGACGAGGTCTTTGTCGTCGACGCCGGCGAAGGCAAGCCCGTTCGGTTCCGCGTCCCTCGACCCTTCGGCCGCTGCGGCGGATGCGCCGTTCGCCGCCTTAGGGCCCGCGGCAGGCGCCGCGGCGCTCTGCGGGGCCGCCGCGACGACAACCGCGGCCGCACGAGTCGCCGTCGGTTCAGCGGTCGGCGCGTCCGCTTGAAAATCCGCCAGGCCTGCGAAGCAGCCGGCGAGCAGAGGCAGCAGCGAGAAACTCATGAGACCTCCAACATACCACAGTCACGCCCTACCCAAGAGCCGCGGCTGAAACGGCGCAGCGGCAAGGGGCAAATGCGGCGCGGACGCGGCTCACGCGATTGTGCAGTCAGAGACGATCCGCCTCAACGTCTGTCAGCGCCCGCGCCTCTTCCGGCAGCATGATCGGGATGCCGTCGCGGATCGGATAGGCGAGGCGCGCCTTCTTGCTCAAGAGCTCGTTTCTGGTGCGGTCATGGACCAAGGGACCCTTGGTCTGGGGACAGACCAAGATTTCAAGCAGACGCGGGTCGAGATCGGTTTTGGCGTCGCTCATCGTTCCAGCCTATTGCATTGGCGGCGCGCCGCCGGGATCGGCGGGCCGCGACATCTCCATTAGCGCAATGAGACAGCTCGCGCGATCGCCGAGGGTTGCCGCCTCAAGCAGGGCCTGCTTTTCGCTGGGCGCAAACGGGCAGCCCATGGCGAGCGAAGCGACCAGCGCGTCAACCGGGGCCTGGCCGACGGCCTTCCAATCGGTCTTGAGCCCCTCTGCTGCGAGGTATTGGCGCATCGCCCCCTCCAGACGGTCGCGATCAACGAGGGCGCCTGAAGGATCGTCCTGGTCGTCCCGCGCAAAGCGGCTCCAATCCACGAGAGCTTGCCGATACGGAGTGTCCACCGGCAATTCGCGCTCAATTTCAAATCTTCTAAAGCCGGTCAGCGTGATCAGGTAACGGCCGTCACCGGTCTCCGAAAAAGCGGTGATGCGGCCCGCGCAGCCGATCTGGAAGAGGGAAGGAAGCCCTTTTTCGGCCCTCGCTCCCGAATCCTTCGGCTGGATCATCCCGATGAGGCGGTGCTCGCCGAGCGCGTCGTCGATCATGCGCAGGTAACGCGGCTCGAAGATGTTGAGGGGCAGCTGGCCTCCGGGAAGGAGGAGGGCGCCGGACAGGGGAAAAAGCGGCAGGGCCTCGGGAAATTCCCGCAACCTCAGAAATTTCTCCCTCGTCGTCATCGGTCGATGAGCCCGTCGATCGTCCGCCTCAGGAGAATAGAATGGATGACAGCCGCCGCCTGCCCGATTGCGTGACGGGATGCGCGGCGCCAAGCGCCTCGAAAACGGTCAGCAGCTTTTTGCGGGCGGCGCCTTCGTTCCAGTCGCGATTCTTGGCGACGATCTCAAGCAGTTCATCGACGCCGCGCTCCATATCGCCGGCGCCGATCAGAGCGCCCGCAAGTTCGAAACGGGCCTCGTAGTCCTTGGGATTGCGCTGCAGGCGCGCCTGCAGCTCGGCAGCGTCGCGCTTGCCGGATTCGCCTGCCGCAAGTTCGAGCTGGGCCCTCAGGCTCGTCACGGCGGGGTCCGACTGCTTGTCAGCCGGGATCATGTCGAGAAGCGCGCGCGCCTGATCGAAGTCGCGCAGCGCGACATGGCAGCGCGCGAGCCCGGCAAGCGCGCGGACATTCCCTTGGTCAGCCTCCGCAATGCGCCCGAATAGATCGGCGGCGCCGGCGATGTCGCCCTGCGCGAGCATTTGTTCAGCCGCATCGAGATGCTCGGAAAGATCGCCAGCGGCGTCTCCGGCGCCCGCGCCGACCAGTCGTTGGATGAAAGCCTTTATCTCGCTGTCAGGCACGGCCCCCTGAAAGGCGTCGACCGGGCGGCCCTGGAAAAAGGCGTAAACCGTCGGAATCGATTGAATGCGGAGCTGTGAGGCGAGCATCTTGTTCCGGTCGATGTCCACTTTGACGAGACGCACCTTGCCCTTCGCCTCGCGCACCGCCTTTTCGAGCCGTGGCGTCAACTGCTTGCAGGGCTGGCACCAGTCGGCCCAGAAGTCGACGATCACGGGCGTCTTCATGGAGGCGCGCAGGACGTCAGCCTCGAAGGTCTCGATGGTTGCGTCCTTGATGAGATCCTTCGCCGCCGCGCCTGCTGCGCCATTCGGCGCGCCGCCGCCAATGAGTTCGGTCATTTGATTCTCCGGGTGTTCGCCAACTAGATAGGTCGGCCGCGAGCGAAGGCAATCGCCTATTTGGCGCTTCCAGCCTCAGGCGCCGCCAGAGGCAGAATGAGCGGCTCGAAGCCGCAAGACCTCAGGAAAGTCAGAAAATCCGCCGGCGAAACGGCTGTCGAGGCCGTATTTTCCAAAGGATGGAACCAGACCGGCGCCGCGGCGAGCAGGGCGGAATCGACGATCACTCTTTCCAGAGCCCTGGCCGAGGGGTTCACGAGCGCGAACGGCGTCACCGCGCCGGGGATCACGCCCAGCGTCGCCGTCATCAGGGTCGGAGCCCCGAACGAGAGACGCCCTTTTGAGCCGAGCCTCCGCCCGAGTCCGGTGAGATCGACCCGGGTCTCGCCGAGCGCAACGGCGAGAAACAGGCGATCGGCCCTGTCTTTCAGGAAGAGGTTTTTCGAGTGGCCCCCGGGCCATTGCCGCTTGAGGTCCCGCCCCTCTTCCACCGTGAAGATCGCGGGGTGCTCGACTGTCTTGTGATGAATGCCGAGCTGATCGAGATGCGCGAAGAGCTCGGCGCGGGTGGCGGGCGTTGAAACCATCATATGCCGGGGGCGGTCTCTCCCATTAACACCGAATGCCAATTCGGCCATCCTTGGGAGCGTCTTGCAAAGCGCGCCCCGGTTCGGCATAAACCGGCCACCCTTCGCGGCGCCGTTCTTGCTCCGCGATAAGTCAGTCGAGCGGGCGTAGCTCAGGGGTAGAGCATAACCTTGCCAAGGTTAGGGTCGGGCGTTCGATTCGCCTCGCCCGCTCCATTTATCCGGCGATCGTTTTGGTCTCTGGTTCTCAGATTGCGAGCCTGTAGCCGCCGCCCTCAGTCACGAGGATCGAGGCGTTAGCGGGATCGGGCTCAATTTTCTGGCGCAGCCTATAGACATGGGTTTCAAGGGTGTGCGTCGTCACCCCGGAATTGTAACCCCAGACCTCGTCAAGCAGGACGTCGCGGGTGATGGGCTTGCCGCCCGCCCGATAGAGGTACTTCAGGATCGAAGTCTCCTTTTCGGTGAGGCGGATCTTCTTGTCGCTTTCGGTGACGAGCATCTTGACCGACGGCCGGAATTCATAAGGGCCGATCTTGAATACCGCGTCTTCGCTCTGTTCATGACTGCGCAAATGCGCCCGCAAGCGGGCGAGCAGGACGGCGAATTTGAAAGGCTTGGTAACATAGTCATTCGCGCCCGAATTGAGCCCCAGCACCTGATCTGCGTCCGTATCAGCCCCTGTCAGCATGATGATCGGGGACTTGAACCCGTTCTTGCGCATGACCTGGCAGGCTTCGCGTCCGTCCATGTCGGGCAGGCCGACGTCGAGGAGGACGAGGTCCGTGTGCGCTTCCTCCTTCACGCGCTCGATTGCGGCGTGGGCGTCGTTCAGGCAGTCGAGCGCGAACTCCTGGTGCAGGGCGAACTGCTCCTTCAGCGTTTCGCACAACAAGGCGTCGTCATCGACCAGCAATATCCTCTTGGCGCGAGCCATATTCTCAAGACCCTCCGGAGCGATTTATCGTCTTGCTACTCCTGACGGCGACCCATGGACCAGACCAAATGTCGGATTGAGCCCCTCAGGCCGGGCGATCGCCGAAGATGCCCGACCCGATCCTGACGAGGGTCGCGCCGAGGGACGCCGCGATCAGATAGTCGCCGCTCATGCCCATGGAAAGGCGCGAAAGCCCGTTCCGGCGGCCGATTTTCGCCAGAAGCGCGAAATGGGGCGCGGGCGGCTCGTCCGCGGGCGGAATGCACATGAGCCCCTCGATCGCGAGTCCGAGACGTAGGCTGTTCGCCAGCAACACGTCCGCCGATTGCGGCGCGGCCCCAGCCTTCTGCGGCTCATCACCCGTGTTGACCTGCAGGTAGAGACGGGGGGACCGCCGCTGCAATGCGCTCTCTTCGGCCAGCACCCTCGCGAGCTTGTCCCGGTCGAGCGTCTGGATGACCTCGAACATGGCGACCGCGTCCCGGGCCTTGTTCGTCTGCAACGGCCCGATGAGGTGCAGTTCCACATCCGGAAATCGAGCCTTCAGGGGCGGCCATTTGGCGACGGCTTCCTGGACGCGATTCTCCCCGAACCTGCGGTGTCCGGCTTCCAGCAGCGGCAGGATGCGCTCCGGCGCCACGGTCTTGGTGACGACCAGGACGTCCGGCGGCGCCCGGCCATGGTCGGCGGCGGCGGCCTTAAGGCGCGCTTCCGCGTCCTTCAGATTGGCGACCGGATCGGCCATGGTCGTGAGAGGCTCGGACATGCTGATGACGATCGAGGGCTGCCGGACAAGAGCGACGAGGCTAGCAGCGGCCGCACGGGCGCTCCAAGACTCGAGCGGGCCATCCGGCGCCGCCCCGCCGTTCGTCCTCGCCTTCATGACCGACAGGCGGCGCGTCGCCTGTCCCGAGCTCGTGGCCCGGGCGTTGCCGCGCGGAACCGCCATCATTTATCGCGATTATGACGATCCGCGGCGCACGGCCGTCGGCGCTCGTCTTGGATCGATCGCCCGAGCCCGCGGGCTCTTCTTCCTGGTTGGCGGCGATGCGGATCTCGCGCATCGGCTTGGCGCCGATGGCGTGCACCTGCGGACCGCCGACCTGTATCGGCCTGATCCCGTCGCCTTCAGCCACCGGCTGGTAGTTTCTGCGGCTTGCCACTCAGAGACGGATCTTGCGCGCGCCGCCGCGATCGGCGCGACGCTTGCCGTTCTCTCCCCGGTCTTCGCGACCTCGTCCCACCCGTGCGCGGTTCCGCTTGGGCCGGAGAGGTTTCGAAGACTGGCGGCGGCGGCGGCCTTGCCCGTCCTAGCGCTCGGCGGCGTCGACGAAACAAAC
The DNA here is from genome assembly GCA_013389105.1 of Parvularculaceae bacterium. Taxonomy (GTDB): domain Bacteria; phylum Pseudomonadota; class Alphaproteobacteria; order Caulobacterales; family Parvularculaceae; genus Amphiplicatus. Next base: position 106,450 of record JACADZ010000022.1, on the reverse strand, counting down.
GCGCGCCGGCTTTCGGGGCGCAACGTCAGGGGAATCGCGGCGATTGGCGCGTTTGCGGGCGGACGCGGTTGAGCTGGCGCATGGGCCTAAAGAATAGGCGCTCCGTTTCCGGAACGCCTGATGATCGACGGGACGACGCCGGATCAGGGCCGTATCAGGGCCGGGTCCATTCGTCTTTGACCTTGGTCTTTTTGGACTTTTTGCCGGAGCGGTCGCCGCCATTATTCGAGATGACGTTGTTCGTGATCTTCGGCGCGGCGCCGGAATGGATCACGATCGACGCGCCGCGGTTGCCCACGATCTGGTTCTCTTCGATCAGGCCGTTGACGCCGCTCGGGATCTCGACCCCGTCGCCGTCATTGCTCACGATCTCGTTATAGCGGACGAGCGCGAGCTTGGTGTAGCGCTCGAGCATTACGCCCGAGCCCGTATTGTTTCGGATCTTGTTGCCGATCAGCATCGTGGCGCCATAGCCGGACGACGCGACGCCCTTCGACTGGTTCTTGAAAATTTCGTTTCCCGAAACCACGACGTCGCCGCGGCTCACATTGGTGATGTCGACGCCGACCTGGTTGCCCGTAATCTTGTTATCGACAATGAAGGCCTGCGACAGCGTGTGGGGCTGAGCCAGAACGATGCCCTGCGAGCCCTGCGCGATGGTGTTCTTCTCAAGGACCGCAGTTCCGCCCGCGACCCGAATGGAGGGCGCGAGCGTGGAGCCCATCACATTGCTTTCGCGGAGCGTGAACACCCCCGACCCGATGTCGAGGCAGGCGCTCGGGCGGGAGTTCACCTTCGACTGCATTGAGATGTTCGCCACCACCGCATGCGATGTGCCGATTGTCGGCGCAAAGGTCATGCAGGGCTCGTTGGCGGGCGCAATGATTTCGACCCCGGAGCCGGGGCCGCGGTCGCCTTGGATCAGGATCGACTTATTAATGGTGACCGACTCGTTGTAGACGCCGTGCATGACATAGACCATGCCGCCTTCAGCGACGTCTTTGACCGCCGCCGAGATGGTTTTGTAGGGACCCGGGCCATTGGCGTCGACGATGATCTGCATCGGTCCCTTAGCCGGCTTCGCGCCGGGTCCGGGGCTGCCCGACCCCGAATGGGCGCCTGGCTCGCGGATCGGGAATCCGCCCAGCGATTGAGCGGCGGCATAGCCGGCGGCGAGGAGGGACATGCCTCCGGCGACGGCGATGGTGAACGTGCGTTTCATGTAGCCCCTCCTACTAATCGGACTGACGCGGCGCTTCGAACTCAAGGAGCTTCAGCGCGTCCCCGGCGGGCTTGTAGCCGAGCGCGTAAGCCTTCGCGAAGTGCTTGGCGGCCTCGACCTTGTTCGGCTCAACCTCGTTGAGACCGGTCGTGCCGTCTCGATAGATCACGCCGAGCGCGTAATGCGCGAGGGCGAGGTCGGCGTCGGCCGCGTCCTGCAGCCACTTAACCGCTTCAGCGCCATTCTGAACCACACCGACGCCGCGCGCATGCATGATGCCGTAGACGTATTGCGACATCGGATGCTGGCTCTTCGCCGCCAGCTTCACCAGCTCAACCGTCTGCTTGGCCGTCAAGACGCCTGTCCTGACCGCCTCTTTCTCTTCCTCAGTCATCTCCGTATCGCGAGCGACGAGCGAGTACTGGAACCGCCGGATGGCCGCGCGTGTATCGGGACCCATCTTGTTGTCGGCGGCGCCGAAGTAGAAGCCGAGAGCCTTGAGCGCACGTTGGATCAGTTCGACGTCGATGTCGGACACCGCCTGCAGGGCGTCCTGATTTCGCAGCTCGTTGAGTTCCTTGCGCAGGCGCTCGAGCTCCTGAAGATGCGGAGGGTTCTTGTCGTAGAGTTCCGGCAGGGGCGGCTGCCAGGCGAGGACCATCTCCCGAGCCGCCTTTTCTTCGCCGGCGTCGGTGATCTGTTCGAGCTTTTCAAACGCCTGGCTTGCCTCGCCGACACCCTTCGTCTTGGCGAGCTCGAACAGCATGAGCGCCTTGGTATTGTCTTTGCTGACGCCGGCGCCGCGCTGGAACATGAGACCGAGGTTGTAGAGGTCGCGGGGCGAGCCGCGCTCAAAGGTCTTCGCGGCGCGATCTTCAGCGGTGCGCACTTCGCTCGTCGTCATGACCTCGCGAACGTAAGGAAGGCAGCTGTTGGCGACAACCTGCGCCCGGACCTCGTCAGCGGTCGGATTGGCGATCACGCTGAAGTCGTGGTGCGCGGCGAGAATATACCACTTGAGCGCCTCGACATTGTCGACAGGCACGACCTTGGACGGAGGCGGCGTCAGCGACCGCGGCGTAACGCCTTTCGCCGCCATGCGCTCCGCTTCTCTCTGGGAGCAGATGTTATCGGAAAACACGTCGCCGAGCGCCTTCTTGGAGCGGATGTCGCCGGCTTCGGCGAATTTCTTCCAGGTATCGATGGCGATGTCGTACTGGCCGCGTTTGAAGGCCTCCTGGCCCAATTCGAAATTTGCCGACGCAGAGCCCGCGATCGCAAGCGCCAACGCCGTCACCGCCGCGGCGCACTGAAGCGTCCGGCGCAATCCGACAGAAACGGTCACGTTGATATCCCTCATAACCCCAGACTCCCCTCGGCGAGGCACTCCCTCGACCGACCCGCCTTCCCGCGTGGCGCTCGCGCGCTTCGGTCCTGAAGGCCGCGTCAACCTTCATTAAAGCACGGCGCGGTCCTCATCTCCAGCGGCTGATTTACCATTATGTCTCAGAAAATGGCGCCCCTGTGGCCGGAAATCCCCCTTTCAGGACGTCGGTCAACGACCCTTATTTTCCTTGGCCGTGACCAGAAAGACGCAAACTTCCGGCTCCGACGCCAACCGCTCGGCCAGGTGGCCGGCCTGCCTGCAAAAATGCGGAATGTCGACCGCGGCGATCGGGTCGTCGGCGATGACCTTGAGGCGCCCCCCGGGGTCCATTGCCCGCAGAGCCTTTTCCATCAAGATGACCGGGAGCGGGCAGCGATAACCGGTCGCATCGAGCAGGCGCGGAGGGTCTTCCATGGGGCCGCTTCTAGCACGAGCTAGGCGATCTGCTCGACCTTTGCCCCGCGGCACAGCGGATAGTTATTGAGAAGCGGCTCGATCGCCTTCGACATCTCTACGAACGAACCGCCGTAGCAATAGAGGCTCGTTTCCTTCGAGCCTTCCCAATATCCACGAAACGACCCTTTTTCGCCCATCAACCGGCTCAGTTCGGACACGACATGGTTGATGTCGCAAGATGCGTAGATCTCAGCAGGCAGGTCAGTCCCATTGAGAACCAGAGCAAGACCTTCTTGGTTGCCGAATGCAATCTCGCGCCCGGAAGACTCGATGATGAGCCTCGAGCCTTTCGGCGCGCCGAGGAACTCGAGGCGCTCAATTACTCTCCGGAGGACCGGTTCGGACGCCTGTTTGAGGCGGATCTCCACATCGCAGAACTCGATGCCGGCCGGCTCGCCGGCGAGCTGCGTGCCGCCGCCAACCACTTCGCCGAGGCCCTCGGACTGAAGCGCCTCGCCAAGCGGGTGCTCGAACTGCTCCCCTCGATCGATCGGCTGCAGGCGCGCGTTGAGGCGAGCGGTGACCGTCTCGCCCGCCGGGGCAGGCTTTGCCGCGAAGACCCGCCTCAAATTGAACATGACTGCGCTCCCCGCGATGCCGACGGATATTCGCACGCCGGCCGCGAATGCAGGGTGGATGCCGGCGGGATAATTTTATCGAGGTCGGCCCCGCAGCCGACGGGCGGCCCTCCTGCATGGAGAGACGCTCAGCGCCAGGCCACGGCGGCCGCCAGCGCCAGCACCGCAAGGCAGAGCAGGAGAACCAGGCGCCGCATGGTCCGGATTTCACGCCGCAGGGCGGCAAACCGCTCGGCGGCCGCGTCAGGACCAGCCCGCGGCTCCATGGCGGCCGCCTCGCCGAGACGTTCGACGTAGGCCGGAAGGCGCGGGGCGATTTCGAGGGCTTTCAGCGTGGCGTCGCGCAGACGCCGGGCCTGTCGGCGCGGGCCAATCTCATCGGCGATGTAGCTCTTGACCACCGGCGTCGCCGCTTCCCAGAGGTTGATCGCCGGGTCTAGCGAGCGCGCCACGCCCTCGACGGCGACCATGGTCCGCTGAAGTAGGATCAGCTCCGGACGCAAATGCATGTCGAACAGCGCCGTCACGTCGAAAAGCTGCTGCAGCACGCGGCTCATGTCGACGGCGTCGGCGCTCTTTCCGAATAAGGGCTCGCCGACGGAACGCAACGCTGTTGCAAAGGCCTCGACCGAGTGTCCTCGCGGCACATAGCCGGCCTCGAAGTGAGCCTCCGCATTGCGCTTGTAGTCGCGCGTGATGAACCCGTGGATGATCTCCGCGAAGGTCCGTCTCGTCTTCTCGTCGAGCCGGCCCATGATGCCGAAATCGATGAGGACCAGCCGACCCTCGGCGTCCACCATCATGTTCCCCTGATGCATGTCGGCGTGGAAAAAGCCTTTGTGCAGCGCCTGGGTGAGAAAGGTCTGGATCACGTTGCGCGCCAGCTGCTTGCGATCGACGCCGGCGCGGTCGAGCCCGGCGAGATCGGCGATCGGCGTCGCAGCGATCCATTCGGTCGTCAGTACACGTCGCCCTGAAAGGGCCCAGATCACTTCTGGAATGCGCACATGGGGCAGCGACCTCATGTCCTCGGCAAGCGCCGACGCCGCCCCAGCCTCAAGCCTCAGGTCGAGCTCTATGGTCGCGGCGGCCTTCAGCGTCTCGACGAACTTCACAGGCTCGAGCCGCTTTGCCGTTTTTGAAACGCTCTCGACAAGACGCGCCGCGCGCGCGAAGGCGCGCAGTTCGCGCGCCGCGATGATTTCGATCCGTGGGCGAAGGATCTTCACGGCCGCAATGCGGCCGTCCTTCAGGCGCGCGCGGTGCACCTGCGCAATCGAAGCGGCGGCGATTGGCCGTGAAAAGTCGTCGAAGACTTCGGTGAGCGGCTTGCCAAAGGCGCGTTCAATAGCGGCGATCGCTTCGTCCTGCCCGAAGGGCGGCATGCGATCCTGCAAGCGTCCGAGGTCTCCCGCCATTTCGAACCCGATGATGTCCGGGCGCGTCGCCAGCATCTGCCCGAGCTTCACGTAAGGCGGGCTCATGCCCTCGAAGGCGAGCGCCAGGCGCTCGCCGGGGCGCAGCTCGCGTCCGCCGTCGCGCGTTCTTGCGCCAAGGCGCGTCAACGCCCCAAGAAGCCGCACCGGGGCCGGCGCAAGGTGTGCGAACTCCCTCGGAACGATGGCGTCGCGCTGGGCGAGCGTCAGCGCGGCTCTGAAGAGGCGAGCGTAATCGGCAAGGGCGCTCAGCACGCTAGAGCCGCCAGCCGGAATGAATGGCGACGATTCCCCCGCTCAGGTTTTCGAACTTAACCCGTCGCAGGCCCGCCTTGTCGAGCATGGCGGCGAAGGCCTCCTGCTTTGGAAAGCGTCGTATCGATTCGACGAGATACCGGTAGCTGGCGCTATCCGCGGCCACGAACTCGCCGAGTCTTGGAATGACGCCGAAGGAATAGGCGTCGTAGAGTTTCTGCAGGCCGTGCGTGACCGGATGGGAGAATTCGAGGCAATAAAACCGGCCGCCGATCCGCAGGACCCGGAAGGCCTCGGCGAGGGCCGCCTCGATATCGGCGACATTGCGAATGCCGAAGGCGATCGAAACGGCGTCGGCGCAGCGATCCGCGAATGGGAGCTGCTCGGCGTTTCCCGCAAGCCGGACTAAGGACCCTCCGCCGCGGGCTGCGCCGGCGACGAGCATATCCATATTGATATCGCAGACGACCGCGCGGGCCGCCCCGCCCCTGCCCTCGATCCGCCGCACGCATTCCGCCGCGACGTCGCCGGTGCCCCCGGCAAGATCGACCAGCGTTTCGCCGGCCTGGGGATTGATCCTCGTGACGAGAGCCGACTTCCAGAGCCGATGCAGGCCGCCCGACATCAGGTCATTCATGAGATCGTATCGGCTGGCGACAGAAGAAAAAACGCCGCGCACGAGCCGCTCCTTTTCGTCGCGATCCACGTCGCGAAATCCGAAGGACGACTTGGGCGGGGCTTCCGTCATGCGGTCATGACTTAGCCGAGGTTCGCCGCCGCAGAAGCGCCTTGACGCCGCATGCCTGGTTTGCCAGCATTAAGTGACTGAAATCGCGGGGATTTTATCACATTCGGCAGGCCATTCGAGCCGCGCCGATCCCCGCCGGGGGGAGCTCTTGGACAAATGATCAAATCCGAGCTGGTTCAGAAACTCGCCGATGAGAAGCCCAACCTGTTTCATCGGGACATTGAGAAGATCGTCTCGGTCGTCTTCCAGGAAATTTCCGACTCTCTGTCGCGGGGCGAAAGGGTTGAGCTGCGCGGCTTCGGCGCCTTTTCAGTAAAGCGCCGCCCTCCGCGCATCGGCCGCAATCCCCGCTCGGGGGAGCCCGTGCGCATCGAAGCCAAGGCGGCGCCCTTCTTCAAGGCCGGTAAAGAATTGCGCGAGAGGCTAAACCCGGCGGGCAACTCGACGCCGGAGTAATCCTTGAAGAACCTCGACAAGCTTGTGGGCTGGCTCCTGTGGTTTCCGTTAGGGCTTGTCGTCGTCTGGTTCCTGGTCGCCAATCGCCAGCCGGTCGCGCTCAGCTTCGACGCGGTTTCGGTTGAAAACCCGTCCGTGGCGACCCCGCCGCTCCCGCTGTGGGTGTGGCTGACGCTCGCGCTCCTCCTCGGCTTCGTGCTCGGAGCAGTCGGCATGTGGGCATCAGGGCGACAGAGCCGGCGCCGCGCGCGCGCGGACAGCCTCGAACTGATGGCGCTGAAGCGCGACCGCGAGGGCGCGGCCGCAGGTTCCGTGCCGACCATAGACGCCCTCTGACCCTTGTCCGGGCCAGAGGTCGGCGGCGTTGCGCACGCGCATCATCAACCCTTCAACAGGCCCGTCCGGAACAACGGTCCTGTTGTGGCTGAGCGAAATCCGGCAGACTATGTTCGAGGCGGGGATCGAGCGGCTCGATGATCAAAATGCTGGGGGCGTTGGTTGCCGTTTTCTTGGTCGCGGGCGCGGCGCGCGCGGCCGAGACGGCGCCTCGAACCCTTGAGGCGGTGCTCGCGGATCTCGCACGGGGCGGCTCAGTCATTCTTATGCGCCACGCCAACGCCCCCGAAGGCCAGCTGGCCTCGGTAGGGCTGACCGAAAACTGCGACTTTGGCGACCGGCGCGGCCTCGACGCGAAAGGCTTCTTTCAGGCCCGGTTCATCGGCGAATTTTTCAGGGAGTCGGGCGTCGGCATCGCGCTCGCCTACACAAGCGACTCCTGCCGGGCCTTCGACACCGCGCGACTCATCGCGGCGGGCGGACCTGTCCTTGTGGAGCCCGCGCTCAAGACGACCGAGCGCTCGGAAATAGATTCTTTCAAGACGGTCGTGACGACCGCATTCGCAGGGGGAGCCTCGAGCAACGTGCTCTTGGTCACCCACTCGAACATCGTCCCGCTTTACGTCGACTGGGGTTCTACGGAGGAGATTCCGTCGGGAGTCATCCTGATCGTCGATCCATTGACCTGGACCGTAAAGGAGAGGCTCAATCTCGATATCGACCTGTCGGTCGGCAGCGACAGGACGCGCAGCGCCGCCGGCGCCGGACAACAGCCGTGATCCGATGTTCGGACTCCTTGCCGAGATCGAGCGCGTCAAGACGGTTCCAACCACCCTCGACGAACTGATTGCGATCGGTGTCGTCGCGATAAGCCCTACCGTGATCGGACCGTTGCCGATCTTCATTGACCTTTTCAGGCGCAACGGCGCGCCATCCTACGTCCCGTGGTTCGTGCTCGGCTTCTGGACCCTGGCGGCGGCCATACCGATGGTCTTGTCGGTCGCCGAAATCCTCGATCGTTCGAAAATGATGTTCGGCGGCTATCCCGCCCTCCCGCAGATCCTTCTTGCGCCGGCGTTCCTGTTCCCGCTTTTCTTCATCAGCGCCTATATCTTCGCCCTGCTTTTCGGCGTCAGGCGGCAACAGCTTTTCGCCTTGGTATGGCTGGGCGTCGGGGCGCTCATGATGTGGCCGTGGCTTGCTTTCGCGTTTTACGGAATCTGAAATCATCCCCTTCTTGACAATTTATTTGCCGTTGTGACAGCATACTTGTCATGTATAAAGACGGCCATTCGCGTCAGTCCATCCTTGAACTGATCGACGAAATCCCTGTCGCTTATTACCGGCTTAGCGCCATGGCCGAACAGCTCCACGGTCATATGGGCGTCGGCGGCCCGCATCGAAGCATTCTGAAAATGCTTTTTGTGGACGGCGAGCAAACCGCGCCCGACCTGGCGCGCCGGAAACTGGTGACGAGGCAGGCGATTCAGCCGCATCTCGACGACCTTCAGGCCAAGGGCTTCGTCGCCGCCGTTGACAACCCGCGGCACCGCCGGTCGAGCCTCTATTCGCTCACCAAGTCGGGGATCGACCTCTGCGTCGCCATCCAGAAACGCGAGCTCGAGGAGCTGGAGACCTGGGTCCCCGACATGGATCCGGCCGCCGTAGCGTCAGCGCTGAAGGCGGTTCGCGACCTGAATGAGGCTCTGGATGCGCGCCTGGCGGGGGCCGCGACGTCCAGGCAGGCGGACGGCGAGCCGTCCGCCGCATAATATAGGGACCGACCGGCGCGCACGCCTGCTATGTTCTGGTAAGCTTTGTTGAGTGAGGCGCGGCGTAGGAGAGAGGCCGCGCGGCGCCGCATCAGGTGAGGACCATGAGTTGGCTTTCGAATTTTCCGCCCGGCATCAAGAACATATTCAAGAAGCAGGACCAGGGCGCTGACGCCCTCTGGGTCAAATGCGGCGGTTGCGGCGAGATGCTGTTCAACCGCGATCTCGAAGCGAACCTGCAGGTCTGCCCCTCGTGCGGCCATCACATGCGCCTCTCGACAATGGAGCGCCTGAAGTCGCTGTTCGACAACGGCGTGTTCGAATTGCTGGCCCTCCCGGAGCCGCCGGCCGATCCGCTGAAATTCCGCGACGAGAAGAAGTACGTCGATCGGCTGAAGGAGAACCGCAAGAAGACAACGCGCAACGACGCAATTGAGGTGGCGCTCGGAACCATCGAGCAGGTCCCCGTGGTCGTCGCCGTGCAGGATTTCGATTTCATGGGCGGCTCGATGGGCATGGCCATCGGCGAGGCGCTTCTGAGAGCCGCGGATGAGGCCGTAAAGAAAGGCCGCGCGCTGATCGTCTTCACGGCTTCCGGCGGCGCGCGCATGCAGGAGGGCATTCTCTCCTTGATGCAGATGCCTCGTACGACGATCGCCGTGCAGATGCTGCGCGAGGCGGGGCTCCCCTACATCGTCGTGCACACGCATCCGACGACGGGCGGCGTCACCGCCTCCTACGCGATGCTCGGCGACGTTCACCTTGCGGAAAAGGGGGCCCTGATCGGCTTTGCCGGCCCGCGCGTCATCGAGCAGACGATCCGGGAAAAGCTCCCGGAGGGGTTCCAGCGCGCCGAGTTCCTGCGCGACAAGGGCATGGTGGATCTCGTCGTCGACCGCAAGGAGCTGCGCGGGACTCTGGCGCGGCTCGTCCGGGTGCTTACCAAGAACGGCGCATCGGTCGCAAAGTCCGCCGTCGTGCAAATCCGCGACGCCCGGGCGCGCAAGCCGGCCGAGGGACTCATGCTCGATAAAGCCGCGGAATAGCGAGTGGCCGACCCTGAAGCGGCGCTGAGGCGCCTTGCCGAACGTCGTCCCGTCCTCATTGATCTCGGCCTTGAGCGCATGCGCGCGGCGCTCAAGGCCCTCAACAATCCCCAGTTCCGCCTCCCGCCGGTCATTCATGTCGCCGGCACCAACGGCAAGGGCTCGACCTGCGCCTACCTGCGCGCGATTCTCGAGGCGTCGGGGGCGTCGGTGCATGCGTTCACCTCGCCTCACCTCGTGCGCTTCAACGAGCGGATCGTCATCAACGGCGAGCCCGTCGCCGACGATTACCTGGTCGACATCCTCGAGCGCTGCGACCGGGCCGTCGGGCCGAAGTCGCTGACCTTCTTCGAAGCGACGACCGCGGCCGCCTTTCTGTCGTTCGCCGAAAATCCGGCCGATTACCTGGTGCTCGAAGTCGGACTCGGGGGACGGCTCGACGCGACCAACGTGATCGAAAGGCCGCTTGCCGCCGCAATCACGCCGATCGCCCTCGACCATCAGCAGTTCCTCGGGGAAACGCTCGCCGAGATCGCCGCCGAGAAGGCCGGCATCCTCCGCGAGGGCGCGCCGGCCGTAGTCGGGCCGCAGACTCCGGAAGCGATGCAGGTCGTCGCGGCGCATGCGGCGCGAACCGGCGCGCCGCTCTTCGCGTTCGGCGCCGGCTGGAACGTATTCTCCGAGCACGGACGGCTCATCTATCAGGACGATGACGGCCTTCGCGATCTGGACCCGCCGCGCCTTCTCGGCGCGCATCAGGTTTTCAACGCGGGACTCGCCGTTGCAACGGTGAAAGCGGCGGGCCTTGCGCTCGACGACAGGACGATCTCGCGCGGACTCGTCAATGCGCGCTGGCCGGCGCGCCTGCAGCGTCTCAGATACGGCCCGCTTGTCGACGAGGCGCAGGACGCCCTCGGCCCCGACGCCGAAATCTGGCTCGACGGCGGCCACAATCCGCACGCCGCGCGCGCTGTAGCGGCGGTCATGGCGGACCTGCAGGAGAAATCGCCGCGGCCGCTCGTTCTTATCGCCGGCATGCAGGCGACGAAGGACCGCGAGGGCTATTTTGCGGCCTTCGCCGGCCTCGCATCGATGGTCTTCGCCACCGCCGCCGATCATGACGGCGCGGCAAGCCCTGAGGAGGTCGCCGCGGCGGCGCGCAAGGCGGGCGTCGCCGCGATCCCCTCCCGCTCGGTCGCCGAGGCGCTGAGCCTCGCCCTCGCCGAAGACGGCCCGGCGCCGCGCATTCTCATCTGCGGGTCGCTGTATCTCGCCGGCGAGGTGCTGCGCGAGAACGGCTGAACGCCGCCCAAGCCGCCTTACGTCTTGGCGCCGCTTTTCGCTCCGGGCGGGAATTCGGCGAAGCGAGCGACATTCGTCCGTTTGCGCCCTATATCCTTGATTGCGCTTTTGTTTCACGTGAAACACTTCGCTTCGGCGGCGGAAGCTCATGAGCGGAGGGTCGGCCGGGTCCGCGCGGTTGGAGGCCGAGTTGGTCTCGCTCCCGCGTAAGGAGAAACCGCCGCGCCCATTTCCATCCTTCGCCTCTCCGGCGATTGCCGCGCGCGCGTCTTCGACGCGCCTTCCCGCCGCATTCCAGCCCCCGCGCGGGACGGGAATGCGGAGCGGGATCCTCAGTCGGTCGTCAAACATCATCATCATTCTCCGGGCGCCGTTTGCCGGCGGCTGAACATCATAAGGCCGCGACGGAGACCGGGGATAACTTCGACATGTTTCCCCTGACGGTTGCCGGGTTATTGGGCTCCCATGGTTAATTTGCGAGCCGATGCCGCTGCCGGCCGGCGCCGGGCCCGGCGCCGCGCCGCGTTTTGCGTCGCTTTTAGCCGACTCCCGTTCAGTCAGCGGTCGAGCGCGTCCTCGATCAGGGCCGCAGTCGCCCTTGCGCCGTATATCTTCGCGAACGGCCCCATGCGCGGGCCTTCGCTCTGGCCGAGCACGACTTCATAGATGGCGGCGAACCAGTCGCGCAGATTCTTCTCGTAGCCGTGCGCCTTGCCGACGTCGAATGCGGCCGTGTGATAGGCGTCCTCGTCCGCGCCGTCGCCGAGCGCCTTGAGGCGGGACGAGAGGTCAAGGAGCGCGGCCCGCTCCTGCTCCGTAGGCGGACGGAACCGTTTGCCCGGTTCAATTCGGTCCTTGTAGTAGCGCGCTGCGTAATGCGCGAGGCGGTCCGCTTCGGCGAGAGACGCCGACGACGCGCCGGGGCGGTATTTGCGGATAAAGCCCTTCAACACCTCGGGATCGCCGCCGACCGCCGACGCTAGCGTCAGGATCATGGCAAAACTGACGGGAGGCGTCGTCGCCGGCGGCTGTCCGCCGTGGATATGCCAGACCGGATTGTCGAGCGCCTTGGCGCCCTCCTGCCCGGGATATTTTTCGACATGGCCCCAGTACTCGTCGACCGTCTTCGGGATCACGTCGAAATAGAGCTTTTTGGCCGCCTTGGGGTTCTGGAACATGAACAGCGACAGGCTCTCGGGCGTCGCATAGGCGAGCCATTCTTCGATCGAAATGCCGTTGCCCTTCGTTTTTGAAATCTTCTTTCCTTCCTCATCCACGAACAGCTGGTAGTTGAACCCCTCCGGCGGCTCGCCGCCGAGCGCCCTGACGATGCGCTGGGACAGGCGCACCGACTCGGTGAGATCCTCGCCGGCCATTTCATAATCGACGCCGAGCGCGAGCCATCTTCCGGCCCAGTCGGCCTTCCACTGGAGTTTGGCGCGACCGCCGGTCACCGGCATCTTCACGCGGGCCCCGCCCTCGTCCTCGAACACAATCTCGCCGGTGCCGGCGTCGCGTTCGAGCAGGGGCACATAAAGGACGCGACCGGTCGTCGGCGAGATCGGCAGGATCGGCGAGTAGGTCTCCCTGCGCTCGTCGCCGAGCGAAGGAAGCATGATCTCCATGACGGCGTCATAGCGTTCGAGCACGCGGATCAGCGTCGCATCGAATTTTCCCGACTGGTACTGCTCGGTCGCAGACATGAATTCGTATTCGAAGCCGAACCGGTCGAGGAACGCGCGGAGCCTGGCGTTGTTGTGGTGCGCAAAGCTCGGGTGCGTTCCCCAGGGATCGGGCACCCTCGTCAGCGGCATCTGAAGATGACGCGCGAGGAGTTCCTGGTTGGGCATGGCCGGCGGCACCTTGCGCATGCCGTCCATGTCGTCTGAGAAGCAGATGAGGCGCGTCTTGCGGCCGGTCATCAACTCAAAGGCTCGGCGGACCATGGTCGTGCGCGCGACCTCGCCGAATGTGCCGATATGCGGCGGCCCGGAGGGGCCGTAGCCGGTTTCGAAAAGGACGACGCCGTCATGCTTCATGCGCGCAAGGCGCTTTTCGAGCCTTCGCGCCTCTTCGAACGGCCAGGCCTTGACCACGTCAATGTCGGCGCGAGAAAAACGGGCGGCGATCATCGTGTCATCCCGGAAAGCGACAGCGACTGCCCTCGCCCTTGCACGACATTTGATCGAGGGCCGGCGGGGCGCTTCGCGCTGTTCGCATGGCATTCATGCCGGCGGCCGTCAACGCTTGCCGCGCGGCGCCCCGCTCACTAGGTTGCAACCGCCATCGTCGGAGCCTCAAATGTCCGCAGAACGAGTCGCCGAACTCACCCCCCAGGAAGCCATCATTTACCTGATGGTGATGGCGGGCGCGTCCGACGGGCGCATCACGGATCGCGAATTGCGGACCATCGGACGGGTGGTCCGGTCGTTTCCCCTTTTCGGCGACGCCGACGAACAATCCCTGGTCGACACCGCCGAGTCCTGCGGCAAGCTGATGGGCAGCCAGGACGGCATGCACAAGGTGCTCGCCGCCGCCGCCGCCGCGATCCCGAGGCACCTCAGTGAAACCGCCTACGCGGCGGTCGTGGATGTCGTCACCGCCGACGAGGGTCTCGCAATGACCGAGATTCGAGTTCTTGAGCTCGTCCGCAATTCGCTCAAAGTCGGCGACGAGGGCGCGCAGTCGATCGAGCGCGCCGCCCGCGCCCGCCACATGACGATGGACGCGGCGATCTGAAGCGGCCGACCCCCCGCCGCTGCGGTCCCGACGGCCCTCGCCGCGAACCCCCTGCCGGAAGAAGCCGACGCCGCCCAAGCGCCATGCCGGCGACGAGCTGACCGCGGCGCGGACGCCTACCGCAGCATCAGCCAGCAGACGCTCGCGATGACGAAGGCGAAACCGACATCGAGGACCAGACCCTCGCGAACCATGCGCGTCATCGGAAATTTTCCGTAGGCGTAGACGATGGCGTTCGGCGCCGTGGAAACGGGCAGCATGAAGCCCGAGGACGCTGCCATCGTCGCCGGCGCCATCAGGAGGGCCGGATCCAGTCCTGCGCCGTTGGCGCCGGCGGCCAGCACCGGCAGGATGAGCGTCGCCGTCGCCGTGTTGGAGGTCAGTTCGCTCATCAGCGTGACGACGAGGCAGATGATCAGGATAAGAAGGAAAAGCGGGAGATCCTTGGCGCCGGCGAGTTGCTGGCCAAGCAGCGCGGAAAGCCCGCTTTTTTCGAAAGCGACGGCGATGCAGATGCCGCCGGCAAAGAGCAGCAGCATACCCCAGGGGATGTCGGTCGCCGTCTTCCAGTCGAGGAGGGTTTCGCGACGGCCGTCCACGACCTTGCCGCTTGGAATGAGGAACATGGCGAGGACGGCGAGGAGGGCCACGGTGGAATCGCCGGCTCCTTCGAGACCGAGGAGCGAAGACCAGCCGCCGTAGGGGTCGGTGCGGGTGACCCAAAGCAGGATCGCCGCGGCGAATACGCCAAGCGTGCGGGATTCGGCCGACGTCCACGCGCCGACGGCAGGCATGACGACTGGAGCGCCGGACTTTAGGCCGCGCGAAAGCCACAGGGCGGCCAGCGGAATCCCGACAAGGACGACCGGCACGCCGGTCTTCATCCATTCGATAAAGCCGTACTCTGCGCCGGTCGTCTTTTCGTAGACGCCGGCGAATATGACGTTGGGAGGCGTTCCGATCAGCGTGCCGACGCCGCCGATCGAGGCCGAGTAAGCGATCCCGAGCAGCACCGGCGCGTCGAGCGCGCGATCCTCCGTGCGCGCGAGAATGGCGAGAGCGATGGGCGTCAGCATGAGGCATGTCGCGGTGTTCGCAACCCACATAGAGATGAGGCCGCCCGAAATCATGAACGCGAAGACGAGCCGCCCCCCGGAACCTCCGACGAGCCGGATCATATAGAGCGCAAGCCGCTCATGCGCGCCGGAGCGCTCGAGCGCCTTCGACAGCATGAACGCGCCCATGAGGAGCGCGATGACGTGATCTCCGAGCGCTGCGGCCGCCTCGCGGTGGCTGAGGACTCCGAGCGCCGGGAAGAGAGCGAAAGGAACGAGCGACGTCGCCGGGATGGGCAGCGCCTCGCTCACCCACCAGGCCGCCGTCAGAACCGTGACGGCGATGGTCGCGGAAATGGCGTAAGGTTGCCCGGCGAGCGCGGCCGCGCCGCCGGCCGCCGCCGCCGCCAAGATCCCAGTTGCAACCCGGAACGGCCTCATGACGCCGGACTAGACCCGCATTCGCCGGGATGTGTCCATTGGCCGATTCCCATTGCGGCGGTTGTGCCTTAGTGGTGGGCTTCGAAACCAAGCGGACGTGACCGGCATGAGGCGTTGGGTCCTGCTATCGATCGGCGTCAAGATGACCGCGAGCGCCGAGGCGGCGCCTGACGCGGCGGCCCCGCTGAACGCATTCGACCGCGGCGTTCAGACCCGCGCCCGCGACCTCAAGGCGGCGGTCCTTAAGGGCCCCGCGGCCGAGGCGGCCCATATCGCCGCCCGGACGTGACCTTGTGCAAGATTCTCCCCGCCGAAAGCTGGCGCCGCGCCGGCGACGTCGTTCCGTGGTCTGAGGATGACGAGCGCGACGGCTTCATGCACCTGTCGACCCTAGAGCAGGTTCTCGACACGGCCCGCCGGCATTTTCCGGGCAGGCGCGACCTAGTCGCTCTCGAGATTGACGAGGGCGCGATCGCCGATCCCGTCATCTATGAGCGTAGCCGCAGCGGCGCGCTCTTTCCGCACCTTTACGGAAGCCTGCCCCGGAGCGCCGTCATCCGCGTCACAGGCCTTGCATGGACCGACGGCGGCTATTCTTTCGTCAGCTGCGACACGTGAGAACGCCCGGAATTCTGGCCGATGTCGGCGCGCGCGCCCTTCGCCGCCTCGACCCTGAGCGCGCGCACGCCCTGACAATCAGGCTGATGGCCGCCGGTCTCGGACCGCGCCCCAACATTGCGCATGAACCGCGTCTCCAGATCCGTGTGGCGGGAATCGACTTCCCCAACCCTCTCGGTCTCGCGGCCGGATTCGACAAGAACGCCGCATGCCCCGACGCCATGCTGGATCTCGGGTTCGGCTTCGTCGAAGTCGGCGCCGTCACCCCCCGCCCGCAGGCCGGCAACGACCGGCCGCGAGTCTTTCGTCTCGCGGAGGATCGCGCCGTCATCAATCGCTACGGCTTCAACAATGACGGGCTTGAGCGCGTCGCCGAAAGACTCGCCGCGCGACGGCGTCGCGGCGTCGTCGGCGTCAATCTCGGCGCCAACAAGGATAGCGTCGACCGCGCCGCCGATTATGTCGCCGGGGTGAGGCGGCTCGACGGCCTGGTTGATTTCTACACGATCAACATCTCCTCGCCGAATACGCCGGGCCTGCGCGCCTTGCAGGACAGATCCGCGCTCCACGACCTGCTGACGCGCGTCCTCGCCGCGCGCGACGCGCTTGCGACGAAGGCGCCGGTGTTCCTCAAGATCGCGCCGGACATTTCGGACGAAGACAAGGCCGACATCGCCGAGCTCGCGGCGGGACTGAAAGTCGATGCGCTGGTCGTCTCCAACACCACCCTGACGCGCCCCCCCGGACTGAAGAGCCGCTTCGCCGCCGAGAAGGGGGGCCTTTCCGGCGCGCCGCTCCTTGCGCCGTCGACGCAGCTGCTTCGGGAGTTTCACGCAGCGCTCAAGGGCGCCGTTCCGCTCATCGGCGTCGGGGGCGTTTCTTCGGCGCGCGACGCCTACGAAAAGGTGCTGGCGGGCGCCTCGCTCGTCCAGCTCTATACGGCGCTCGTCTTTGAGGGACCGGGGCTCGTCGCGCGCATCCTTCGCGAGATGCCCGGCCTGCTGGCGGCCGATGGCTTCTCGTGTCTTGGCGAGGCGATCGGCGCCCGCGCCGACCGCTTGCGGCGGACCTGAGCCGCGTCTAGCACAATCCCATGGGCCTCGCATTGTACGACACGCTCGCGCGCGACAAGCGCGCATTCGCGCCTGCCGATCCGAGGCGCGTGACGATGTATGTCTGCGGGCCGACGGTCTACGACCACGCGCATATCGGCAATTTCCGCGCCGCCGTGGTGTTCGACCTGTTGTTCCGAGTGCTGCGGCTGCATTACGGCGACGGCGCGGTGATCTACGCCCGCAATATCACGGATATCGACGACAAAATCATCCGGCGCGCGAAAGAAACGGGCGAGCCTATCGGCGAGATCACGGCGCGCTACGCTCAAGTCTATCGCGACGAGACCCGCGCGCTTAACATTCTGCCGCCGACGCTCGAGCCCGCCGCGACAGGCCATATCGGCGACATGATCGCCCTCGTCGAGAAGCTGCTCGCAGGCGGCTTCGCCTACGCCGCGGAAGAGCACGTGCTGTTCGCGGTCGATCGGTACAAAGACTATGGCGCCCTCTCCGGCGTCGATCGCGACGAGATGATCGCCGGGGCCCGCGTCGATGTCGCGCCCTACAAGGCGAACCCTGCGGATTTCGTGTTGTGGAAGCCGTCGGCCGCGGATGAGCCGGGCTGGCCCAGCCCCTGGGGCCGCGGCCGCCCCGGATGGCATCTCGAATGCTCGGCGATGATTGGAAAGGCGCTCGGGACGACCATCGACATCCACGGCGGCGGGCTGGATCTGCGCTTCCCCCATCATGAGAACGAGATCGCACAATCGCGCTGCGCCCATGGCGGCGCGCCCCTAGCGCGCTACTGGATCCACAACGGCTTTCTCAATATGGGTGCGGACAAGATGTCGAAGTCGCTCGGCAATGTCGCGCTGCCGCGCGATCTGCTCAGGAAGTGGCCGGGCGAAGTCCTGCGTTTTGCGCTCCTGACGGCGCATTATCGGCAACCGCTCGAGTGGACCGACCGGTTGCTCGAGCAGTCGAAGAGCCAGCTCGACCGCTTTTACCGCATGCTGGGGGAGGCGCCCGGGCAGGCCGCCCCGGCGCCGCCGGCCTCGGTCCTCCTCGCCCTTGACGATGATCTCAACACGCCGGAGGCGATCGCCGGGCTGCATGAATTGCGCGACATCGCCGCGCAGATGACGGGAGAAGCAAAGACGCGCGCCGTCGCCTCGCTCAAGGCCGCCGGGGAGCTCATGGGCCTCTTCTCGAACGAGCCGGAGGCGTGGTTCAGAGCGGAACCGGGCGAAGGTCCGCAAGCGGAAGAAATCGATCGGCTGCTCGCCGAACGCGCCGACGACCGCAAGGCGAGAGACTTCGCCCGCGCCGACGCAATCAGAGATCGCCTCTTTGAAAGCGGAATACTGATTGAAGACGGCCCTCACGGAACCAGCTGGCGCCGGGCCTGAAAGCGAGGGAGCTCTATGCGCCTTTCGATCCTGGCGGCAGCCTTTCTCATCGCCGGCGGATCGGCCGTCGACGGGGGCGGCGCAACACTTTCGAGATTCGCTCAGCGGGACCCTGCGAGCGGCGTCGTTATTGACGCGTCAGCTTATGCCGCCTTCCTGTCCCAGCACGTGCGCAAGCAGCCCGACGGCGCGACGCTCGTCGCGTATGCGTCGGCGGGCCCGACGGAAAAGCGCGAGCTTGCCGGGTTCATCGAGACGCTTGAAGCCGTCGATCCGATCAGGCTCAACCGGGATGAGGCCTTCGTCTACTGGGTCAATCTCTATAACGCCCTCACCATCCGACTCATTCTCGATCATTACCCGGTGCGCAGCATCCGGTATATCCGGTCCAGCCCGTTCTCGATCGGCCCCTGGGACAAAAAGGTGACGCGCGTCGCCGGCGTCGCGCTGTCGCTGAACGACATTGAGCATCGGATTCTGCGGGCGTACTTCGACGACAACCGCGTCCATTACGCCCTGAACTGCGCCTCGATCGGGTGTCCGAACATCAAGGAGTCGCCGTGGACGTCCGCGAGTCTTCAGGCCGATCTCGACAAGGCTGCGCGCGACTTCATCAACAGCCCGCGCGGCGTGGTCGCCGCCTCGGGCAAATTGACGGCGTCGTCGATCTACGAGTGGTACCGCAAGGATTTCGGCGACACGGACCGCGAGCTTCTCGACCATCTGGCCCGCTATGCGGAAGCCGAGCTCGCGCACGAACTCAGGCGCGCCAAAAAGATCAGCCGCTTCAGGTACGACTGGTCGCTCAACGAGGCGCGTGAGTAGCAAAGGCTGATCGCAGTCTTTGAGACCCCAAGGACGCGCGACGGGCTTGAGACGATTGGTTGATCGGCGGTCGGCGACCGCCCACGGCTCCGCCCGCACGAGCGTCGGCGCAGAGCTACTTCTCCAGCACGGCCGGCCAATTGGCGTCGGCTTTCTGAATGAACCCGGGAACGTCCTTGAGCCAGTCGGCCTGCACTTTGTCGTTGTAGTTGAGATAGAGCCTGCCATCGACGACCGACCAGTTCTTGGGATTGCCCGGGGCGGTGTAGCCCTGCGAAACAGCCCAGGCGCAATAACCGCCATATTGCGGCGCGTAGGTCTCGGGTTGCGCCTTGAACTTCTCGAGGTTCGCAGCCGAGGAAAATCGCCATTCGGCGCCCTTGTAGTTGGTCTTGAAGTCGGCGGATCCCTTCAACGGTTTTGCCTCCGAGAAGTAAGCGACCACGTCATATCCGCCGGCGGCGAGGGTCGAGAACCTGGCGGTATAGGTTTCGGGTTTGCGGGCGAGCGCGCCGGTCGGCGCCGCAACCGCGAAAGCCATCCCGAGCGCGACCAGGCCAAGGGCGAAACGAGAACGATGCATGATTTTCTTTCTCCTCTTTTACATTCAGACATTCGAACCTGCAGGCGCGGTCGAGGCCCCTAAGCAGGACCCGACATGGGTAAGGACCGCGATCGCCGCGGCCGCCAATATCGCGCCCATGATATGCCACGAGGTCGGCGCGCCTGTCTTGGCGAGTTCCTCCGCCGTAACGGCCGCCATAACGAGCGGCAGGGCGTAAGCGACGGCGAGGCCGAGCGCCGTCTTCGGATCGCCGCGACGCAGAAACGCGGCCGTCACCCACAGACCGAGCAGACCAAGACCGGCCGATGATCCGCCAATGAGATTCATCAGCGCGAAATAGATCGGTCGGACGTCGTTGCGCGCGGCTTCAGGCACGGCGGGGGAGTGGAACCAGAGAAAATCCTCGACCGTCGCGTAAACCCAACCAAACCAGACGAAAAACGCGCCCAGCAGCGCAAACAGCGCGAGACTCGTCCATCGCAAGATCGGCTTCACCTGCAGATCGTCCCAAAATCGCGCCTCTTGGTACTGGCCTGTTGATGCCGCCTGAAATGCCGTTTGAGTTTGGCTCCGATGCACGGGACGCATACCTGTCACACCCTGCATTACGGCGATGCGGTATCGGCATTTCAGCCCGTGCGGCCCCTTCGCGATGATCTGCTCGACGACGCCGCTAAGGAGAGATCAGATGAAAACCAGCCGAATGAACGTGGAAGCTGTAGCCGCGCCCGATCGAAACCTCGGGGGCAAGGTCGCCCTGGTTACGGGATCGACCAGCGGCATTGGCCTCGCCATTGCCGAGCGGCTTGCCGCCCACGGAGCGCAAATCGCGCTGAACGGCCTTGGGGACCGCGACGAAATCGAGCGGACCCGCGCCCGGATCGCCGCCGAGACCGGAGTCGCGGTCATTTATTCCGATGCCGATCTCTCGAAGCGCGACGCCGTCGCGCGCATGGTGTCTGTCGCGGCCGAGGCCTTCGGCGGCGTCGACATCCTGGTGAATAACGCCGGAATTCAGCATGTGGCCCCGGTGGACGAGTTTCCGATCGACAAATGGGACGCGATCCTCGCCATCAATCTTTCCGGCGTATTTCACGCGATCCGCGCGGCGCTGCCCGGCATGAAGGCGCGCGGCTTCGGGCGAATCATCAACATCGCCTCCGCGCACGGTCTCGTCGGATCCCCCTTCAAGTCCGCCTACGTCGCCGCCAAACACGGCGTCATCGGTCTCACCAAAGTGGTCGCGCTCGAGACCGCGCAGACGGCCATCACCTGCAACGCGATATGCCCAGGTTATGTGCGGACTCCTCTGGTCGAAAGGCAGATCGGCGAGCAGGCGGCGGCGCACAACCTGCCGCGCGAAAAAGTCATTTCGGACGTGCTGCTCAAGGCGCAGCCGAACAAGCGCTTCGCCGAGGCGCGCGAGATAGCGGCGCTGACCGCGTTCTTGTGTTCCGACGACGCGGCGTCGATCACCGGCGCCGCGCTGCCTGTCGACGGCGCCTGGACGGCTCAATAAAGGGGAATAGCCATGACCGCCCAGAATACATCATCTGCTCATGAAAAGATCGCCGGCGCCGGCCAGTTCGTCCTCGTTTTCCAGGGCGGCGGGGCGCTCGGCGCCTTTCAAGCCGGGGTGTACCAGGCGCTGCATGAAGCGCGCATCGAGCCGGACTGGATCATCGGCACCTCGATCGGGGCCATCAACGCCGGCCTCATCGCCGGCAATGACCCGATCGACCGGATCGCGGCGCTCAAGGAGTTCTGGGGGCGCGTCACCCACCACCGCCCATGGCACTATTTTCCGACGCATCCGGTTCTGTCCCAGGCGATGTCCTATTGGTCGATCGTGGGCGGCGGCCTGCAGGGATTCTTCGATCCCAATCCGCGCGCCTTCCTCGGGCCGCATGTGAGGCTCGGCGCGGATCAGGCCGGATTTTACTCAACCGCGCCGTTGATGCGTACCCTGAACAAGCTCATCGACTTCTCGCGCATCGGCAGGGGGCCGCGCCTCACCGTCGGCGCCGCTCGCGTCAGAACGAGCGAGATGCGCTACTTCGACAGCGCCAGGGAAGCGATTGAGGTTCGCCACATACTGGCGTCGGGCGCCCTGCCGCCCGCCTTCCCGGCCATCCGTATCGATGATGAGCTCTATTGGGACGGCGGGGTTCTTTCCAACACCCCGACGGAGATCGTCTTCGACGACTACCCGCGCAGGAGCTCGCTGATCTTCGCAGTCCACATGTGGAATCCCTCAGGCCCGGAGCCCGAGACGATATTTCAGGTGATGCATCGCCAGAAGGACATCCAGTATTCAAGCCGGGTCGCCAGCCACATCATGCGCCAGAAGCAGGCGCACCGGATGCGGCACATGATCAAGGAGCTATGCGAGATGGTTCCGCCGGAGAGACGGGGCGGCGAGGCCTATCAGGAAATGGTGAATTGGGGTTGCCTCACGCGCATGCATGTGGTGCGGCTGCTCGCGCCGAGCCTCGAACACGAGGATCAGACGAAAGACGTCGATTTCAGCGCGAGCGGGATCCGCCGGCGCTGGCGGGCCGGATACGAGCAGGCGCAGCAGGCGCTGGAGCGCGCGCCGTGGCGCGACGAGGTCGATCCGCTCGACGGCGTGATCCTGCATGAGCCGCCATTCTCCGCCCCGGCGGCCTCCTCGCCTGTCTCGCCTCAAATTGCGCCCGCCGCCCGGGCGGCAGAATAGGAGCCCGCCGTGACGAAACTGGCGACGACGGACTCGACCGCCGGACCGAGGCTGGTCGACTGGGCCGCGCACGGCGTCAGCCTCTTCATATCCGCCGTGTTCCTCGACTCGCTCCGCTTCAAGTTCGCCAATGCGCCGAAGACGCAGTTGATTTTTGGCGAACTCGACCGATGGGCGGCGGGGCGCGGCGCGCCGGGCCTGTTCGCGCCGACAGGGCTTTTCAGCCAGTATGTAATCGGCGTGGCGGAGCTTGTCGCATCCATTCTGCTGATCGCCGCGATTTTCATCCCGCGACTGCGCTTCCTGCGTCCGCTCGGCGCGCTGCTCGGGCTCGCGGTCATGAGCGGCGCCGTCGGCTTCCATCTGTTCACGCCGCTTGGGATTAATGTGGACGGCGACGGCGGCGCCCTGTTCTACACCGCGTGCGCGACTTGGCTGGGCGCGTTTGGACTTCTTGTCCTCAGAGGATCCGAGCGACGCGATCTGATGCGCCGACTCGGCCTCTTGTTCGGCCCGTCCGGGCGCTGATCTTTCATCAACGGCAAGCGGATTCGATGGGGAACCGCCGCCAAGCGCAGCTGCGCCCTCATTGCGACCCGCCAAGGACGCCGGGCGCAGTAAGGCCGGATCGCGCTCTAGCTCGGGCCCGCGACTGTGGTCTGCTTCAGCATCGCCGCAAGGACCGCCGCGAGAACAAGCGAGGCGGCGACCGCCCCGACGGTCGCCGGCCAGCCGGCGTTTTCGAAGATCGCCCCAAGCAACGCAGATCCGGCAAGTCCGCCGAGATAGTAGGAGGCGAGGTACATGCCGCTTGCCGCCGCACGCTCGTATTTCGCGGCTCGCCCGACAAAGGCGGTGGCCGTCGCCTGCGCGAAAAAGGTCCCGACTCCGACGACGGCGAGGCCGGCGAGCACGATCGGCAACGACGGCGACAGCAGCATCGCAAGCCCGCACAGCGCAAGTCCCAGCGACGCGACGAAGCTCGCACGAGCGCCGTATCGTGTAGCGACCCGGCCGGCGAGAGGCGTCGTAATCATCGCCGGCAGGAACACGAAGTAGACAAGTCCGAGCGCCGTCGGCGACAGTCCTATCGGCTCTCGCGAGAGCACAAAGTTGACGTAGGTGAAAACGCCGATGAACGCGAACAGGATGAGGAACCCGATGGCGAAGCTGACGCGCAGGCAACTGTTTCGAAGATGACCCGAGATCACGGCGAGCGGGGCGCCGCGGGCGGCGCCTGCGTCGGACATGGGCGTCGCCGACCGAAACGCGGCCAACACCAGAGTCGCGCCTGCGAGGTTCAGCGCCGCGAAAAAGATGAAATTCGCCGGCACGCCGCCAGCCTGCGTCAGCGTCGCGGCTGCAAGGCGGCCGGCCAGGTTGCTCGCAACTGCGCCGGTAATGTAGGCGGCGAGCGCTGTCGCCGACTGCGCGGCGGTGCAGCGCTCGGCGAGGTAGGTCATCGTCAGCGAGAACGCGGACGCCATGAACACGCCCTGCGTCACGCGCAGCGCGGCGAAAATCGACAAGTCGTCGACGAACGCGAGCGCGCCCGTCGGAACGGCGAGAGCCGCGAGGCACAGCGCGGCGCCGGCGCGGCGATTGATCCGTCTGCCGATGAAAGAAAGGGCGAGGCCGGCAGCCGCCATGCCGAGCATGCTCGCGTTCGCCGCGAGCCCGATCTCAGAGGGGCTCGCGGCAAATCGCGCCGCAAGAGTCGGCAGGATCGCTTGCGCCGCGAAGAGGTCGACCAGGGTGAAGAAACCGACCAGCCCGACAATCAGCGGCGTCGCCGAGAGAGAGGGCGTAAGACCCGTTCTGATCTCTGGCGTTCGCGCGGCGCTCATTTGGCGTTCCCGGATTGGAAAGGGGCGGAAGGCCGCAATCGCGGGACCGTCCGCCGGTTGCGGCCCTTCTAGCGGCGCCGGATTGCGAGAACCGATGCGAGCCCGGCGGCGCGGCGCCCGCAACTTAAGAGCGCTACTCGTCGAGCTTCACGTCCGCGGCGTAGAGGACGGCGGGCGCATCGCTTTCGTTCTTCCAGTAATGCTTCAGTCCCGAAGTCTCTTTCGAGATTTCCCCCGCTTTGTGCACGACGCCGACTTTGCAGTCGCTCCGGAACTCGGTGATTTCGCCTTCGGCCGTGAGGATCAGCGCAGGACGGCCGGTGTGATCATGCCACGGCACGACGCCGCCCGGCTGCACGACCAGCTTTCTGAAACGCAAGCGCCGTCCGTCGAATCCTTTGATTTCCTGCCCGAGGTCGATGCCGCCGAGTTCTTCGTCCGTGACGCCGACGGGCGTCATTTCGCCTGACGTGCGCACATTCGTTCCGGACTTGCCGGCCGGACATTCGCCCGCGAGCGCGGGCGCGGCGACAAGCGCGGCAATAGCGGCGAAGGCGATGCTCATGGGAGCTTTCATGGTCTGCATCATTGGTCTGTCTCCAGTTTTGGCGCGGCGCTCGTCGAGGCCGCTGATGATGCGCTCCAATTACGACCGGCCCGGGCGGTGATGAATTCGAATTGCCTTATGGCTTCGATGCGGCCCGCGTATGGCGGGCGATGCCGCAGACGCATGAGGGTCATAATCGTTTTGGTTTCCAGGCCGGCTCCCAAGGCGCTATGTTCGGGGCACGTCATGGCGGAGCGGTCGATGACTCAAAGCGAGCTTGCCGCCGCGCTTCAGCGGGCGAGGCAAAGGGCGATCGACCTGCGCGCGCCGCTCCGCGACCGGCTCAAAATCATTGCCGAAGAGTACCGCGCCGTCAGTCCAGTCCTCGCCGAGGCCGTCGACGCGTTTGTCGGCCGATTGCAGGCGGCGGAAGCGGGGGCCCTTGCTCCGGCCGTCGGCGACCCAATGCCGGAGTTTCTGCTGCCGGATCAAAACGGGCGTCTGGTGGGTTTGAACGAGCTTCTCCGGACCGGACCCGCCGTCATCGCCTTCCTGCGCGGGCATTGGTGCGCTTACTGCCAGACGACGGCGGTCGCGCTTGGAGAAGTCGCCGACGCCGCCGCCGAGCGCGGCGCGCGCATTGTAGCGATCACGCCGGAGCACCGAAAGTTTTCGCAGCGGCTCGCGCAGGATTCCGGCGGCCGCGTGTCGCTTCTCACAGATGTCGATAACGCTTACGCGCTGACCCTTAATCTCGCCATATGGATCGACGACGACATGGCGAAGCTGACGCTTTCTGCGGGGCGGGACGTGCCGTCCTACAATGTGGGCGCCGACTGGCTGCTGCCCATCCCGGCGACCTTTGTCGTCGACAAAAGGGGCTTGATCGTCGCGCGCTACGTGAACGCCGACTACCGCACGCGCATGGAAGTCGACGATATTGTCGCCGCGCTCGGGGCGCTGCCTCAGGCGGCGGCCGCCGGCGCTGAGTAGTCCGCCGACCGCAGGAGGTTCAGGAACGCTGCGGCGGAGGCCGATCGCTGCCGGCCGGCGACTGAATAGACATAAACGGTTCGGGTGACGGAAAATCCGTTAAGTTTCGAGCGCCGAAGTGCGTTCGATCGCGGAGCGCTTTCGGGCGTCAGCGCGACGCCGCCGCTGGCGGCGAGCAGCGCATTCACGTGGTGATGGGTGTCGATTTCATGAGCGGCGGCGAAAGCCGCGCCGCGCTCCTCGAACCAGCTTTCGATCGACTTGCGGGATTCGCAGCCCGCCTGCGCGAGCAGCGGCGATCCGTCGAGCTTGGCGAGGTCGATCTCATTTTCCTTTGCGAGCGGATGAGTGAGCGCCATGGCCAGTTCGAACCCCTCGCTGAAGAGCGGCCAGCGATCGAGTCGCTCCCAGCCGTCTTCGAGCGGTCCGGCAAGCGCCAGCTCCACACCCCCATCCTTGAGGCGCCTCACGACTTCCGCGCCCGCGCCATGGGTAATTCGCAGCTGGGCGCCCGAGAAGCAGCGGAACAACTCGGTGATGGGGGCCATGAACATTTCGAGGTTGACGCTGTGCGACACGCCAAGCGCGAGCGGCGCCACTTCGTTCTTGGTGACGGCGCGGGCGATCGTCTTCGCCGCGATGGCGCTGTCATAGCAGCGTTGCATCAAGGGCCGCATGCGCTGCCCGAGTTCGGTCAAATGCGACAGCCGACCCTCGCGACGAATGAGCGGCCCGCCCAACTCGGCCTCAAGCGCCTGGATCGCGCGCGTCAGCGCCGGCTGCGAGACATTGCACTCCTCGGCCGCGCGCGTGAAGTTGAGACTGGACGCGAGCGCCAGGAAGTATCTGATCTGCTGCATCTCCATGCGACCCTCCCCGGCCCGCCACGGCCCGGTCGGGTCTCGGCGGTTAACTTACCCGCGCGGCGGCTCCGCGGCAGCAAATTCCAGCGGCCGCTTGGTCAGCTTCATTATTCTCGCCGATAACCAGCTGATTTCAAGCTGAAGTCTGGTGGAGCTGAACGGAATCGAACCGTCGACCTCTTGAATGCCATTCAAGCGCTCTCCCAACTGAGCTACAGCCCCGACGCCAGGTTCGCCCGGGGGTTGGGCCCCGGCCGGAAAGCGGCGGACCATAGGAGCGATCCGCCGCCGGTTCAAGCGGCATTGGGCGATCAGGTTTCGTCGTCGCCGCCGCCGCCGACGATGTCGCCGACCTCATCGTCGTCGTCCTCGTCCTCCTCGAGGAGCGTATCGTCGTCGTCTTCGATGTCGACCTCGATATCCTCGATGTCGATGTCCTCTCCTTCAGCCGCCTCTCCACCTTCCTGGTCAAGGCCGGGCTTTTTCTTCGACTTGGCGGCCTTGTTCTCCTTGTCAGCCTCGCTGAGCGAGGTTTCGGCTGCAGGCTTGCCCGCGGCCTCGCCCTCGGGCGCCTCATCCTCACGCCGCTTTCGGGGCTTCAGGAGCGCTTCGGGGGTGAAGTCGTGCTCGCATTTCGGGCAGTGCGCCGGGGTGCGATTGAGATCGTAAAAGCGCGCGCCGCAGTTCGGGCAGTCGCGCTTGACGCCGAGTTCGGGTTTGGTCAAGGCGGGCCTCTTGGTGAAAAAGCGCGGCGTCTTTTGCACGGCCGGCGGGCGCTGTCAAAGGATGACAAGGCCTCGCGCCGGCGCGCAAATCCGGTGATGATGTCGGACCGCGTGATGACAAAGGCTGCCATGACCGCTGCTTCGGCCCGACGCATCGCCCCCAGCGTCTCGCCGCTGCGCGGCGAGGTTACGGCTCCCGGCGACAAATCCATTTCGCATCGGGCGCTGATCCTAGCGGCGCGCGCCCATGCGCGATCCGAGATCACAGGTCTCCTTGAGGCCGACGACGTGCTTCGAACCGCCGCGGCCTTGCGCGCGCTGGGCGTCCGCATCGAGCGCGACCGCACGGCGGCGGGGGCTGTGTGGCGCGTCGAGGGCGCGCCATGGCGTTCGCCGGACGCGACTTTGTATTTCGGCAATTCAGGAACCGGCGCGCGCCTCATGATGGGCGCGGCCGCAGGAGCCGGGTCGGCCGCACGTTTCGACGGCGATCAGAGCCTGCGCCGCCGTCCCATGGGACGCGTCATCGAGCCGCTCGCCTTGATGGGCGTCCGCGTCCGCTCGCGAGACGGCCTGCTGCCGGTCGATATCGACTCCTCGCCGCCGCTCCGGGCGATCGATTACGCCCTGCCGAAACCCTCCGCCCAGATCAAGTCGGCCATTCTCCTTGCGGCGCTTGGGGCGGAAGGCGCGACCGCCGTGCGCGAGACGGCGCCGTCGCGCGACCATACTGAACGCATGCTCGGCGCGTTCGGCGCAACCCTTGATCGCGCGGACGGCGTCGTGCGCCTTGCCGGCGGGCAGCGACTTCATGGGGCCCGCCTCTCCGTTCCCGGCGACATTTCATCAGCGGCGTTTCTCATCGCCGCCGCGCTCATTATTCCGGGGTCGGACATTCTTATCCGCCATGTCGGCGTCAATCCGCAGCGGACGGGCCTCTTGCAGACGCTGGCGGAGATGGGCGCAGATGTCGCCGTCGCAAATCCTCGCGAGGTCTCGGGCGAGCCGGTCGCCGACATCCGCGCCCGGGGGTCAGGGCTGAGGGGCGTCCTCGTTCCTGCAGCGCGCGCGCCATCGATGATCGACGAATACCCGATCCTCGCCGTGCTCGCCGCGTTCGCCGACGGCGCGACGCGGCTCGAAGGCCTCTCGGAGCTCCGCGTCAAGGAAAGCGACCGGCTCGCGGCAATCGCGGCCGGGCTCGCCGCTGCGGGCGTCGCGTGTGCGGCGGGACCCGACTGGATCGAGATCGAAGGGTGCGGCGGCCGCGGCGTTCCCGGCGCGGCGCGCATTGCGACGCGCCTTGATCATCGCATCGCCATGAGCTTCGCCGTCATGGGGCTAGCGTCGAGGTCGCCGGTTGAGATCGACGACGACTCCATGATCGCGACGAGCTTTCCCGGTTTCTTCGCGGCGCTTCGCTCCCTCGGCGCGCCCTTTCCGGACAAAGACCGGTCCTCATGAGCGTCGAATTCAGGATGCGCTTGCGTCGATCGTCAGTTCAGGGAATTTCTTTGTACAGATATCGCGAATGATGTCGGTCATTTTTCGGTATGCCGGGGCCGAGCCGGCGGAGCGCCGCCAGACAAGGCCGATCGACCGGGTGATCGTCTTGCCGCGGATCGGCCGCACCGCCACTTCGCCCCGCAGACGGATTTCCGAACGCGCATAAAGCGCCGGCACGAACGCCGCGCCCATGCCCATGCCGACCATCTGCCGCACCGCGTCGAGGCTCGTCCCCTCATACTCGCGGGACAACGTCGCCCTGAACTCGCGACACAGCGCGTCCACCTGTTCGTGCAGCTGGAACCGCGGGCTCAGCGAAAGGATGGTCATTCCAGCGAGGTCCTGGGGGTCGACGGCGTCGTCCGCGGCGAGCGGGTGATCCTCGGCGAGGGCGAGATAGAGCGGCTCGCGGAACAGGCGGGCCGTATAAAGTTCGGCGCCCGCTACGGGAATCTGCGCGAGGATGACGTCATGCGTGCCGTCGGCCAGCTCATGTTCGAGATCGCGCGGCGCCGCTTCGCGCACATAAAGGCTGAGATCCTTGTGCTGACGATGGAGGCGGGCGACGACATGGGGCAGCAGGTACGGCCCGAGCGTCGGCGACGCTCCGAGTCTGATAACGCCGACGAGCCCTCCTTGCGCGCCCGCAGCGAAATCGACGAGCGCCTGCGCTTCGTCGAGGATGCGGCGCGCGCGCGCCGATATCTCGCGCCCCGCGGGCGTCAGCGCGACGCCGGAGCGGCCCCGCTCGAACAGGCGCAGGTCCAGAGTTTCCTCGAGTTCCTGGATCTGGGCGCTGAGGGAAGGCTGGCTGACGCCGCAGCTTTCGGCGGCGCGCCTGAAATGCAGCTGCTCGGCGACGGCCGCGAGGTAACGCAGCTGACGCAAAGTGACGGACCGCTGGTCGGTTGGCGAAACCTTTCTTGGCATTAGGCGACGATAGTTAAATCCAATCCAAGTTTCAAGCCGGCGGAGGGTTTTCGGCTGCTCGAGGAAGGCATATGTCATCGCAAAATCGCAACGGCGCTGGGTGAGCCGGTCCAACGGAGGCGACGATGACGGCGCTGGCGGCGCGGATCAAAGAATTCATGCAGCTTGAATCGGCCGGCGGCTATCTTCTGGTCGCGGCGGCGGCCGTCGCGCTTATCGCGAACAACAGCCCCATGGGCCCGCTCTACGACGCCTTCCTCAACACGCCGGTTTCGATTCGAGTTGGCGCGCTTGAAATCGCCAAGCCGCTCCTGCTTTGGATCAATGACGGCCTGATGGCGATCTTCTTTTTTCTTGTCGGACTTGAGATCAAGCGCGAGGTGTTGACCGGGGAATTGTCCTCCCGCGACAAGGCGGCGCTGCCGGCGATCGCTGCGGTTGGCGGGATGGCGGCGCCGGCCGTCGTGTTCGCGTTCGTCAACTGGGGCGATGCGGATGCGATGCGCGGGTGGGCGGTTCCGGCCGCGACCGACATCGCCTTTGCTCTCGGGGCGCTCGCCCTTTTTGGCGCTCGGGTCCCGGTTGCCCTGAAAATCTTCCTGCTCGCCCTCGCCATTATCGACGATCTCGGCGCAATCGTGGTCATCGCGGTTTTTTACGCCGGCGAGCTTTCGGTCGCTGCGCTGCTGCTCGCCGGGCTCGGTCTCGCCGGCCTCGTGCTGCTCAACCGGCTCGGCGTCCGTCACATTACCCCTTATGCGCTCGTCGGGCTGTTCATGTGGGTATGCGTCCTGAAGTCGGGCGTTCATGCGACGCTTGCGGGCGTCCTCACCGCCATCGCCATCCCGATCGGGTCTGGAATCGACAAGGAGGCCTCGCCGCTGCATGAGCTTGAGCACGGCCTTCATCCCTGGGTCGCATTCGGGGTCCTCCCCCTCTTCGCCTTCGCCAACGCCGGCGTCTCGTTCGAGGGGCTCTCGCCGGCCGATCTTCTCGCGCCGATCCCGCTTGGGGTGGCGCTCGGGCTCTTCATCGGCAAGCAGATCGGCGTGTTCGGGGCAAGCTATCTCGCCGTGCGGCTTGGTCTCGCCGAGCGGCCGGTCGGGGTCAGCTGGGGGCAGATTTACGGCGCCGCCTGCCTCTCCGGCATCGGCTTCACGATGAGCCTGTTCATCGGGTCGCTCGCCTACGAGCAGCCCGCCGACATCAATGCGGTTCGCCTCGGCGTTCTTTTCGGTTCGCTCGCATCCGCGGGGCTCGGCATGCTCGTTCTCAATGCGTTGCTGCCGCGGACGGCGTCGGACGAAGCCGCTCGGTCGGCCGCCGCCCCCTGAGCCACGGCCGAGCGGGGGCGCGGCATGCGTCTGAAGGACCAAGGCGGCCGTGATCGCCCGCGTCATCCTCCCGGCCGGTGGCGGCTTCCTCATCGGCTATTCTGCGACGGGCGCCGAAAACTCCGGCAGACCTCTCTGAGGCCTGAGGGCCGCCGCCAAACTCATCGCCCGAATGAACGATTCTCCAGCTCCGTCACGATGCGCCTTACCTCGTCGAGCGTCGCCGCGAGCGACTGATCCGTCGATACGACATAATCGGCGCGCCGTCGCTTCTCGGCGTCGGGGGTCTGCCGCTTCAAGATCTCTTCAAACTTCTCTGCGTGCATGCCGGGGCGAGCGAGCACGCGCCGCCGTTGCACCTCTGCGGGCGCCGACACCACCACGACGGCGTCGAATCCCGTCTCGTAGCCCTTCTCGAAAAGGAGCGGGATGTCGAGCACGGCGAGACGGGCGCCGCTCTTCTTCGCCTTCTTAAGGAATTTCTCGCGGTCGTCGGCGACAAGAGGATGGATGATCGCTTCCGCACGCGCGAACTTCTCGGGGTCGCCGAGAATGAGCCGGGAGAGCCGGTCGCGATCAACGGCGCCGCCCACGACGCAGCCTGGAAATTCCGCGCCCATCGCGGCGACGGCGGCCCCGCCCCTCGCGTAGAGCCGGTGCACGGCTTCATCCGCGCTCCAGACCTTGGCCCCGAGCTCCTTGAACATATCGAGCACGGTCGATTTCCCCATGCCGATAGATCCCGTCAGTCCGATGCTGATCATTGCGCCCGTTCCGCCAGCGCCGCCTCGAGCCGGCTCCGCAGCAGCGCATCGACCGGCGCGCGCGCGCCGAGCCAGCTCTGATAGGCCGGCGCCGCCTGATGCATGAGCATGCCGAGCCCGTCCAGGGTTCGGAGGCCGCGATCGCGGGC
This sequence comes from Parvularculaceae bacterium, assembly GCA_013389105.1. Lineage (GTDB taxonomy): Bacteria > Pseudomonadota > Alphaproteobacteria > Caulobacterales > Parvularculaceae > Amphiplicatus. Next base: position 74,372 of record JACADZ010000022.1, on the reverse strand, counting down.
GGCCCTCAGAAGAGGCGTCGCCAGCGGCGCATAAACGATGTCGGCGACGAGCGCCGTTTGCGGAAGGCTGTCGATATCGATTTCAAGCGCGGGCATGCCTCTCATGCCGAGGCTTGTCGCATTCACCAGGAGATCAGCGCCGCCGAGGACCTTTGCTCGGTCAGCCCACGCAATCGCCTCTCCGCCGAAGGCGCTCGCGATCGCCGCAGCGCGCTCAGCCGTTCTGTTAGAGACGGCGAGGCGAACTCGGCGACTGGCGCTGGAGAGAAGCTCGCGCAAAGCGAACGCGACCGCTCTCGCCGCCCCGCCGCCGCCGAGAACGAACGCTCGAACCTCCGGACGATTCGCAAGCATCGGCGCAATCGCCGCGGCGAAGCCTGTCGCATCGGAGTTATCCGCGCGCATTTGCCCTGAAACAAACGTCAGCATATTCGCCGCCCCGACAGCCCTCGCGCTGTCGCTCGCCGCGTCGGCCGCTCTTAGCGCATCCTCCTTGTGCGGAAGGGTGACGTTGACGCCAGCAAAGCCCATCGCTCGCACAGACGCTATCGCCCGCGCCAGCGACTGGCGCCCGGGCTCCACCGAGAGCGGCAGGTATACCGCGTCCGCCCCCTCCTTTTCCGCCCAGTAACGGTGGATGAGCGGCGAGAGCGTATGACCAATCGGCCAGCCGATGACGCCGGCTTTCTTGGGGCGGGTCGTCATGGAAACGACGGAACCCCCTGCGCGCGCAGAAATCCGAGCACCGGGAATAGAGACAGCCCGAGGACGGAAAAATAGTCCCCGTCGATGCGCTCGATGAGGTGCGCGCCCAGGCTCTCGACCTGGTAGGCGCCGACGCTCGACAGCACCCCCGGACCCGCTTTGTCGAGGTACCGCTCAATCTCCTCATGGCTGAGAGGTCGCATGCGAAGCGACGGGCGTTCGACATGGCGAAACGCGATCTTTCCGTTCCGGGCGATGCTGACCGCGTTAATGAGAGTGTGGGTTTTGCCGCCCAGCATGGCGAGCCGATCCGCTGCTTCTGCGCGAGTTGCGGGCTTGTCATGGGCGCGGCCTTCGAATTCGAGGATCTGGTCGGACCCGAGCACGAAAGCGTCTGGCTCGGCGATCGCCGCCGCTTTCGCGTCCGCCAAAGTCTGGGCGAGGTCCACGGGGTTGCTGCCGATGAGGCGCTTCTTGATGGCGTTTTCGTCTACGCCCGGGCTTCTCGCCTCGAAGGCGACGCCGGCCTCCCGCAGGATTCGCGCACGGATGGCGCTGCTGGAAGCAAGGATGAGACGCTTCGCGCTCATGTCTGATTCCGCTTGGCCGAAAGCTTGGTGAGGATGGCCGCGGCTGTCTCCTCGACCGACCGTCTCGTGACATCGATCGTCGGCCACTGGTGCCTGGCGAAAAAGCGTTTGGATCGGAGCACCTCCTGCCGGATCGATTCGAGATCGGAGTAATCGGCCGCCTTTGCTTCGGCGTTCATCACCCCGAGCCGGCTCGAGCGGATCTGCGCAAGACGTTCTGGCGCGCCGTATAATCCGATAACCAAGGGTTTTCTCAGGTTCGTGAGCACCGCCGGCGGATCCGCGCCTGGAATGAGGGGGACGTTCGCGCACTTAACGCCGCGGTTGGCGAGATACATGCAGGTGGGCGTCTTCGATGTCCGGCTGACGCCGACCAGCACCACGTCCGCGGCCTCGAGATCCCAGGTCATCTGCCCGTCGTCATGGGCGAGGGTGTAGTCGACCGCCTCGATACGCTTGAAGTAGGCGTCGTTCATTTCGTGCTGCGCGCCGGCCCGACCCGTCTTCTCAATGCCGAGATAGTCCGCGAATGCGTTCAGCAGCGGGTCGAGGACGGACACGGCCGGCATCTGGAGCTCCGCGCATCGGGCCTCGAGGATACGGCGCAAGTCGGTGTTGACCATCGTGTAGAGAACGAGGCCGGGAGCTGCCTCAATTTCGGCGATGACCCGGTCAAGCTGGGGTCGCGATCGGATCAGCGCATACATGTGCTCAAGCGGCTTGGCGGCGGCGAATTGTGCTGTGGTCGCCTTGAGCATCGCATTGAGGGTTTCGCCTGTTGAATCTGAAACCAGATGGACATGGAAGTAGCTCGCAATGGTCCGTCGAGGGGAGTTCGCGGCTACGTTGGTTTTGATCATGGGCTAGGGGAATCCGGTTGATTGCGGGCAAAAACAAGACACCCCCGCCGCCTTGGCCGCTACCTTCTCTCTCAGCACGCCCCCCAAGCCCCCAAGGGAAACGGAAAAGCGCAAGGCGCAACAATCTCCACGGGGATTTGTCGTCAACTCGGGAAACTCTTGTGGCGCACGTCGAATCTTGAACGGCAACCGTCGGACGATCAAGGCTCTCGCAGCAACTTGGCCATGCTGTGGAGATTGACGCAGCGTCGGGAAAACGGTGAGGAAGACCGCAGAACCGCTGTTGGATTCCGCGATCAGGCTCGCATAATCCCAGTTTCCCCCGCCTATTATCAGATTCACACTTTTTTAAGGAAGGTTAAGGGAATTGGAAGAACGGTCCGAACCATCAAAATTCCTTCGCGCCCTCCGCGGGGAACATTTTGCAGCGCCGCCCATGTGGTTCATGCGCCAGGCTGGACGGTACCTCCCGGAGTATCGGGCTGTTCGGGCCAAAGCCGGCTCCTTTCTTGGCTTGTGCTTCAATCCGGAACTGGCGAGCGAGGTCACGTTGCAGCCGGTCCGAAGGTTCGATCTGGACGCTGCGATCTTGTTCTCGGATATTCTCGTCATCCCGAAGGCTCTTGGACAAACCGTGAGCTTCGAGGAGGGTGAGGGGCCGAGGCTGCTGCCGCCGACCCTGCCCAAGGATCTCGACGCCTACGCACGCCGGAACGTGTTGGCGGACCTTGGTCCGATCTTCGAAACCGTTCGGCGGACGCGAGCGGCCCTGTCACCGGAAAAGGCGCTCATCGGCTTTGCCGGCGCTCCCTGGACGGTCGCCACCTACATGCTGGCCGGCGCGCCGAGCGACGATCCGAGCGCCCTGCGTGCGCTCTGGTACCGCGACCCCGGGTTCATCGAGGACCTCCTCGAGATCGTGATCAAGGCGACGGCGGACTACCTCATTGCGCAGGTCGACGCCGGCGCCGATGCGCTGCAACTTTTTGACACATGGGCCGGCGGATTGCCGGAGAATCTCGCCCGCCGCCTCTCGCTCGAACCCATGGCTCGGCTTGCAGCCGCGGTGAGGGAAAGGCGCCCGAGGACGCCCATCATCTTTTTTCCGCGCGGCGTTGGCGTCCTCGCTTCAGCGTTTGCCGCGCTGCCGACCTGCGACGCGATTGGGATAGACATCGCAACGCCTTGGGGGTGGGCGCGCGAGACCCTTTCGCCGCTCGCGACGGTTCAGGGGGGCCTCGATCCGCTGGTCGTCGTCGCCGGCGGCGCGCCGATGGAGCAGGCGGCGCGCGGGTTGATCGCGACCTTTTCCGGCGTTCCTTATGTCTTCAATCTGGGTCACGGCTTTACGCCCGATACCCCGCCGGATCACGTGTCGCGGCTCGTCGAGATCATCCGCGAGGTAGGCTGAGCCGTGCGCGACTTCCTGCTTTCGACCTACCCCTGGATCAAGGGTCTCCACCTTGCAGCGGTCATCGCGTTCATGGCCGGGATGATGTATTTGCCGCGGCTTTTCGTTTACCACCACCAGTCTGAAAAAGGCGGCGAAGCCGAGCGTTTTTTCGCTCAGATGGAACGCCGGCTGTTCCAAGGGATCATCAATCCCTCGATCGTGCTGCTGTGGGTGTTCGCCGGGCTCATGCTGTACGCCAATCCGTCGATTCTCTCACAAGGGTGGTTTCTGGCCAAGTTTCCTGTTGTGCTCGCGCTTGCCGCCATCCACGGCTACTACGCGGGCGCAGTGAAGAAATTCGGCCGGGGCGAACGCCCGAAGAGCGAACGGTTCTGGCGCATTATGAACGAAGTCCCGTTTCTGCTGATGCTGGCCGCGATTTTCCTGGCGGTTGTCGAGCCGTTCTAGTCCGCGAGGCGGAGGGCCGGGCCTCATTGACGAAGCTCCGGTGCGGGCCTATTAACTTTGAACCCTTTCCTCAAGGCGCGCCGAGCGTTGCTCCCCATGCGCCGCACCGAGATCATTTGAACCCGCCCTCCGCGCAGCCGCGCGCGGCTCCCGCATTTCCGCTCACTCGAAGGCCCCGCCATGTCCCTGCCCTCCAAAGTCTCTCTTGAGGATCTTAAAGCCAAGACGCCGACAGAACTGCTCGCCTTCGCCGAAGAGCTCGAGGTCGAGAACGCCTCGACCCTGCGCCGCCAGGACATGATGTTCGCGATCCTCAAGGAGCTCGCGGACCACGATGTCGAGATCAACGGCGGCGGCGTGATGGAAGTCCTCCCCGACGGGTTCGGATTTCTGCGGTCGCCGGAGGCCAACTATCTCCCCGGTCCAGACGACATCTACGTTTCGCCCTCGCAGATCCGCCGCTTCGGACTGGGCACCGGCGACACCGTGCTCGGCGAGATCCGGTCGCCGAAGGACGGCGAGCGCTACTTTGCGCTCCTCAAGGTCGGGACCATCAATTTCGAGGATCCGGAGAAGGCGCGACACAAGGTCCACTTCGATAACCTGACGCCGCTCTATCCCGACGAGCGCCTCAAGATGGAGATCGAAACCGAGACCGGCGAGAAGAAGAAGGACCTGACCGCCCGCGTCATCGACCTCGTGGCGCCCGTCGGCAAAGGCCAGCGCCAGCTGATCGTGGCGCAGCCGCGCACCGGCAAGACGGTCATCCTCCAGAACATCGCGCACTCGATCGCCGCCAATCACCCCGAATGCTTTCTGATCGTGCTCTTGATCGACGAGCGGCCCGAGGAGGTGACGGACATGCAGCGTTCGGTGAAGGGCGAGGTCATCTCCTCGACCTTCGACGAGCCGGCGACGCGCCACGTCGCGGTCGCCGAGATGGTGATCGAGAAGGCGAAGCGCCTGGTCGAGCACGGGCGCGACGTCGTCATCCTGCTCGATTCGATCACGCGTCTCGGCCGCGCCTACAACACGGTCGTTCCCTCGTCGGGCAAGGTCCTGACCGGCGGCGTCGACGCCAACGCCCTGCAGCGCCCGAAGCGATTTTTCGGAGCGGCGCGCAACATCGAAGAAGGCGGCTCGCTCACCATCATCGCGACGGCCCTGATCGACACCGGCTCGAAGATGGACGAGGTCATCTTCGAGGAGTTCAAGGGCACCGGCAACTCCGAGATCGTGCTTGACCGCAAGGTCGCCGATAAGCGCGTGTTCCCGGCGATCGACATCCTGAAGTCAGGCACGCGCAAGGACGATCTCATCACGCCGAAAGATCAGCTGCAGAAGGTCTATGTGCTGCGCCGCATCCTCTCGCCGATGGGCACGTCCGACGCGATCGAGTTCCTGCTCGACAAGCTGCGGCAGACCAAGCGCAATGCGGACTTCTTCGATTCGATGAATACCTGAGAACTACTGGGTCGCCTTTATCCAGGCCGGGCGCCCGGTCAGGCGCCGGTAATACTCCGCGGTCTTCGGTCCGAAGATGCTCTTCGATTCGCCCGAGAGGCGAATAAGGTGGAGCATGTAGCCGAGCGAGATGTCGGCGAGCGAGAAGTCTGCTCCGAGAATGCAGGGCCTGTCGCCGAGGCTGTTCTCGATGAAGCCGCAGGCGTTCTTGCACTCGCCGAGCGCCCAGACCTTCATCGCTTCGATTCGCTGGTTCTCCGGGAGAAGGCGCGTCTGGCCGATGAGCATGCCGGCGTAAGGCCCCATGCCGGCTTCGCCGTAGTGGATCCACTGCAGGAACTCGCCGTAATCGGCGTCGGTCGGGCGGCGCGACAATCGTCCGCCTGCGTACTTCTCCGAAAGATAGTGAGTGATCGCCACGGATTCGACGAGCGCCCTGTCGCCGTCATAGAAGACGGGGACTTTGCCGGTGGGGCTGATGGCTCGCCATTCCGGCGTCTTGAAATACTCCCGGTCGAGCGCGACGCGCTTGGTCTCGTAAGGCAGCCCTAGCTCTTCGAGGGCCCAGACGATGCGGACCGATCGCGTCGGCGGGCAGTGATAGACCTTGAGTTCCATCGGGCGCTCCCAGACTTGCGTCTTTTTTCATTCTCCCGGAGAAACGCAATTGCAAGCGCTTTGCTGCGCAAAAGAATTGCGCGTCTGACGCCGACGCCCGATGACTCCAAGGGGCAAGAAGGAGGATCCTCAGATGCGCCTCATGCTCGCTTTCGCGGCTCTCGTCGGGATTGCGCACGCTGCTGAGGGACCCGGCATCGGACCCGGCGCACGTCCGATCGGGGCCGACTGGTCGCGGAGCCCCGTTTACGCGGCGAGCGGCATGGCGGCGACGGCGCAGCCCCTCGCCTCGCAAGTCGCGGTCGATATCCTGAAGAAGGGAGGCAGCGCCGTGGACGCGGCGATCGCCGCCAACGCCGCGCTAGGCCTCATGGAGCCGACCGGATGCGGGATCGGCGGCGACCTCTTCGCCATCGTCTGGGATCCTAAGACGAGAAAGCTCTACGGAATCAACGGATCCGGCCGCGCCCCGATGGGGCGGACGCTTGAGGAGACAAGAGCGAAGTCGGCCGCCGTGGTGGGCGAAGGCAATGGCATTCCGCCGCTCGGTCATCTGCCGGTGACCGTCCCCGGAACCGTGGCCGCCTGGCAGGACCTGCATGATCGGTTCGGGAAGCTCCCGATGCGGACGGTTCTGGCCCCAGCGATCGCCTACGCCGAGGACGGATTCCCGGTTTCGCCGGTGATCGCCTACTATCTCGAGCGCGCCTACCGGAACTTTTCGGCGCGCGAGCCGATGATCGGCGAGTTCGACAACGCCCGCGCCGTTTGGTTCAAGAACGGCCCGCCGAAGGCCGGCGAAATCTTCAGAAATCCGGCGCTCGCCCGGACCTATCGCCTGATCGCGAAGGACGGCGCCAGGGCCTTCTACCAGGGCGCCGTCGCTCGGACGATCGACGCCTACATGAAGCGCATCGGCGGCGACCTGCGCTACGAGGACTTCGCCGCGCACAAGAGCGAGTGGGTCGACCCCGGCTGCGTCGACTATCGCGGCGTCGAACTGTGCGAGCTTCCGCCCAACAGCCAGGGATTCGCCGCGCTGCAAATGCTTAGTATCCTGAAGAATGTCGATCTCAGGCGGTGGGGACGCGGGTCGGCCGAGACGATCCACTACATCACGGAAGCAAAGCGCCTCGCCTTTGAAGATGTTGCGCGCTATTACGCGGACCCCGCATTCGCCGAGGCCCCGCTCGACGCGCTTCTTTCCGACGAGTACGGTCGCAATCGCTTCGGTCTCATCGATCCGAAAAGGGCGATGCCGGCGCCCGGGCCCGGCGCATTCATGAATTCGCCGGTCGATAAAAGTTCGGATACGACCTATCTCACCGTCGCCGACAAGGACGGCATGATGGTCTCGCTCATCCAGTCGAACTACCGCGGCATGGGGTCCGGGCTTGCGCCCGACGGGCTCGGCTTCATGCTGCACGACCGGGGCGAACTCTTCAGCCTCGACCCCGCGCACCCCAACGCCTACGCGCCGGGCAAGCGGCCATTCCAGACCATCATTCCGGCCTTCGCAATGAAGAACAAAGAACCGTGGCTGTCATTTGGAGTGATGGGCGGCGGCATGCAGCCGCAAGGCCATGTGCAGATCATCGTCAATCTTGTTGATTACGGGATGGGCCTGCAGGAAGCCGGCGATGCCGCGCGGCTCCACCATGACGGCGGTCGCCAGCCGACCGGCGTCGACGACTCGCCGCTCGGCGTTTTGCAGCTGGAGCCCGGCGTTCCGGCCGAGACAGTCGCCAAGCTGAAGAAGATGGGCCACGAAGTCGAGATCGTCGATGACGGAGTCGTCTTCGGGGGCTATCAGGCGATCCTCAAAGATCCGGAGACAGGCGTCTATGTCGGGGCGACCGAGATGCGCAAGGACGGAACGGTCGCCGGCTACTGACGCGGGGCAGGATGCGCGACTTGGCGCGGCGAGGTGTAGATGATGAGACGGCGGGGATTGCTGAAAGCCGGCGCCGCGCTGGCGGCCCTGTCGGGCTGCGGACGGAGCGGCACGAACATCGACGTCAGGACGCAAGAACCGTGGGCGATGGACGCGACCGACCTCGCCGCGGCGATACGGGCGAAAGAGCTTTCCGCCGTCGACGCGGTCGAAATGTTCGCACGGCGGATCGAGAAGATCGAGCCCTCGCTCGGCGCGTTTACCCATCTCGACATTGACGGGGCGCTCGATCGGGCGCGCGCCGTCGATCCGTCGCGCCCGTTTGCGGGCGTGCCCTTCGCGATCAAGGATCTCTACGACTATCCCGGCATGCCCTGGCGTTACGGCTCGGCGCTGTTCCGCGAGCATCGCGGCGGCGGAAAGTCTCCCTATACGGAGAAACTGGAAGCTGCGGGACTGGTGGCGATGGGCAAAACCACGACTCCTGAGTTCGGGCTCCTGCCGACGACGGAGCCGCTCGCCTTCGAGCCGACGGTCAACCCATGGAACGCGGCTCATTCATGCGGCGGCTCATCGGGCGGCGCGGCCGCGGCGGTTGCGGCGAGGCTCCTGCCGCTCGCCTACGCCTCCGACGGGGGCGGGTCGATACGCATTCCGGCCGCGGCCTGCGGGGTCTTCGGACTGAAATGCACGCGCGGCCGCTTTTCGGGCCAGGGCGAACCCAAGCTCGCGATCCCGCTCTCGATCCACCATCCGCACACGCGAAGCGTCCGCGACAGCGCGGCGATTCTCGCGCTCACCGAGACGCCTCAGGAGCGTCTGGCGCCGGTCGGACATGTCGGTCCGCAGAGGCTCGCTCCGCTGAAGGTCGCGCTATCCGTCAATAACGCACTTGGCCGGCGCGCGGATGCCGACGTCGCCGCCGCCGTGGAACGATGCGGCAGGCGCCTTGAGGAGATGGGGCATTTGATTGAAGTCGTGGAGGCGACGCCGCTCCAGTCAGAGGGCTTCCCCGAAGCGTTTACGGCGCTGTGGGCGAGCGGCGCTTTCGGTATTTACCAGGTCGCAACGGAGCTTGCCGGCGTCAAGCCGGAGGAAAGCGGGCTGCTCGAGCCTTTCACCATTGGCCTTGCGGAACTCTTCCGCTCGACCTCGGAGGCGGCATTCGCGGCTGGGATTGCACGCATTCAGGCGGTCGAAGCCGACGTCGACAGGTGGTTCGGCCGCTATGACGCCTGGCTGACGCCCGTGGTCGGAACAGTGACGCCGAAACTCGGATTCCTCGCCGGCGGCGTTCCGTTTACGGAGCTGATGGCGCGTCTTGCCGATTACGTCGGCTATACGCCGCTCCACAACGCCTGCGGCACGCCGGCGGCCGCCATCCCCTTCGGCAAAAGCGCCGAGGGCCTGCCGATCGGGGTGCAGATCGCCGCCGGCAAAGGCAGGGAGGACCTTCTCCTCAAGGTCGCCTATGCGCTCGAAGAGTCCGATCCGTGGGCGCGCGAACTGCCTGCGGCGGCGATCGTCTGACATGGCGGCGCGTCACCGAGTGTTTGATCGCACGAGCGCGAAGCCGGCTGCCTATCGCGGGCCGGTCTCTGAGGCCTGGCGCTTGCTTTGCCTCGCCTACCTGAAGCTGTCCGGCTGGAGGATCGAGGGGGACTGGCCTCGCGACATCGCCAAAATGACGTTGGTGGCGGCGCCGCACACGTCGAACTGGGACGGGGTCAACATGCTCGCCGCCGCCGGGTACTATCGCGTTCCGCTTAAATGGATGGGCAAGAAGGAGCTGACGACAGGGCCGCTGGGCGGCCTTGTCAAATGGCTCGGGTGCATTCCGGTCGATCGCGACAAGGGCGGCGATCTGGTGAAAACCATGGCCGAGGCGTTCGCCGCCGCCAAAACGCTGACCCTCGCGGTCGCGCCGGAGGGAACCCGCGCCGCGACCCCCGGCTGGAGATCGGGCTTCTACTACATCGCGCTCGCGGCCGGCGCACCCATCGTCATGAGCGTGCTCGATTACGGCACGAAGACCATCGCGCTGTCCGGCGCTCTCGAGCCCAGCGGCGACTATGAGGCGGACCTGAAACTCATCCAGTCGCATTACGCCGGCGCGAGGGGGCTGAGCGCGGGGAACTTCAGTCTTGGCCGCTAGACCGGGTAGCGATAATCCGCCTACCGCCGGTCACGCTGGGTATCGAAAAACCGGCGGCTCCGCTTTCTCGCCCGGCGCCCTAACCCGCCGGCCGTCCCGCCCGACGGGAAATCGCATAGAGCACGGCGCCGACCAGCAGGAGCGCGCCGAACACCCGCCACGAGTCGAGTTTGGATTGGGCGACCGCGAAAGCGCAAAATGCGAGCCCCAGCGCCAGGACGGCCGGCGCAAGGATTTTCTGGACGCCGCGCCGCGGCGGCGCCTCCCGCCTTCTGCGAACGATGGGAAGCGCCGCTAGGCTCACGGCGTAAACAAGGAGTCGCGCGAGCGTCGAAACAACGGCGAGAAGCGCAAAGCCGTTGGTGAGCGCCAGCGCCAGCGCCAGCCCGCAAAAGAAAACGATGGCGTTGTCCGGCGTCGCCCGGGTCTTGCTCACCTGCGCGAACCATCCCGGCAGAAGCCCGTCGCGGGCCAGCGCATAGGCGAGGCGCGGCGTCGAGGCGGCGGAGCTGAGACAGTTGCCGGCGATCGAAAACAGTGCGGCCAGCGAGATGATGACCGCGCCGGCCTCGCCGAGGAGCGTCCTGCCGAAGGCGGCGAGGGGCGCCTTGCCGCCGTCATCATCCCCCATCGCCGCCGCATAGGCGAGCTGCACGAGGAAATAGAGCGCGATTGTCGCCAATAGGGTCGCCGTCATGGCGCGCGGAATCGTGCGGCGTGCGTCCTTGGTTTCGCCGCCCAAGACGACGACATGCTCGAAGCCGACAAACGCGTACAGGATGAGAAGGCTTGCGGTTTCGACCTCGCTGAACTCCGGGAGGCGCACTTCGCCTTGACTGAGACCCTGCGTCGCCAGGGCATAGAGCGCGAGCGCCAGCAGCGGCGCGACCTTCAAGATCGTCAGCGCTTTGAGGCCGCCGACGGCGTGCCGAACGCTCGCGAGATTGGCGGCTGCAAACAGCGCAATCACGCCGGCGATGAGAAGGGTGCGGGCGAATAGCGACTCGAAGACCGGCGCGAGCGTCGCCGCGTAGGCGGCGAACACGGTCACGTTGGCGGCGAAGGCCGACAGGCGAGCGACAAAATAGGTCCACCCGGTCTGGAAAGCGACGAACGGGCCGAACGCCTCGCGCGCATAGGCGACCGGTCCGCCGGTGCGGTCGTAGAAGCTCGCGACCTCGGCGAGCGGCAGCGCGATGAGAAAGATCGGCAGCCCGAAGAGAATGATCATCAGCGGGGCGAAGGCGCCGAAATCGGCGGCGAGGCTCCCCGGGAGCGCGAATATGCCGGCGCCCATGATGCCGTTCAACGCAATGACGGCCGAACCGAGCCAGCCAATGTCTCGTTTCAGGGCCTCGGCTTGGTCGGCCGCCGGAAAAGGGTTGGTCAAGGAGGGCTCCAGGACGAACGGCCGAGGACAATGGCCGGTTTCGGGAGTTCTGTCGCTTCATGGGCGCACGGGCTGTATCGCGGCCCCGGAATTCCGGCTAGGATGGTCTTGAGGGCCACCGGTCCATAAAGAGGGGTAAAAGCCATGAAGTTGCTAAAGAACGCCGCTGCGGCGGGAACTTGCCTCGCTGCGTTGGCATTCGCCGCGCCGGCTGGGGCTCAGACGGTCAACGCCTTCACCACGCAAAATGTCATCCAGGCGCTGACCAATCTCGGCATCGCTGGAGCGACGACAAGCACCGTGAACGGGCCGCAGGGGCCAAGCGAGATCGTCAGGTTCGAGGCCAATGGGCTAAAACACGTCGCGGCGCTTGAGGTCTGCAATACAGGAGCGGCGGGCTGCCTCGGTCTCAACATCATTACGCTCTGGAACGACGTGCCGGGGGTCGATCTCAACACGGTCAACGAGTTCAATATCTCGTTCAGCTTCGGAAAGGCCGTCGGCGCCGGCTCGAACCTCGCGGTTTCGCGCTACGCGATCAGCGACGGCGGCGTCAGCACGAAAAACGTCCAGGCAAATCTCTCAAACCATGCCGCCATGGCCGTCAACTTCATGGAATTCTACCGTAACGGCGCGTCGGCTTCCTCGGTCAGCCTTGATTCAGTTTCGGCGAAACCGGCGGTTGCGGATGTCGCCGCTCTCCCCGGCCTAGCCGGGATTGCACCGTTCCTGAGCCCCAACGATTTCAATGAGTCGCCGCGGGCGACAGCGGTCCCCGCTTCTACCCACGCGGCGCCGCGCTGAGGAAACGCCCGCGAAGCATCGAGGTCGGACGATGTCGGCGCGTCGTTTGAGCGGGCGGGCGCTTACGCCCGCCGCTCCGGGCTTGGGCGGTCGGGAGGCTTTGCGCCTGGCCCGGCGCTCTAATCGCCCGATGAAAGCAGCAGTTCCTCGATCTGGCTGAGGCGTTCCTTGCCGAAGAACATTTCATCGCCGACGAAAAAGGTCGGTATGCCGAAGACCCCGCGATCGACGGCAGCTTGCGTATTGGCGGCCAGAGCGTCCTTCACCCGCTGTTCCTCGGCGAGGGCCAGGACGGCCTCGGCGTCGAGACCGCTTTGCCTGAGGCGCCCGGCGAGGACGCCTGCGTCGTCCAATTTGAGCCCTTCCTCCCACATGCCGCAGAGCCCCGCTTCGAGATAGGCGTCGCCGACGCCAAGCTCTTCGGCGGCGAGGAGGCCGCGCATGAGGCGCAAGGTGTTCACGGGGAAATGCGGGTTCAGGCGGAAGCGCGACAGGCCGTGCCGTGTCACGAAGCGGCGCATCTCGAGCATGTCGTAGTCATTCTTGCCCTTCACCTCGGCGAAAGCGACGAGCGGCGCGCGATTATTGGTCAGCTTGAAGATGCCGCCCAGGAGGCAGGGAACGATCTTTACGCTCGCCCTGGCGCGCTCAAGGACCGGCGGCAGCGCCCTGAAAGCAAGATAGGCATTGGGGCTCCCGAAATCGAAGATGAAATCGACCGTCTTCGCCATCAGAAGGCCTCCGTCCACGGACGAAGATCAAGCTCGTGCGTCCAGGCCGAGCGGTCCTGCTTCCACAAATGAACGTAATTTGCGGCGAGGGCGTCGGCTCTGAGGATCTCGCCGCGGGCAAGGCCCGCCTCATAGTCCGGGACCAGTCCCTTGATGAACTCGCCTTCGATGGCGCCGTCGACGACAATGTGAGCGACGTGTATGCCGCGCGGCCCAAGTTCCCGGGCCATGGACTGGGCGAGCGCGCGCAAGGCGTGCTTGGCGCCGGCGAACGCGGAAAAACCGTCGCGGCCGCGCAACGATGCGGTGGCGCCCGTGAACAGGATCGTTCCCCGCCCGCGAGCGAGCATGACTCGAGCGGCCTCGCGGCCCATGAGGAAGCCGGCGAAAGCGGCCATCTCCCAGACCTTGCGGTAGACCTGCGACGTAGTCTCGAGGACGCCGAACCGCACATTTGCACCGACATTGAAGACCGCGACCTCGAGAGGGCCGACCTCCTTCTCGATGCAGTCAATAAGAGCGACGGTCTCCTGCTCGTCGCGCGCATCGACCCCGAAGGCGCGCGCCTCGCCGCCTGAACGCCCAATATCGGCGGCGAGCGCTTCAAGCTGGTCGAGATGGCGCGGTCGGCGGGTGACGCAGGCGACAAGGCCCTCGCCGGCGAAGGCTCGGGCGACGGCGCCGCCAAGCCCGTCGCCGGCCCCGACCACGAGGCAGGCCCGCTTCATCTCGCCTTCTTGGCGCGGGCCTTGCGGGCCGGACGTTTCCCGGCGGCTCGCGTCACGGTCGGAGACCCCGCCTCAACGACTGACTTGAAGCCGCCAAAGAACATGCGCTTGCCGTCGAACGGCATTTTCAACGGGTCGCCGAGGGCCGAAAATTCAGCCATAACCTTCTTCATGACCTCGTCGCGGTGCTTGCGCGATTTGTAGACGATCCAGGAAAACCACACCGACTCGCCCTTCTTCAGCTTCACCGCCTGCGGGAAGGAGGTGAGCTTGCCCGGCTTGACGTCGTCAGCCCGGCATTCGACGTAATGGAGCGCGCCGTGCTTCATCCACACCTTGGCGCCCAGCCGCGCCATGCGCGTATATGCGGCCGCGTTCTTGTCCGGGATCGGGAGCACAAAGCCGTCGACATACATGTTGGCGAAACCTCCAGCAGCGGCAGCGCCACCCTAGGCGATGTCGGCGACGGCGCAAACCGACCTCGGCGGCAGATCACGGCCGGCGGTCATCCTCCCCCGTCCCCCGCCAACGGAGGAATTGATCGGAGCCGCTAGAGCTTCTCGGAGAGCCGGATGGCGAGGCGGCAGCCGGCGGCGATCGCAGCCCTGAGCAGCGGATAGGCGAAGGCTTCGTGCGCTCCGGCGTCTTCCGCGGACTTCTTGTGAGCGAGTTCGTCGTTGCGGAAGGAGGCGATCGTCTCGGCGAGGGCGGGCTCGACCTCCTGAAGTTCGCTGGCCTGGTCGGCGTAATGGCGCTCGATAACGCCCTCGACGGCTTCGGTCGCCGCCATCGCCGCCTTCTCGCCCATGAGCGCCGTGGCCGCCCCCAGCGCGTAGCCGGCGATGTTCCAGAGGGGCGCGAGCGCGGTGGGGCGAACCGTTCGGTCGGCGAGGAGCGCGTCGAAGGTCTTGAGGTGCGCGGCCTCGCCCTCCTCCATGCGCCGCAGGGTTTCGGACATCTCGGACTTTGACGGCAGCGCGTCGAAAACGGCGCGCTGACCCTGATAGATCCGGACAGCGCCATACTCGCCGGCATGGTCGACGCGCAGCATCTCCTCGAGGCGGCTCCGGCGCGCGCCAGGGCGCTCGCGCGCCGGTTCGAACGCCATGGTCATTGGGGCTTCGCCGGCGCGGCGTCGACCGCCGCCGCGCCGGCCCCTGGCGCCGGTCGCCTTGCCCGACGCGCATCGCTGGCGGCGGCGAGCGCCGCGGCGAGCGTCAGGGCGAACAGGCCTGAGGAAACCAGAAAATTGTAGCCCGCCATCGAGACGCCGAGGAGGCGCCATTGCGCGTCAGCGCATCCGCCGGCGAAAACCTTCCGGGCGGCGAGATCTGACGTCAGGTCTTCGACGCTCACGGGCAAGGTCCCGGCGTCGACCGTCGCCGAACAACTCTTCGGTCCTGGCCAGTACTTCCACTCGACCCCGGCATGGTAACCGGACAGGCCGGCGCTTACCGCATAGACGAGGGCTGCGGCGCCGACCGTTGCGGCAGCCGCGATGCGCGCCTTGAAAATCGTCTGCGCGACAAGTCCGAGCACGGCGACCGCGAGGGCCAGCCAATGCACCGAGCGCTGGTCGAGGCAGAGCGGGCACGGCGCGTAGCCGAGCGCCTGGAACAGATGGGCGCCCGCCAGCAACAGGGCGCTGGCGACGGCGCCGACGATGAGCGCCTTTTCGGTAAAGCTACGTTTTCGAAACGCCGCAAGCATGCGTGAGACCCTAGCGGCTTTGGGAGAAAAGGCGCCCCTGTCCGAATGTCGCGGCCGACCCTAAAACTGAGACAGCAGCCATTCTTTGACCATGGTGAGGCCCTCGACGCCGAGGAACGCGATCACGCCGAAAAGGAGGATCGGCCAGAGGACCCCGATGAGGAGTCCGATAATCACGAGGACGCCATCGCGTGAAATGAGGCCGAGGGAGACGCAGGCGATCCCGATCGAGGGCACCGTGTTGGTGCCGATGAGCGGCACGAGGATGGAGATCGAGGGTATGGCGAGAAGCCCCCCGATGGCGCGAGAGGCGCCGTGGCCCGTCACCGCCCGCAGGCGCGGATGGGAGAAGCGTTCGACGAAACGGATATACTTCTCCATTCGATCGAGAACCTTTCTGAACTCGTCGATCGAGAAGGTCCGCTTGCGGATGGATTCGGGAAACCAGGGAGATTTGCGGCCCATCGCCATCTGTCCGGAAAGGCCGAGCATCGGCAGCGAAACGATCTGGGGCAGCACGTAAACGAAGGGCGGTATGCAGGGGAGCGCCAGCAGGAAGAAGAGGAGGCCGAAGCCGCGCTCGTCGAGCCGGTCGATGACGTCTCCGAGACTTGCGGTCGCGCCGGCTGCAACCGGGTCGGGCCGCGCGTCGGCCGCGGCGCTGGGCGTCATGGGCGGCCGACTCTGCGGCGTCTGCGCGAGATCGTCGAGAATGTCGCGCAGAAGCTCGGTCACGCCCTTCATCGAAGCGCGCGGCCCTGATCCTCTCTCGTTCGCGGCGGCCGCGTCGGCCATGAAGGCTCCATCCATCGAGGTCGCGCTCCCTCTAATTGATTTTTCATGCCTAGGTGAAGGGCGATGAGTTAACATTGCCTTGGAGCCGGATGACTGACCGGACGGTTCGGGGGAAGACGCTACCCGGCCCGGCCGAACCTTGACCCCTGACCTCGCCCGGCTATTCTCCGCCGCTCTTTTGCGGGTGTGGCGGAACTGGCAGACGCGCCAGACTCAAAATCTGGTTCCCAAAAGGAGTGTCGGTTCGACCCCGACCACCCGCACCACGCTCATTCGGCCGCGAGCGGCGGCCCGGTGAATTCGGCGTCGATCTCGACCCGCACGTCGTCCCCGACGCCCATCGTCGAGCCCTCGGGAGGCAGCCCGATGTTCATTCCGTGAGCGGATCGCTTCAGCACTCCCCGCGCCGAAAAGCCGATGCGCGCATGCGGGTCGTAGGGCGCCATGCCGGGATAACCGCCCCTGAAATCAACCTCGAGCGTGAACGGGGCGACGACGCCTCGAAACTGAAGATCGCCTGTCACTCGGGCGCTGTCCTGGTCGAGGAGCTCGACCCTGGTCGACCGGAATGTCGCTTTAGGGTTGTCGCCGGCCCCGAGCCAAGGCGCGCTCAGCAGTTCCGCCGCAAAACCGGCTGGCGGGTTCGGTATCTGGAGCGTCGTCAGGTCCACTGCGCCGTTGACCGACATGGCCGACGGGTTCGACGGGTCGAACTGGAGTTCCGCCTCGAGCCCCGGGAAGCTGCCGACATAATCGGAAAAGCCCAGATGGTCGATCCGGAAAACGAGGTTGGCGTGCGATCGATCGATCGTGTAGCGCCCGGGAGGGGCCGTCGTGACGATCGGCGCGACGGGCTCCGTTGGCGCTGGCCCCAAGGAGGATTCCGGTTGCGCCGGGCGCGGTTCAGGGCGGTCGCGCGCGCAGGCGGCGAGCAAAGCCAATAGAAGAATGGCGGCCGGCCGGGCGATCATCGAGGTCTCCTTCGGGGGACCCGCATGCCCGAGCGGCCGGCCGAATACAAGACCACGCCGACATTGAAAACGCGGCCGGCACGCTCCAAATACGCGCATAATGAAAAAAGGCTTTGCCGCGGCCGCCCTGATCCTCGTCGCCGCCTGCGGCGCGCGCGAGACGGAGGTCGGTGAGTTCAAGAATGATTGGGTCGGCAACGAGATCAAGCTCGAAGCCCTCAAAGATCCGAAAGTCGACGGGGTCACCTGTCACCTCAGCCATTTCGACCGGGGCTTCTGGGACCGCGTCGCGAAAGGCAACTGGTTCGAGGATCCCTCGAATGCGTCGATCGCCTGCCGCCAGACCGGGGAAATCCGCATTGGCGACATTAACCTCGACAAGGCCGGCGAGGAGGTCTTCTCGCAGCGCCAGAGCCTTATTTTCAAGGCGTTGGCGGTGCGGCGAATCTATGACGCCGACAACGACACGCTGATCTACGTCGCCTATTCCCGCCGTCCGATCGAGGGCTCGGCAAAGATGGCGATCTCGACAATCTCCCTATACGGACAGAATGTCGATCATGCTTTCGCCGCCGCCCAGTGAGTCGGCGGACCTTATAACTCGTAGGTCAGGAAAAGCTTGGTCTCAGCGTCCGGCGCGGCCTCGCTCGCGCCGAACGGGGCGACGCTGGTCACTTGGAGTCGGCGCCCGATCAGCGTCTTGAACGCCGCCCCGGCCTGGCGGCTTTGGTCCTTGAAGGCGCCGAAATGCGCCGTAGTGTTGAGGCTGCTCGTGGCCTGAGGGCCGATCCGGCCGAGAGAGCCGACGCGCCGCGTGACCTCGGCGCGCTCCGCAAGCAGGACTCCAGCGCGGGCGCGGTCGCCGATCTCCGCCAACGCGGCGACCATTAAGCGCGATTCCCAATCCTCCTTTATCCACTTGCCGGCGACGACGAGCCCTGTGCGGCCGGGCCCGTGGTCGCCTTCCGGAATCCGGGCGACCAGGATGACCGAGCCGTCGATCCCGTGGCTGGCCTTGCTCTCAGCGAACTGCCGCGGCAGCTGCGCCGGCGCGCCGCGGAACCCAATCCGTTCGTCGCCGATCCCTGGACGGAAAACCGGTCGGAGAGAGTCGCCTGGGCGCCGACCTGGGCGCCGAAGGCGGCCGCCTTGCCGTCATCGGGAGTCAGGCGTCCCATTCTGAGACTGAGCGATCTGTAACCTGCCCGGACATCCGCATTGGCGATGCCGGTCACGTCCTGCGCAATGGCCGGTCCCGCGGCAACAGCCAAGACAGCGAGCACCCCAAGCAGCCCGGAATCGCGCACGCACCCCCCCCGAGGCCCGAACCCCGGCCCAATCGCCGATTTACGCTGGCGAACGGCTTGGTTAGGGTGCGGTCGCATTTTTTGATCTTGAGGGTCGCCCATGCGTTTTCTGAACGCCGCAGGCTGGCGCAGACTAGGCCTCGCCGCGATTGGCGTGTTCGTTATTGCGGGCTGTTCTTCCGGCGGCGACCGCGGGCCAGTCATTGCGCAGCCGCCCTCGACTGGCGAGGAGCCGGTTTTTGGTCCGGGCGGCGCCGAGGCCGAGCGGCGCAATCGCCGCGGTTACATCGATCCCTTGCACATGCAGGGCGAGGAGCCGGTGCGGGTCGCGCTCCTGCTGCCGTTCACCGCCAGCTCCGAGTCGGTTCAGAAAGTTGCGTCGGCAATGTTCGACGCGGCCCAGCTCGCGGCCTTTGAGGTCGGGGACCGGAAATTCCTGCTCATTCCGAAGGACACCAAGGGCAACGCGGCGGACGCCGGCCTCGCGGCGCGGTCGGCGCTGAACGACGGCGCCGAGATCATTCTCGGCCCCTTGTTCGCGGAAGAGGTCTCCTCGGTTGCGCAGGAGGCGCGCAGCCAGAACGTCCCGATGATCGCCTTCTCGTCGGATGTGGCGAGCGCCGGCGGCGGCGTCTATCTTCTCAGCTTCCCCCCGGAGCTCGAGATCGCGCGCGTCACCGACTACGCCGTCGAAAAAGGCATGTACCGGTTCGGCCTCATCGCGCCAGCCAACACCTATGGCGAGCGCGTCGCGAGCGCTTTCGCGGAGGAGATTTTCGCCCGCGGCGGCGTCCTGGTTCACGAGGAGCGGTACGAGCAGTCGCCGGACAAGATGCTGGCGCCGGCCAAGCGCCTTGCTCAGTATGCGAAGGATGTCGTGCCGGTCGAGCTGCGGCACGGCTACGACCCGAATGCGCCGCGCGACCCGGCCGCGAGCAACGGCAACACGCGCGGCTACCAGGCGATCCTCATTCCCGAGCAGGGAACGCTGCTGCGCGCGCTGGCGCCGCTGTTCCCGTATTACAACGTCAACATCAATCAGATTAAGCTGCTCGGGGTGTCGAGCTGGCACAATTCCCGTCTGACCCGCGAGCCCGCCCTTAAGGGCGGATGGTTCGCGGCGCCCGACCCTGGCATCACGCGTGATTTCGAGGCGCGATTCAAAGCCGCGTTCGGGCAGCGGCCGCCGCGTCTCGCCTCGCTCGCATATGACGCCACGCTCCTTTCCGCCCGACTTGCCCAGAATCCGAGCCGGCGCGGCCGGTTCACGTCGAGCGCGATCACCGACCCGAACGGCTATTTCGGCGCGGACGGGCTGTTCCGGCTGAAGCCGGACGGCACCGTCGATCGCGGCCTCGCCGTGCTTGAAATTCAGCCCGATGGTTTCCGAGTGATCGATCCCGCGCCGCGCAGTTTCGTTCCTGGGTCTTGAACGGGCGCTTTCTTGGAACGACGACCGTTCATCCTGGGCGCAGCGCTGGTTCTTCTCGGCGGCGCCCCGGCGCAGGCCGAGGAAGCGCGCGCAATTCTTGACCGGGCGCTCGCTGTCGCGGCCGCCCACAAGAACGACCGCTACGCGTTCACCGTCGTCTATGAGGACCAGAGCGCGAAGGGGGCCGGACCGGGGGCGACCTTGCGCTTCGACCCGCGCCTGCCCGAAGGACGGCGCTGGACGCTGTTGAGCCCGGCCGAGTCGTCGCTCACCAAGGATCAGAAGCAGCGCCTCAAGAGTTTGCGCAGGTCCGACGACGCCGACGGCAGTCTCATTTATGACGGCCTGGCGAAGTCCGCGGCTAAGGCGCAACTGGTCTTTGAGGATGAGACGGCGGCCCGGTTCAAAGGCCCAATCGATGATCCCGAGGCGCCCGAAGCCGTCGTAAATTCGATGGAGATGACGTTCGAGCTGTCGAAACCGGAAGCGTTCGTGCGGACGGTTTCCGTCCATTCCCTCAAGCCGTTCAAACCTGCCGCCGTTGCCCGCGTCGAGCGCATGGTGCAGACCCAGACCTATCAGCCCCTCGTCCCCGGCGGCCCGGCGCTGCTGCGCGGATCCCAGACGATCGCGGTCGGCGAAGCGATGTTCCGCAAGTTTGATCAGCGCCTCGTCACCGAGTACCGGGATTTCGAACTCGTGGGCCCTCACGAGGTCGGCGCCGCCGAGGGCGAAAATCCGTAGGCCTCGCGCATCGCGGCGATCGCGTCGATCTTTGCGGCTAGCGGCGACCAGTCATCAGCCTCCGCGATGCTCGACCAGACGCGCTCCACCTCGTCGATCAGCATGGTGCAGGGCTCGGATTGGGCGAAATAGGGATGCGACAAGCGTCCGGGGCGCTCCGGGGTCGCGGCGAGCAACAGGGCCTTGGCCTCGCCGAACTCGGGGGACTCATAGTCGCGCGCGAGGGGACTGGCGGTCCGCCGCGCCGCAGATTCCCGTCCGCAGAACCAGTCGAAGAAAAAGCGCTCGTAGGGCGCGCGCGTCGCGTCGAGCCAGCCAAGGACCGCATTGGCGAGCCGGATGTCGTCGCCGCCCGTCCGAGCGAGCCCGAGGCGGCGAAAGAAACCATCGGCAAGCGCCTCGCGATAGAGATCGCCGTAGGATGCGAGCGCCGCGTTCAGCGCATCAACCGGCGCAAGCAGCGTGAGACATCCGCCGAGGCGGGCGAGGTTCCAGGCGCCGGCTTCGGCCTGCCGGCCGAAGGCGTAGAGACCGGTCTGATCGAAATAGGCGGCGGTGAACCCAGGATCGGCGGTCGGAGCGAAGCGCCAGGGGCCGTAGTCGAAGCTCTCGCCCGTCACCGTCATATTATCCGTATTCAGAACGCCATGGACGAAACCGGCCGCGGTCCAGTCGGCGACGAGGCGGGCGGTGCGGGCGACCACGCGCGAAAAGAACGCAGCGGGATCGGGATCCGCCCCGCCCTCAAGGTGAGCCGCGCAATAGGCGACGAGGCGCTCGATCGATTCCGCATCGTTCTCGAAGGCGAGACGCTGGAACGTGCCGAACCGCACATGCGAATGCGACAGCCGCACCAGGACGCAGGACCGGGTCGGCGAAGGCTCGTCGTTGCGCGAGAGCGCCTCCCCGGTTTCGATGACGCTGAATGATTTCGACGTGTAGACGCCAAGCGCCTCCAACATCTCGGTCGCGAGAATCTCGCGCACGCCGCCTTTCAGCGTGAGGCGACCGTCGCCGAACCGGGAATAAGGGGTCTTGCCCGACCCCTTGGTTCCAAGGTCGAGCAGCCGGCCGGCGTCGTCCTCAAGCTGCGCAAACAGAAATCCCCGCCCGTCGCCGATGTCCGGATTGTAGGTCCTGAACTGATGGCCGTGATAGCGGAGCGCCAGAGGCTCGCGGAGGTTGTCTGGAAGCGGAAGGAAGCGGCCGAAATGATCGAGCCAGGCCTCAGCGCCAAGCCCATCGAGACCAATGCGAGCCGCCCAGCGCTGGTTGCGGTACCGGAGCACAAGTTTCGGGAAATCGGCGGCCCTCACCGCGTCGTAGAACGGCGAGGGCGGCGGTCCCCCTAGTTCGAGTATCCGTGGCGCCGGCGAATAGGCGGTCATTGACCGGTGTTAGGGCAAGGAGGCCGGGTCGTCGATCAGGTCAGCGATCGACATGCGATGTGCGGGCGTCCCCTACCGCCGCCGCGACGACCGGTTCGCGCCCTCTGGCCGAGATGGCGACGAAGCCGTCGATCGCCGACGCCTCAACGACGCCGAGCGCGTGAGATCCTGCGTGAGCCGTGCGCTGAAGGGAAGCGCCCTGTCCGGTCTGTTCGACGAAGAAGCCTGAGAGCCTCCAAAACGATCCCCTCTTGACCGCCACGGCGGATATATCGGCGTCGACCCGCGCGAAGCTCGCGCCGGCGACGCACTCGGCTTCAGCCGTCTCGCCGGAACCTGTTTCAAAAGCGACGCGGACAATGGTGCACTTCGAACCGCGGAAGTTCGTCATCGGACCAAACTGGGAGATGCCTGACATCATCAGCTCTTCGAGCTTGTCCGGGGTGAGGATCGCCTGAAACTCCGGCGCGGCGTGATCGAAAAGCGCCTCTCCGTCCCAGTCTGCGAGAATCTCCTGCAGCGCGTCATCAACGAACAGGGTCGCCTCCTTCTTCAGAGGCCCCGTGCGGCTCCAGCCGAACCCGAACAGTCCGACGAGCATTACGATGACGGCAAGAAATAGCGCCCCGACAACGGCCAAAAAGGTCCGCATTGACAAAAGCCCCGCCCTATTCCCCCGCGAACACTATGTCGGATTGCCGACGCCGGCAAGTTTGGCGCGGGCGCCCAGCGTCAGCGGGGATTGCTGCGCTGCATCATGGCGAGCTGCAGCGCAGCCCGTTCCGAGATCTCGCGCTGCGGCGCGCCGGTTGTCTTGGCGCTAAGCTCCGCGTCCAGAACAAGCGCCAGAGCCTCATCGAGCCGCGGCCCGGGCCACCGGCGCAGGCGCGCCTCGAACGCGCGCTCCTCCGCGAAAAAGACGGGCGGCCGGAGTTTCTTCATCGCCTCGGAATGACTGGCGCCCTCGGCGATGCGCGACTGCGCTTCCTTGAGCCGCGCGAACTGGCGCCAGAGCGCGCGCAACAACGAAATCGGGCTCGCGCCCGCAGTCGCCGACCGAAATAGCGCGCGCGCAAGTTCCCGCGCGTCGCCATCGGCGGCGGCGTCCGCCGCTTCGTCCGCCGCATCGCCGGCGCCATCGACAAGATTGACGCGAATGTCGGCCTTCGTGATGACAGGCTGGATGGCGCTTCTTTGCGACGCCTGGCGCGGCCCTTTGTACAATAGAAGTTTCTCAATCTCGCTGCGCGCCAGCGCCCGGTCCTCGCCGAGGAGGGACACGAGGAGATCCAGGGCCTCATCGTCGAAGGTGAGGCCCTCCGCGCGCGCCATTCCGACCGCCAATGATCGAAGCGCGGCCGGACCATCGACATAGCAGGGAAGCGCGATCGCCGCCTTGGCTTTCTCAAAAAGCGCGCGCAGGCCGGAGCGCGGCGACAGATCGCCGCCCTCGATAATGACCAATGCGTTCGATCTCAGTCGGCCCTGTTCGAGCAGCTCGATGAGGGTCGCGACTGCCGGCGGCGCCGCTTCCCCGCTCGCGCGATAGCGGACGACGCGCTGCCCGCCGGCGAACGACAAGGCGGCGGCCTCGTCGGCGAGACGGCCGGGCTCGCCTTTGAGATCGGAGTCAGAAAGTTCGATGTAGTTGAACGGGTCTTTGAGGTCGGTCACGACGCGCCGCGCCAGCATCTCCGCCCGCTCCCGCGCCAGGCCGGCGTCAGGTCCGTAAATCAGCACGGCGCCTGTCGCCGCGCCGGGACCTGCTTTCAGGAAATCGTCGATCGCCTTGCCCTTGAGCGCCGTCATTTCTGACCGGACAGCGCCGCGGCGGCCTCCTTCTTGGGATCATCTTCGCCCGCGAACTCAAGGAGGATGTCGCGCTCGATCCGTTCGGCGAGGGCGCGGGCGGCCTTTTCGCGTGCGGACTCTTCGGCGTAGAGCGTTGAGTATTGCGATGCGACCACGTTGAACGACGCGACCGCCTCGGCCTTGCCCTTGATCTCCTTGCCGCCGTCAGCGGGAGTGAGGACATAGTCCGCGAGCAGACGGTAATTGTAGCGCGTCACCGAGTCGTCGATCTGCACGGCGAGCGGCTGGGCCTGTTCGCGGATCGTGACCGAGAGGCTGTATTCGGCTTCGCTCTCCGAGGTCGCCGGCGCCGTGCGACGCGCGAGGGCGCGGGTGACCGCCGGCCGCGCGATGTCGGACGCCTTCACCTCGGCGAGGCGCACGCTCTGGAGCGCCGGCCGCGAGGCGGCTTCATTTGTCGCGTAGAGGGGCTCGAAGCCGCAGCTGCAGAGGAGCCCCGCCGCCGCCGACAGCGCCAGGGCGCGGCGGCCGATCATTTGTTGAGACCAACGCGTCATCTGGCGCCTCCTCAGGCCGCGACAATGTTGACGATCCGACCGGGAACGACGATCACCTTCTTCACGCCGCCCGCAGCATGGCGCCTGACCTCTTCAAGCGCCAAAGCGGCTTTTTCCGCCTCAGCGGTCGTCGCATCCGCCGCGATCTCGATCTCGCCGCGGCGCTTGCCGTTGACCTGCACGGCGAGCACGACCGTCGATTTGACAAGGAGCGCTTCATCAGCCTTCGGCCAGGGCGCGTCGCATACGAACCCCTGCCCGCCGAGATGCTCATAGACCTCTTCCGCCAGGTGCGGCGTGAACGGGGCGATGAGCCGCACGAGCGCGTGCAGCGCCTCGGCGCGGTCGGCTTCCGCGGCGGCGTCCGCCCGCTTCAGCACGTTGAGGAACTCATAAAGGCGGGCGATCGCCTTGTTGAAGCGAAAATGCTCAATGTCGTCCGTCACGCCGGCGATGGCCGCGTGGGTGGCGCGGCGCAGCTCGGAGGATCCGGCCGGGGGCCGCAAACCCGCGAGGGCGCCCTTGTGCGGCTCGGCGAGGTCCCAGATGCGGTTGACGAGCTTCCAGGCGCCGTTGACGCCGGCCTCGGTCCATTCGACGTCGCGCTCGGGCGGGGAGTCGGAGAGAACGAACCAGCGCGCCGCGTCGACGCCGTAGCTGTCGGCGATCACTTCGGGCGCGACGACGTTCTTCTTCGACTTCGACATTTTCTCGACCGGGCCCGGTTCGACCGCATCGCCGGTCGCCGCATGGCGCGCACGACCGTCCTCGATGACGACCTCCTCCGGGAACAGCCATTGCCCGCGCGAGTCGCGATAGGTGGCGTGCGTCACCATCCCCTGCGTAAACAGCCGCCGGAACGGCTCGTCCACGGAGAGATGACCGGTCGCCGTCATGGCGCGGGCGAACCAGCGGGCGTAGAGCAGATGGAGAATCGCGTGTTCGACGCCGCCGATATACTGATCCACCGGGAGCCAGTAATCCGCCGCCGCGCGGTCGACCGGCCTGTCGGGGCGACCGGCGGCGAAGCGCGCGAAATACCAGCTCGAATCGACGAAGGTGTCGAAAGTGTCGGTCTCGCGTCTGGCGGCCGCTCCGCAATCCGGGCACGGAACATTGAGCCACGCCGGCGTGCGCGCGAGCGGATTGCCGGGCGTCTTGAATTCTTCGGCGGCCACCTCGGGGAGCTTTACGGGCAGGTCTTTCTCCGGGACCGGCACGACGCCGCATGTCGGGCAATGGATCGCCGGGATCGGACAGCCCCAGAAGCGCTGGCGCGAGACGCCCCAGTCGCGCAACCGCCATTGCGTCTCGCCCCGGCCGACGCCCTGCTGCTCGAGCCGCGCGATCGCGGCCTCAATGCCGGCTTCCACTGAAAGCCCGTTGAGGAACCCGGAATTGTAGAGCGCGCCGTCGCCCGTGAAGGCTTCTTTCGCGACCGAAAACGTCTGGGGGTCCTCGCCCTCGGGCAGCACGACCGGGATGATCGGCAGGCCATACCTCGTCGCGAAGTCATGGTCGCGCTGATCGTGCCCAGGACAGCCGAAGATGGCGCCGGTCCCGTAGGTCATGAGGATGAAATTTGCGATCCAGACCGGCAGGGTGCGGTCCTTGACGAAGGGATGGCTGACCTCGACCGGGAGCGCGCGTCCTTTGCGCTCGGCGGTCTCTACCGCTTCGGCGGAGACGCCGGACTTCTGACACTCGGCGATGAAGGCGGCGAGCGAAGGGTCGCTGGCCGCAAAATGCGCGGCGAGCGGATGATCGGGCGCCACCGCCACGAATGACGCGCCAAACAGGGTGTCGGGGCGCGTCGTGAACACCTCGACGCCGTCGAATCCGGCGGGGGCGGGCGTTCCGGGCGCGAAACGGAACCTGAAGCGCGCGCCCTTCGACTTGCCGATCCAGTTGCGCTGCATGGCGCGCACGTTCTCGGGCCAGTCCTTCAATCGGCCGTCGTCGATGGCGGCGAGCAGGTCCTCCGCGTTGTCGGTGATCTTGAGGACCCACTGGTTGAGCTTGCGCCGTTCGACGACGGCGCCGGAGCGCCAGCCCTTGCCCTCAATCACCTGTTCGTTGGCGAGCACGGTCATATCGACCGGGTCCCAGTTCACGTAGGACTCGCGGCGCTCCACGAAGCCGGCCTTCCAGAAGTCGAGGAACAGCTTCTGCTGCCAGCGGTAATACTCGACGTCGCAGGTGGCGAATTCCCGGGACCAGTCGATAGACAAGCCCAAGGCTTTGAGCTGGGCCCTCATGTCGGCGATGTTTTTCCGCGTCCAGGCTTCCGGATGGGCCCCGGTCTGCATGGCGGCGTTTTCCGCCGGAAGGCCGAAAGCGTCCCAGCCCATGGGATGCAGCACGTTGAATCCGCAGGCGCGCTTGTAGCGGGCGACCACGTCGCCCATGGCGTAGTTGCGGACATGGCCGATATGGATGCGCCCCGAGGGGTAGGGGAACATCTCGAGGACGTAGTATTTCGGCCTGGCGGCGTCGTCGCGCGTCCGGAAAACCTCGCGGTCTTCCCAGCGCCTGCGCCATTTCGGCTCGACTTCCTTAGGATTGTAGCGGGCCATACCGTTCGTGCCGTCGTCGCCGCAGGTCTCTAGCCCGACTTGCCGGCGGCGTCATCCCGGGGACGCCGCTCCGACCCTATTGGAGGCGCACGTCGTCGATTTCGAACCAGTACTCGCCTTGCGGGCGCCCGGCAGTGATCGCGAGCCAGTAGACCTCATCCATGTCGGCCCCGCGCGCCTTGGCGAAGTCAACGCTCACTTCCGACCACTCCTCGGTCAGCTTGAAACCGGTCATGGCGGGGCGCTGGGCGGAGGTGCGCGTGCCGAGCATCAAGATGTACTCGCGGGGGGCGCCGCGCGCCATGAAAGTGAGGCGCTGATAGTCGGACAGGTCGAGCGTCGTGGTCCCGTCCGGGGCGTCGCCGCTGAAGGCGAGAGTGGCGCCCGCCCAGGGGAACATGAACTTTGTGCTGACCATCCCCTCAACGCGCAGCGCGCCGGCCGAGTCGGCTCCAGGCGTCGCTCTGGATATGGCGGCGGTCGACTGTCCGCCTGCGACGACGTCAGTGGTCGTTTGCCAGCTCACGCCGAGGGCCGAGGACAGGTCTGTCTCGAAATCGCTGACCTCGCCGGCGTCGAGCGCCGGCTTCACGGCCGCGACCTTTTTCTCGGCCGGCTTTACGCGAACGACTTCGTAGCCGTTCTTGAAAATCCGGGCGATGCGCCGGGTCGCGCCGATGTCGGCCGTCGGATCACCATCGACGAGAACGAGGTCCGCCCGCATGCCGGGCGCAATCCGCCCGCGTTCGGGGATCCTGAAGGCGGCTGCCGGTGCGGCGGTTGCGGCCTTGAGGGCGTCGAGCGGCGAAAGGCCGGCATCGACCAGCATCGACAGCTCGCCATGCAAAGACACGCCATAGGCCGTGCCGGGGTTGGGCGCGTCGGTGCCGGCAAGAATGGCGACCCCGGCGTCATGGAGCTTTCGGATGTTCGCTTTCGCCTGATCGAGATTGAACCGCGTACGATAGGGGTTGTCCGCGGGCATGCCGAAATTCTGAGCCAACTGGCCTTTCTGCGCGTCGCTGAGATAGGGCGCGAGGTCCGGATCGGCGGCGAGCGCCGGACCCTCGCCGCGGTCTCCGGCGGAGGCGATGACCGACAGCGTCGAGACGACGAACACGCCCCTCGCCGCCATGTCCGCGACGAGCGCGTCATCAATCGGCAGGTCGCCGAAGGCGTGGACGAGGCCGTCCGCGCCGGCCGCGACGGCGTCGCGGGTCGCTTCAAGCGAGGACGCGTGCACGACCGCCAGCGCGCCCTGCTCATGGGCTGCGGCGATGACGGCAAATAGGGTCTCTCGGTCGATCGACGTGACGAAACCGGCGCCCGGCTCATAGGCGATTTTAATCCAGTCGGACCCTTCCTTGAGGCGCGCCGCCACGAAGGCGGCTGCTTCGACGGGGGCGGAGATAGTCGGGATGGGCAAGCCGAATTGCGTGCCGTGCCCGCCCGGCGAGGTCACCATCGTGCCGGCGGAGAAGAGATCGGCGGCGCCGGTTCTCTCGAGCCCCTCGCGCTGCGCCTTGCGCTGGTTCAGGAAGGCGACCGCCGTGAAATGGTCGAGTTCGGTCCCGACGCCGAAACGCAGGGCGTCCTCGAGTCCGGCGACGTCGAAGGCATGCACATGCGCGTCGATGAAAGCGGGCATCAGGGTCTTGCCGGCGCCGTCGACGGCAGGAAGATCCGATGGCGCGGGGCCGTCGCCGATCGACTGGATCCGACCGTCGCGAACGACGACCGTCGCCTGGGCGTGAACGGCCTCGCCGTCAAAAACCGTCGCGCCGACGACGGCGAAATCATCGCCTTCGACCGATTTCGGCGCTTCTTTCCGAAACCAGCCGCAGCCCGCGAGCAATAGCAGCGCTGCGGCGCCCAGCAGGATGCGTGTTGAAATTCTCATGAAAGCCCCGCCTAGCCCCGCAACTAGTCTCACATGGGGGCCGCCGCCGGGCAAGCGCCGCCGCCCCGCCCCACGTCAGTTGCGTGAAATCCCGCAGACGCCCGCCTTGCCGGCGCGGCCGGCGCGGCCGAGCGCGGCCTGAACCGCGGCCGGCCGGTCGGTGGCGATCAGATCGACCCCCGTCTCGGCAAGCTCTGTATAGAGACGATCATCGCCCGACCGCGCCGCCCGCGCGTCGAGCGAATCCGCGCCGCCGAGCGTGCCGAAAATCACCTCGACAT
Organism: Parvularculaceae bacterium; assembly: GCA_013389105.1. Taxonomy (GTDB): domain Bacteria; phylum Pseudomonadota; class Alphaproteobacteria; order Caulobacterales; family Parvularculaceae; genus Amphiplicatus. Next base: position 45,099 of record JACADZ010000022.1, on the reverse strand, counting down.
CCCGGTCGTTGAGGACCGAGAACAGCCGCGGGTCGGGCGTCTCGACGCCGGTGAACGCGACGATGCGGTCGGTTGGTATTCCGGCTGCGACCGCGCCGTTCAGCTCCGATTGCGAGCCGACATTGAGCGAAATCATCGCCTCGGGCAGGAGAGAATGAAGCTTGCGGGCCTGCGCCGTGGTGTAGGCGATGAGGAGCACCCGGTCCTCGGCGCCCTGGCGGCGGACTTCGCTGACGACGTCCTCGTAGCGCGTCGAGCGCTTGATATCGAGGGCGAGGATGGTGCGCCCGTCTGCCCATTCAAGAGCCTCGCCGAGTCGGGTCGGGGGATAGTCCGTGGCCTTGCCGGACGCATCCTTGAGGCGCAGATTGCCAATCTCTTCCCAAGCAAGGCCGTCAGCCGGCCCGGCCCCGGTCGTCTTCTCGTCCAGCGTGTCATCGTGGAAGAGATAGAGAACGCCGTCGGACGACGTCGCGACGTCGACTTCGAGAATGGCGGGAGCGATTTCAAGCGTCTCGCGAAGGGTCGCGAGCGCGTTTTCCGGATAACCCGGTTTCGGTCCGCCGCGATGCGCGCTGACGAGCGAGATCCTCTCCCTCTCAAGACACTCGAAAAAGGCGTTGAGGTCGCCGCCGGAGTCGATAGACCATTGCGGCGCCGCGGCTTCGGCCGGCGCGCCTGTTCGCGGCTCGGCGCGGGCGTCCGGTTCGGTCTTTGCGGCGTCGCACGCGGCAAGCGCCAGGAGCGCGGCGATCATCAGCGAGCGCATCAAACATTGCCTCATCATTCTGGATGGTCTGGCTAGCAGCCAGCCCGCTCCGAACGCAACGGCGTCCGCCGGCCGAGGTCGCTCCCAAGCACGGGAGGGTCGGCGAAGGCTGACTTAGGAGCCTTCTCCCCAGGGCGTGCCCGCCGGGATCCCCCTCCAGGCGTGATGTCGTAGCCGGGCGGCGACTTCAGTCGGGTCGCCCTGAAGCGCTTCATGCGGAATGGGCTTTCCAAACGTGACGCGAAACGTCTTGCCCTTCTTGTTGAGGAGCTCGTTGAAAAGCGTGATGTCGCGGAGCTCCGGACTGAGGCGGCGGAACCAGTAGTAAAGCCAGGAGTTGCGCGCCTCGATGTGCGTCGGCACGACGGCGCAGCGGTACTTTCGGGCGAAAATCGCGATCGAGGGTTGCCACTCCTGCTCGGTGAGTTCGCGCTTCTCGTTCATGAAGGCGAGGCGCCCCGAAGGAAAGAGCACGACGCACCGGTCGGCCTCGAAAGCGGCGTTGGCGGCGAGCAGCGTCTCGCGCGAGCGCTGGCGCGTGCGCTTGGCCGCAACCCACTCCACGGGAATGAGCACGTCGGCGAGGCGCTCCGTCACCCGGATGGCGTCGCGGTTGGCGAAATAGATCTGGTCGGGACGTCGAGGCTTCAACGCGTCCCACATGGCGATCCCGTCGGCGATCCCGGTCGGATGAATGGGGGCCACGATCACACGGCCGGCGCGCGGCAGGTTCTCCGCCCCCTCGACGTCGACCTTGAGCGCGAGGAGCTCGCTCATGTAGGCCATGACTTCGGCCCCCGACTTTCCCTGAATGGCGTCGGCCATGCGCACGGCCTCCGGCTCGCGCAGAAGGGGGTAGAGGACGGCGCGATAGAGCGGCCAGAAACGCGACGCAACGAGACCCGGCGCGCGCTCCTCGATGAGCACTTCCACGATGTGCTTGTCGGATGGCGCGGCGGTCGTCGTCTCCGCCGATCGCGCTACCATGGCCTTCATCGCCTTGTGACGCGACGTCGAGGTCTAATCGGGTTCTCGGATGCTATCAAACCCCGCGGCGGACGTGGAGAGACGACGGCCTGAACTGGTCTTGAGGTCGCCGTCCCCCTAAGGTGCGCGGCTTCCTGCTGAAGAGGACAAGTCATGGCCGACGTGGCGGTGATCGGCGCCCAATGGGGCGACGAAGGCAAAGGCAAGATCGTCGACTGGCTGTCGGCCCGCGCGGACGTGGTGGTCCGGTTTCAGGGCGGGCACAACGCCGGCCATACCCTCGTCATCGACGGCGTGACCTACAAGCTCTCGCTGCTGCCGTCCGGCGTCGTGCGGCCCGGCAAGCTCGCCGTCATCGGATCAGGGGTCGTCGTCGATCCCTTCCATTTCATCGATGAGATCGCCCGGATCGAGGCGCAGGGGGTGAAGGTCTCCCCGGACAGCCTCGCCCTTGCGGAGAATGCGACGCTCATTCTGCCGGTCCATCAGGAACTCGACGCGCTGCGTGAGGGCGCGGCGGACGGCGTGAAAATCGGCACGACCAAGCGCGGCATCGGGCCGGCCTATGAGGACAGGGCCGGCCGCCGCGCCATCCGGGTCATCGATCTAGCGCTCGGCGAGGCGGCGCTCCTGCGCAAGGTTGAGAATCTGCTGGTCCACCACAATGCGCTGCGCCGGGGCTTCGGGGTCGCGCCGGTCGACGCCGGCGCGCTCGTCGAGCGGCTGAAGGAGGTCGCGCCCAGAGTGCTCCCGTTCGCCGCCTGCGTGTGGCGGCTTCTTGAAGACCAGCGCCGGGCCGGCAAGAGAATCCTCTTCGAAGGCGCGCAGGGCGTGCTCCTCGACGTCGACCACGGCACCTACCCGTACGTGACCTCGTCAAACACGGTCGCGGGCCAGGCGGCGACCGGCTCCGGACTCGGTCCGCGCGCCATCGGCTATGTTCTCGGGATCGTGAAGGCCTACGCGACTAGGGTGGGCGAGGGCCCGTTTCCGACCGAACTCAAGGATGCGATCGGCGAGAGGATCGGCGAGCGGGGCCGCGAGTTCGGCACGGTCACGGGGCGCAAGCGCCGTTGCGGCTGGTTCGACGCTTGCCTCGTCCGCCAGGCCCTCTCCGTATCGGGCGTCGACGGCGTGGCGCTGACCAAGCTCGACGTCCTCGACGGCTTCGACGAACTAAGGGTCGCCATCGGATACCGCATCGGCGGCCGCAGCTACGACCATCTGCCGCCGGGCGTCGACGCCGATACGGCCATCGAGCCGGTCTATGAACGCATGCCCGGGTGGAAGGGCTCGACGGCGCGGGCGAGGTCGTGGGCGGACCTTCCGGCGGAGGCTGTGAAATATGTGCGGCGCCTCGAGGAGCTGATGGGCCGTCCCGTAGCGCTTGTCTCGACCAGCCCCGAGCGCGAAGACGTCATCCTCATTCGCGATCCGTTTCAGAGCTGACGCGACAGCCGCGCCGAAATCCGGGCATGGCCCTCGATCATGCGGCGCTTGTCGTTTTCATCGATCGTGGGGGAGGTCTCGCCCCAGCCCATGGACCCGCCGAGGGCGATCGAGTTTTCTCTCGGGAACATATAGAGCAGCCCCTGCGGGCCGTCGAAAACATAGCCGTAGTCTACCTCCGGTTGCCCCTTGAGCCAGGTGATCTGTCCGCGAACGGGCGTCAGCAGCCGATCGGCGAACAGCGTTCGCGAGCCCATGCCCGTGCAGTTGAAAACGACGGCGTCGTCGAGTCGGCCGAGTTCGGCCGGCGAGTCGAACCGGCGGGCGATGAGGCGGCCGCCAAGGCGGGCGAACTCGGCGATCAAGGCGGGCAGGTAGACCGACATGTCAATGACGAGCGCGTAATAGCATTCAGCGTGGGCGACGCCGAAACGGCGCGCTGCGCCGGGGCTCGGCCGGGAGCCGGGATAGAGATCTGCGCCCTCGGGCCGTTCTGAGCCAAAGGGCGTTTCGGAGAGATCGAACATGCGGATCCAGCGGACGCCCCGCCCAGGCCTGCCGGCCTCGTCGCGGAATGCGTCGTGGCTGACCCGGGCGGCGAAACGGAACTGTTCCATCGCCGCCGCACCCATGCTTTCGGTGCGGAAAATCGTCGAAGGCTGCCAGAGCGCCGCGGCGACGTCCGAGGTTGTCTCCGGCGACGACGCCTCGGCGTAAATCGTCACAGCGACGCCGGCGCGCGCTAGCGAAATCGCAGTCGTCAGGCCGATAATCCCGGCGCCGATCACCGCCGCGCTATCGAAATTCTTTGAGCCAGCGGCCGAGAGCGCGAGCCGCGCGGAACCCCAGGAGAGCGTGACCCCGGCGCCGCCATGGCCATAATTATGGACGAGAAGCTTGTGCCCCAGCGCCTCGCTTCGGACCACGAAGCCTTCAGCTCGAAAGGGCCGAAAACCGACCCGCGAGGCTATCTCCCGCTCCGTCGCAACCTTTACGGGCGCAAGCGGCGCGTCAAAGTCCTGCAGCCCGGTCGGCCCCATCGCCGCTTTGCTCCGATCAATCCCCGCGGCGGCGAAAGCGCCGCCGAGGAACACGCGCCGCTCCATCACCCCCGCCCCGCCTCGGCTCTCCGCCCTACGGCATGTTGGCCGAAGCAGGAATTGTCTAAAAGAGGCTCATGAAGCGCAACGACCTGATCCTTCTCCTGGTTCTGCTCGCCGGCGCCGCCGGTTTCGCCCTGTACGCGAGAACGCCGGCGGCGAGCGCCTCAGCCGCCGTCTCCGGCGAGCCCGAACTCATCGCAGCGACCTTCAATTCGCAATGGTGCTCGGCCTGCAAGATCTTAAAGCCCCGCCTGCTCAAAGTCATGCACGACTTCGCAGACGCGCCGGTCAAGTTCGTCGAATACGACCTGACGTTCGGGCCTGACCGCCCGCGCGCCGCCGCCGCCGCAGACGGACTCGCCTCCGTCTACGAACGGTTCTCGACGGCGACGGGCTACACGCTGCTGATCGACGCCCAAACAGGCGCGATCGTCGATCGCCTGACGGTAAATCACAGCGCCGCAGACATGCGCCGGATCATCGCGGCGCGGCTTGCTGCAGCGTCGGAATGATCCGCATGCGGCCGGCAGCGCGGGCCGCCTATCTGAACTTGGGACGCTGGCTCACATAGACCGCAGCGAGCGCCAGCGCGCCAGGCAGCGCCTGATATAGGAATATGCTGTCAGGGCCGGTCGCGCCGCCGAAGAGTCCGGCGGCGAGAGCCGCGCCCGAAAAGAAAAATCCGAGGGGCCGGGCAAGGCGGAGGGGCGCGAACGCGGCCCACAGCATTCCTGCGGCGAAGATCCAGTTATACGCGCCCTGATTGACGGCGAGGATCCGCGAAGCCTCGGCGAATTCGGGAGTAAGGCCGAAAGCCTCGATCGTGCGCGGCGCCGTCCATCGGAACATTTCCAGCCAGCCGAAATAGGCGTGCAGGCCGGCGAGCGCCGCCATGAAAAGTCGCGCGATGATCGCCATCACGACCCCCCCTATCCCTCAGCGTATTTCCCAACCGAACTCGACCTAGCAAGTTCGGCGGCCCCATGTCGATGACGCCGGGCCGAGGCGCCTTGCGCGCCGGCCGGCGAACCGCAGGCGCCTCAAGGGCGTATCTCGACGCGCGCGCCGACCCCGACGAGGCTGAACACCTCCTCGATTTCTTCATTGGTCACGGCGATGCAGCCGAGCGTCCAGTCCGGGATCGAAGCGCCCGCGGGATATGGCGCGCTTCTGCCGGGCGTGCCGTGGATGAAGATATCGCCGCCCGGGTCGACGCCGCGGCGGGCCGCTGCGCGCCGATCTTCCGTATCGGGATAAGAGATCTTGAGCGACAGGTGGAACTGCGAGTTCGGGTTCTTGAGCGAAATGCGATAGACGCCTTCCGGCGTCCTGCCGTCGCCTTGCCGCACCTTGTCGCCGACCGGCGAGAAACCGAGCGCGATGCGGTAGGTTTTGACCGTGCGACCGTCCTCGTACAGCGTCATGCGCCGCGCGCCTTTTTCGATAAGGATGCTGTCGACGGCGGCTCGCGCTGAGGCGCAGAGGCCGAGAGCGGCGAGCGCCGCGACGAGGACGACAAGAGGCATGGGCGACGGGGCTGTCATCGCTGGACGGTGGGCGACGATGCAGGCCGATTTGGGGCGGCGGTTCTTGAAGGCGCTTCTCCGTGCTGCTAGAGATGTCCTCGACACCGAGGGGCGCGGGACGACCCGCTGAGATCGCCGCTGTTCGCGCGAGCACCCTTTGAACCTGATCCGGTTAGGGCCGGCGTAGGGACGGACCATGATCTCAAGTCCAGGCCGAGAATGCGCCTCCGCTCCGACGAGCCGTTCGGACCGCCGCTCGTCCGCAGGCGCCGCCGTGCTGACGGCTTTGCTGGCGGCCGCGCCGGCCGCCGCCGAGCCCCATTGCGCGGAGCGTACTTTGCGGGAGATCCCCTACGTCGTCTGCCGCTTCGATCCGCAGAGGGACGATATCCGCTTGTTTCACGCCGGCGCAGAAGGCGAGCCGCTCCGGCATTTCAGCCGGCTCGCGGAAGCGCTGGCGGCGGAGGGAAGACGGCTCCTCTTCGCCATGAACGCCGGCATGTATCAAGCGGACCGCGCGCCGGTCGGCCTTTATATCGAGGGCGGCGTCACACGCCGTGCGGTCAATAACCGCGACTGCAGCGGCAATTTCTGCATGAAGCCGAACGGCGTCTTCTGGCTGTCGCAGAAGGACGGCGCCGTCTCCGCCCATGTCGCTCCGACGGCCGACTATCTCGCCGGAGCGCAGGACGTGCGCGACGCGACGCAATCCGGTCCGATGCTCGTCATCGACGGCGCGCTGCATCCGAAATTCCGCAAGGAGTCGACCTCGCTCTACCGCCGAAACGGCGTCGGGGTCACGGCCTGGGGCGAGGTCGTCTTCGCGATTTCCGACGCGCCCGTGACGTTCCACGAGTTCGCCAGTCTGTTTCGTGACGAACTCCGATGCCCGAACGCACTCTATCTCGACGGGGCCATATCGCGCCTCTATTCCGCGGAACTCGATCGCAACGAGCCCGGCGCCGCCATGGGGCCAATCGTCGGCGTCGTCGCCCCCGCATCCGTTTCAGGAGAAACGCCATGAACAAGCATGTTCCGCAATCCGAGTTTCGAACGCCGCGGGTGACGACAGGGCCGCTTCCCGCTTCGCGCAAGGTCTATGTCGCGGGCGACATTCATCCCGACATCCGCGTGCCGGTGCGCGAGATCGATCTGCACCCGTCCGCGAAGGAGCCGCCGGTTCCGGTCTATGATCCGACCGGTCCCTACACGGACCCTGCAGTCGTCATTGACGTGGAGAAGGGTCTCGCCCGAACGAGAACGGCGTGGATAGAGGCGCGGGGCGGCGTCGAGGAATATGAGGGCCGGCGCGTGCGGGCGGAGGATAATGGCGGCGCTTCGGGCAAACACCTCGCCCGCGAGTTTCCGCTGCGCCGCCGCCCCTTGCGCGCCCGCGCCGGCGCGCCCGTTACACAACTGGAATTTGCCCGGGCCGGGATCATCACGGCCGAAATGGAATATGTCGCGATCCGCGAGAATCTCGGGCGCAAGCGCATGCTGGAGGGCGCCGCCGCGAGAGTCGCGGACGGCGAGAGTTTCGGCGCCGACATCCCCGCCTTCATCACGCCCGAATTCGTCCGCGACGAGATCGCGCGCGGGCGCGCGATCATCCCCGCCAATATCAATCATGGCGAACTCGAACCGATGGTCATCGGGCGGAACTTCCTCGTCAAGATCAACGCCAATATCGGCAATTCGGCGGTCGCCTCTTCGGTCGAGGAGGAGGTCGACAAGATGGTGTGGGCGATCCGCTGGGGCGCCGACACGGTCATGGACCTCTCGACGGGCCGCAACATCCACAACACGCGCGAATGGATCATCCGCAATTCGCCGGTCCCGATCGGCACGGTGCCGATCTACCAGGCGCTCGAAAAGGTCGGCGGCGTCGCCGAGGAGCTGACCTTCGAGGTCTATCGCGACACGCTGATCGAACAGTGCGAGCAGGGCGTCGATTACTTCACCGTCCACGCGGGCGTCAGACTTCCCTATATTCCGCTGACGGCGAACCGCGTCACCGGAATTGTGTCACGCGGCGGCTCGATCATGGCCAAGTGGTGCCTCGCGCATCACAAGGAGAGCTTCCTCTACGAGAACTTCGAAGAAATCTGCGATATCTGCCGCGCCTATGACGTGTCGTTCTCTCTGGGCGACGGCCTGCGCCCCGGCTCGATCGCCGACGCCAACGACGCGGCGCAGTTCGCCGAACTGGAAACCCTCGGCGAGCTGACGAAAATCGCCTGGGGCCGCGGCGTGCAGGTGATGATCGAGGGGCCGGGCCATGTGCCGATGCACAAGATCAAGGTGAACATGGAGAAGCAGCTGCGGACATGCGGCGAGGCGCCGTTCTATACGCTGGGGCCCTTAACGACCGACATCGCGCCCGGCTACGACCACATCACAAGCGGCATCGGCGCCGCCATGATCGGCTGGTACGGCACGGCGATGCTCTGCTATGTGACGCCCAAGGAGCATTTAGGCCTCCCCGACCGCGACGACGTGAAGACCGGCGTCGTCGCCTACAAGATCGCCGCGCACGCGGCGGACCTCGCCAAGGGCCACCCGGCCGCGCAAATCCGCGACGACGCGCTCTCCCGCGCGCGCTTCGAGTTCCGCTGGGAGGACCAGTTCAATCTGGGGCTCGACCCCGAAACCGCGCGCGATTTCCACGACCAGACCCTGCCCAAGGAAGCGCATAAAGCGGCCCATTTCTGCTCCATGTGCGGGCCTAAATTCTGCTCGATGAAGATCACGCAGGACGTGCGCGACTACGCGGCGTCGCTGAGGAATGCGCAGGCGGGGATGGCGGAGATGAGCGAGAAGTTCCGCGAGGGCGGCGGCGAGATTTATGTGGAGGCCGATCAGGCGGCCGAACGAGCTTCAACCTCGCCGCGAAATTTCGCCGAAAACAGTATGCCGTGAATTTCTTTGGTTGGGTCCGGACCGCCTACGCCTATCGTTGTGCGGGCAGACCGAACGAAGCGGACCATAGCCTCCTTGGTCGTGTGCTCGCTCAGCGTCAGGCCGGCGGCGGCGAAGCGGCGCTTCTGCAACGGAATTATCTTGGCGTCGGCGGCGCCCTCCCGAGACCATGAACGACCCGCAGCAACCCGACCTGGTCCAGCGCGAGCGCCTGCTGCGCATCGTCGCCCGGGTGCAGGCCGCGGTTGATGCGGCGAACTTGCTCAAGCCGCACCTAGCGCCGCTCGATCGCGCCCGCTCCTATCTCGTGCTCGGCGCCGGCAAAGCGTCCGCGGCCATGGCCCGCGCCGTCGCCGAGGCGCTGCCGGGCGCGCGGGGCCTCGTCGTCGCCCAGAAAGGAGCGCCGGGAGTCTCGCCAGCCGGCGACCCGATCGGAATCCTCGAGGCTGCGCATCCGGTTCCCGATCAGTCCTCGGTGCTGGCGGCCGAGCAGATCCTCGGGCGCTGCCGCGCGGCCGCCCCCGACGATGAAATCCTGTTCCTGCTTTCCGGCGGCGCCTCGTCGCTAATGGCGCTGCCGGCGCCGGGCCTCTGCCTTGCCGACAAGCAGGCGGCGACGCGCGCCCTTCTGGCGCGCGGCGCGCCGATCGAGGACATCAACACGGTCAGAAAGCACCTGTCGGCCGTCAAGGGCGGGAGGCTCTCGGCCGCGACTCGGGCGCCCATGCGCACCTTCGCGCTTTCCGACGTGCCCGGCGACGACCCGGCGTCAATCGGTTCGGGGCCGACTGTTCCAGATCCCACCACGCAGGAGCAGGCGCGGGACATCCTGAGACGCTGGCGCATCAACCCGTCGGCGAAGGTCGCCGCCGCCCTCGCCGACTTCCGCAACGAGACGCCGAAGTCACATCGCGAAGGCCGGCGTCGCGATTTCACGCTGATCGGCGGGCCGTCGACGGCTGTGGCCGCCGCCTGCGCCGCTGCGGCGGCCGAAGGCTACGAACCGATCGCTCTTGGCGTCGTCGCCGGCGTGGCGCGACGGGTCGCCGCCGAACATGCGCGGCTCGCTCTTCAGGTCGCGACGCGCGGCCGGCCCGTCGCGCTCGTTTCCGGCGGGGAGTTGTCGGTGACGCTCGATGGAGCGTCGGGCGCTGGCGGGCGCTGCCGCGAGTACCTGCTGGCGCTGGCGGTCGCTGCGGGCGCCTGCGGCGTGTGCGCGGCTGCCTGGGACAGCGACGGCGTCGACGGCCAAGGAACCGACGCCGGCGCCCTGCTCTTTGCCGACTCGGTTGCGCGGGCTGCGCTGCTTGGCGTCGATGCGTGCGGCTGGCTCGACGCGCATCGGAGCGGAGAGTTCTTCACCTTGCTCGGCGATGCGATCGCCATCGGCGCGCAGCCGACCAATGTCGGCGATGTTCGAGTCATTCTGGTTGGCGCGCCCCCGCCTTCGTGACGCAAGAAAATTGCGCGAGCGCGCCACTTTCGAACATGCGAGTCAAAGTGCGACGAAACTCACGCAGGCTGACGCAAAAGTGAGATGAATTGTCCGGCGTCGTCGAAAGCGGTCGCGGCGCGGCCATATTCTTGTTACATTATCCGGGGACACGAATTGTTAACAGGGCGGCGTTTACCATGTCGCCAAGGAAGCGGGCGACTGAGATCGACGGCGGAATTCGGCAACACGCATCAGGAGACGGCGCGGAAGCGGGCGGGCGATGAAACAAGAGAGCCACCACAGCCTTGTCGGCCGCAAAAAGGCGGGAAGAAGCCGCTCGCCGAACCTTGGTTCCGCCGTTGATCCGAGCGCCGAGACGCCCCGCCCCCGAACATCGGTTGCTTCGGGGACTTCACTAATGTCGTCCAGCGCCCACATCTGTTCTGGCGATAGTTGCGTTCAGGTCTTTTCGGCAATGCGCCGGCCCGGCGAATTCCGCCCGGCCAGTTTGAGGTGAGTGAAGCCCCATGAGCGGTTCCAGTCTCGACGTCTTCGATCTCTTTTCCGAGAGCTACTCGCGCGTGAAGCAGGAGGCGATGTCGCTGCGCGACTATCTCCTCGCGGCGCGCGACGACCCCATGCTCTACGCCTCGCCGGCCGAGCGGATGATCGCGGCCATCGGCGAGCCGGAGATGATCGACACGTCCCGCGACCCGCGGCTGTCGCGCATCTTTTTCAACCGGACGATCCGCCGCTACAAGGCGTTCGAGGGCTTCTTCGGCATGGAGGACACGATCGAACGGATCGTCTCCTACTTCCGACACGCCGGCCAGGGCCTCGAGGAAAAGCGGCAGATCATCTATCTCCTCGGTCCGGTCGGGGGCGGCAAATCCTCGCTCGCCGAGCGCCTCAAAGACCTCATGGAAGTGCATCCGATCTACGTGCTGAAGGCCGGCGCGCAGATCTCCCCCGTATTCGAGAGCCCCCTCGGGCTCTTCCAGTCGGAGGAGCTGAAATCGCTGCTTCAGGACAAATACGGCATCGAGAAGCGCCGCCTTTCCGGCATCATGAGCCCTTGGGCGGTCAAGCGCCTCGACGAATTCGGCGGCGACATCTCGAAATTCGAGGTTGTGCGCCTCTATCCGTCCAAGCTGCGTCAGATCGCCATCGCCAAGACCGAGCCGGGCGATGAGAACAACCAGGACATCTCGAGCCTCGTCGGCAAGGTCGACATCAGGAAGCTCGAACACTTCTCTCAGTCGGACTCGGACGCCTATTCCTATTCGGGCGGCCTGTGCCGCGCGAACCAGGGGCTTCTCGAATTCGTCGAGATGTTCAAGGCCCCGATCAAGGTGCTGCACCCGCTGCTCACCGCCACGCAGGAGGGCAACTACATCGGCACCGAAGCGCTGGGCCCCATCCCGTTCAACGGCGTGATCCTCGCCCACTCGAACGAAGCCGAGTGGCAGCTCTTCCGCAACAACAAGCACAACGAGGCCTTCCTCGACCGCATCAGCGTGATCAAGGTGCCCTATTGCCTTCGCGTCACCGAAGAGCGCCAGATCTACGACAAGCTGGTGAAGAACTCCGAACTCGCGACCGCGCCCTGCGCGCCGGAAACGCTCGACATGCTCGCCCGCTTCTCGGTGCTGACGCGGCTGCGCGAGCATGAGAATTCAACCTTGAACGCCAAGCTGCGCGTCTATGACGGCGAGAAGCTGAAGGACTCCGACCCCAAGGCGAAGTCCCATCAGGAATATCGCGACGCGGCCGGCATCGACGAGGGCATGGACGGCGTCTCCACCAGGTTCGCCTACAAGGTTCTGTCGGAGACGTTCAATTTCGACACGGATGAAGTCGCGGCCGATCCCGTGCACCTCATGTACGTGCTCGAAAACGCCATCAAGCGCGAGCAGTTTCCGGACGAGGTGGAGAAGAAGTATCTCGACTTCATCAAGTCGTAGCTCTCGACCCGCTACACCGACTTCATCGGCAAGGAGATCCAGAAGGCGTATCTCGAATCCTACGGCGAATATGGTCAGAACCTGTTCGACCGCTACATCGCCTATGCCGACGCCTGGATCGAGGATCAGGACTTCAAGGATCCCGACACCGGCCAGCTCATGGACCGCGCCAATCTCGACGCCGAACTGTCCAAGATCGAAAAGCCGGCCGGCATCGCGAACCCCAAGGACTTCCGCAACGAAGTCGTGAAATTCGCGCTCCGGGCGAGAGCGGCCAACAACGGCAAGAATCCGGCGTGGACTTCTTACGAGAAGCTGCGCAACGTCATCGAGAAGCGCATGTTCAGCCAGGTCGAGGACCTGCTTCCGGTCATTTCCTTCGATTCGAAGAAGGACTCGGAGACCGAGAAGAAGCACGACAACTTCGTCGCGCGCATGACCGATCGCGGCTACACGCCCCGCCAGGTGCGGCGCCTCGTCGAGTGGTACATGCGGGTCAACAAGGCGGGTTGAATCCTGAAATCGGAGGCCTGAGATCCGGCTTTTCAGGCTTCAGCGCTTCAGGCTTCTGATTTCAGATATGAACCACTTCCATTTCATCGATCGCCGCAAGAACCCCAAAGGAAAGTCGCTCGGCAACCGCCAGCGGTTCTTGAAGCGCGCGCGCGTCCAGATCAAGGAAGCGGTGCAGAAATCGCTCCGTGAGCGGTCGATCGAGGATATCGACAAGGGCGAGAAGATCACCATCCCGTCCAAATCAACCGCCGAACCCCGGTTCCGACTTAATCCTGACGCCGGCGAACGCGACGCTGTTCATCCGGGCAACAAGGAATTCACGCCGGGCGACAAGATCAAGAAGCCGCCCAAAGGCGGGGGCAAAGGCAAGGGCAAGGACGCCTCTGCGGATGGGGAAGGCGAGGACAGCTTTCAGTTCACGCTGACGCAGGAGGAGTTCCTCGACATCTTTTTCGAGGATCTCGAGCTGCCGAACCTCGTCAAGCGGTCTCTGAAGGAACTGAAGTCCACCGCCTACAAGCGGGCCGGCCTCACCGTCGCCGGATCGCCCAACAACATCAATCTCATCCGCACCATGCGCAACGCGCATGGACGGCGCCTGGCCTTGCGACGCCCTTCGACATCGGAGATGAACGCGCTCAAGGCCCGCCTCTTCGAACTCGAGGCGATCGCTCAGCCGAACGACAACGAGGTCGCCGAGAAGCTGAGACTCGTAGAGCAGCTGCAGGCCATGGAGCAGCGCCGCCGCTACGTGCCGTTCATCGACCCGCTTGACGTGCGTTACAACGCCTATGCGCCGACGCCGGTCGAGACGACGGCGGCCGTCATGTTCTGCTTGATGGACGTCTCCGGCTCCATGGGCGAGCGCGAGAAGGACCTCGCCAAGCGCTTCTACATGCTGCTGCATCTCTTCCTGAAGCGGCGTTATGAGCGGGTGGACGTCGTCTTCATCCGCCACACGCATCACGCCGAGGAGGTGGACGAGGAGACGTTCTTTTATTCGCGCCAGTCCGGCGGCACCGTGGTGTCGACGGCGCTCGAGAAGATGCTCGAGGTCCAGAGGGAGCGCTACTCGCCGTCGGAGTGGAACATTTACGTGGCGCAGGCCTCTGACGGGTTTACGCAGTCCGGCGACGCGCAGCGCTGCGTGGAGATACTTGAAGAAGAAGTGATGCCGATCTCGCAGTACTACGCCTATATCGAGATCCTCGACGAGCGCGAGCTGGAAGTCTTCTCCGACGCCGATTCGGGCGCCGAGCTCTGGCGCGCGTACCGCATCTTCGCGCCGAAATGGCCGAATTTCGCGCAGACCCGCATCGCAAGGCCGCAGGACATCTTCCCCGTCTTCCGCGAATTGTTCTCGAAGGATGCGAAGGAAGCCGCATGAGCGCCGCCGCCGCCGAGAAATCGTCCGCCCTTCTCTATCCGGACAACGACTGGGATTTCACGCGCCTCAAGGCGACCTACAACGCCATCGAGGATATCGCGCTGAACGATCTGGGGCTCGACGTCTATCCGAACCAGATCGAGATCATCTCGTCCGAGCAGATGCTGGACGCCTATTCCAGCCACGGCATGCCGCTCATGTACCGGCACTGGTCGTACGGCAAGCATTTCGCGCGCGACCAGCAGCTCTACCAGCGAGGCTATCAGGGCCTCGCCTATGAGATCGTGATCAACTCCGATCCCTGCATCGCCTATCTCATGGAAGAGAACACCATGACCATGCAGGCGCTCGTGATGGCGCACGCCTGCTTCGGGCATAACCACTTTTTCAAGAACAACTACCTTTTCCGTCAGTGGACGGACGCCGAAGGCATCCTCTCCTATCTCGACTTCGCCAAGAAATACGTCGCGAAATGCGAGGACGAATACGGGCTGGACGAAGTCGAACGCATTCTCGACGCCGCCCATGCGCTGATGGACCAGGGCGTCTTCCGGTATCGCCGCCCGCCGCGCCTCTCCGAGGCCGACAAGGTCGCGCGCGCGGCCGCCCGGGCCGAGCACGAGCAGAAGACCTTCAACGACATCTGGCGGACGCTCCCCGCCGTCGAGGAGGACGACGAGGACAAGGAAGAGCGCGCCAACGAGGTCAAGGACATCAAGCTGCCTGAGGAGAATATTCTCTATTTCATCGAGAAGGCCTCGCCGGTCCTCAAGCCCTGGCAGCGCGAACTCGTCAGGATCGTGCGCAACATCGCGCAGTACTTCTATCCGCAGCGCCAGACCAAAGTGATGAACGAAGGCTGCGCCACGTTCGTCCACCATTACATCATGAACGAGCTTTATGCGCGCGGGCAGATCGGCGAGGGCGCGATCATGGAGTTTCTGCACTCGCATTCATCGGTGGTGTTCCAGCCCGACTTCGACGATCCGCGCTACTCCGGCATCAATCCATACGCGCTCGGCTTCGCGATGATGGAGGATATCCGCCGCATCAGCGAACGTCCGACCGAGGAGGACCGCGAGTGGTTCCCGCAGTTCGCCGGCAGAGGCGACTGGCGCGCCGTGCTGAAGGACGCCTGGGCGAATTACCGCGACGAAAGCTTCATCCTTCAATATCTCTCGCCGACCGTGATGCGGAACCTGCGCCTCTTCGCCGTTCATGACGACAGCGAGGAGAGCCATGTCGAGATTTCCGCCATCCACAATTCGGGGGGGTTCAAGCGGCTGCGCGAGAAGCTCGCGGCGCAATACGATCTCGGCATGCACGAGCCGAACATCCAGGTCGTCGCCGCCGACCTCGACGGCGATCGCATGCTCACGCTGCGCCACGCCGTTCACAACGGCCGCACGCTCGACACCAAGACCCGCGACGACGTCCTCTGGCACGTGCATCGCCTCTGGGGCCACAAGGTCAAGCTGGAGGAGGAGGCGGCTTGAGGGGCGGCCGCAGCCGCGCCGGCCTGTTGACGTCAAATCTAGACTCTGATGCAGCTTGAAGGGCAACAATGCGTGTGCGGCGTGACAGCGAACAAAAAGGGCAGTTTGCTTGAGGATGTAGTGGCGCTTATGCATGAAGCGCCGGGCTACAAAGTGGAAAGGCGCAAGAAACTTCCGGTTACCGCTTATCCATCCGAGAGTAAGCGCGAGTTTGACGTTCTGGTAAGCACCGAAGTCGCGGGATGCGTGGTCAGGGTTGCAATTAGTTGCAAAAACCAAAGTGAAAAAGTTGGAGCTCAGACTGTAAGCGACTTCGTTGATGCGCTCGGACAGGTAGAAATTCCTACCCGCCAAGGCATCATTGTTAGCGTTGCCGGTTTCACAAGTGACGCACTTGAATCGGCGGCCGCGCGGAACATTCGCTGTTTGTGTTTCGAGGGACTAACGGAAGATCGACTCAGTCAAGAAATCAATGCGGCGCTGCAATCGACCGTCTATCTCTTCCAGAGCCGCTCCGTCATTTCGCCGTTTGATGAAGATGGAATGGACGCCATGGGCGGGGTTGGCGATCCCAGCCATCTTGGCTTCATTTATGACCTTGACCTACCAACGCTACCTACCATTCCCACGGTGCTCAACATCATCTGGGATGCGTGGTCGAAGGGGCGGATTCCCCACAGCATCGGCATGCACAGCGTCGTCATTCGGCAAAAGCCGCACAACCCGCGATGGGCGATTTTCGTGTCAGCTTTTGTCGAAGGGCTGGTGACATCCGTACCAGGGAAATATCAGAAATCCGCGCTCACTGATGCCCGCTCTGGCGCGATGGAAAAGATTCGCGTTCACGCCGAGTTCGACGTTGAGCCCAAAAGACAATCTCTTTCGCGATTCGAGTCCGCAGAAGACCTTGAAGCCTTTCTCAATCAGGAAAAGCTGAAGCTGGTACATACTGTGATTGTCCCGCGCATCAATTCGGATTTCGGCTTTTGGCCCCTCTCAAAAAAGGTGGCGGACGAAATTGTCGGCAAAATCAAAAACGGGGAGCCGGTAAACCCAGCCGATTACGCCAGCACAAACCTCCTCGAGGCGTGGAATTTTGACAAGCCGTATTTTGAGGCGCTCACTGACGGTGATGAGCCTGCTATCCAAGATTGACTAGGTCATTTTTTCTGGCCATGCTCGCCGACATGGCCAAAATCAGCGTGGCCGAGACCAAAGCGAGGCTCTCCGAGCTTCTTGACCGCGCCGCCGCGGGCGAGGAGATCGTGGTCACGCGCTCGGGCAAGCCGATCGCGCGCATCGCGCCGCTCGCAACACGCGAGCCGCGCCCCTTCGGCGTCGCGAAGCATTGGCCCGAATTTCCCGATGATGTTCTGCTGGCGCCGCTCGACGAGGAAGACCTCGAAGCGTCGGACGGCGCCTATACGGACGATTTCGGGGTGAGTCGGCGGAGGCCGCCCGCCACCTCTCGGCCGCGTCGGCTCGCTCGGCGCAAAAAGCCGTCCGCGCGGTGAGGCTGCTTCTCGATTCCCACGCCGTCTACTGGTTCTTGCGCGGCGACGCGCGGCTCTCGGCCCGCGCGCGCAAGGCCGTCGCCGATTCACATAACGACGCCTTCGTTTCGGCGGCGACCGGATATGAACTGGCGCTCAAGGCCCGCCGCGGCCGGCTCGACCTCCGCATCGTCAAGGAGATGGGCGCAATGCTTCGCGCGGCGCGGCTCACGGTCCTGCCGATAAGCCTTGCGCATGCGCTCGACGCCGGCGACCTGCCCGAGCCGCATCGCGACCCGTTCGATCGCGTTCTGATGGCGCAGGCCCGCGCCGGGCGCCTGACCGTCGTCACCGTTGATCCGGTCTTCGCCGACTACGGCGTTCCGACGCTCTGGTGACGCAGCGGCGCCTTTGAAGCGCGATGTTGCTAACCCGGGCGTTCTCCTCCAGACTTTGGCGCCAAGCGAGGATGCGATGGGGCTCAGCCGGCGTCATTTCACCGAAAGGCTGCTGGCGGCCGCAGCCGCCGGCGGCGCCTTTGCGCCCGTCCTGGCGTTCGGCGGAGAAACCCCCGCGCGGATCGACGCGCGCCGCCTCGGAACCATCGCCAAGCGCGAGTCGCAATATGCGACGACCTATGTCGACCGCGAGGGCGCTTATTTGAGAATGCGCTTCGGGGTCAATCGCTGTCTCTTCACCGAGACCAGCTACAACCCCGACGATCCGGCCGAACTGCCCTCGCCCTACACCCGCGCCATGACGGTCGCGCTCGCCTATGCCGGGCAACTCAAACGCATGGTCGAGATCGGCCTCGGGGGCGGACGGCTCGCGAGCTATCTCCACGACTTCGTTCCGGAGACGAAGATCACCTGCGTCGAGCTCGATCCCGGCGTGGTCGAACTCGCCCAGCTCTATTTCGGGGTCAAACCCGGCCCGCGGCTCGAACTCGTGACGGCGGACGGGCGCGTCTACATGGCCCGGGCGAAGGAACGCTTCGACGTCATTTTGATCGACGCCTATCAGGGCACCTATGTGCCGTTCCATCTCGTGACGCGCGAATTCTTTGCGATCCTCAGGCGCAAGCTCGCGCCCGGCGGCGTCGTCGCGCAGAACATCGCGCCGAGCGTTCTCAGCCTTCGGGGCATGATCGCGACGGCGCGCGCGGTGTTCGATGTGGTGGACCTTTATCGCGCGGGCAACAGCTTCGTGCTCCTCGCCCATGACGGTCCGGCGAAAAGCGGTGCGGCGCTGAAGGCGCGCGCCGAGGCTCTCCAGGCGTCGCACAAATTGCGCTATCCGCTCGCGCTCATGCTGGAGACGCGCGAGGCCGGCGCCCGCTCCGAGGAGCGGCCCTACACCGACGACTTCGCGCCGGTCGGCTACATGGATTACGATCGCCGCTGCCGGGCCGGAACGAAGTGAGCGCGGGCGTGGGCCGGAGCAGACAGGCGGCGATCCTGTTCATCGGCTTTCTCTTGGGCGCCGCGCTGATGGGCGTCGAGATGGCCGCGATCCGGATGATGACGCCCTATTTCGGCAGCGCCATCGAGATCTGGGCGTGCATGATCGCGACCGTGATGCTGTCGATGATGTCGGGCTATTACATCGGCGGGATGGCGGCCGATCGCGCGCCGCGCTCGGAAGTGCTGGGGGGCTTTGTTCTGGCGGCCGGCCTTTTCGTGCTGGCGCTGCCCTTCTTCGCCGCGCCCATGCTCGACTGGATGCTCGCCAATTTCGGCTATGACGCGCCGGCGGCGCTGGCGGCCTCGGCGGCGCTGTTGTTCGTGCCGATGATGCTCCTCAGTTTCTTTTCGCCGTTCGCGGTGCGGCTCCTTCTCACCGACGCCAAACATGGGGGCCGGGTCGCAGGTTCGGTCTACTCGATCACGACCATCGGCAACGTGCTCGGCACGCTCGGCGCGCCGCTCGTGCTCATGCGCGTCCTCGGCAGCCGCGACATCATGCTGTCCTTCGCCGGCGTCATCGTCGCCTGCGGTCTCGCGCTCATCATCCTGCGCATTCGAGCCCGCGCCGATGCGCCGTAAGGACCTCTTCATCGCGCTCCTCGTGCTATGGCCGACGATCGCATGCGCCGCCGACGCTCTCGAGGCATCCTATCCGGAGGGGCCGCTCTGGCGCGGCGGCAAGCTCTATTTCGCGGAGATGGCCGCCGACCGCGTCACTGTGAGCGACAAGCGCGGCGCGCGCCCCTTTTTCACGGAGAAGGGCTGCGGCCCGACCGCGCTCGCGCCCTATGGCGAGGGCTTTCTCGTCCTGTGCCACCGCGGCGGCCGGATCGTGACGGTCGACAAGAAGGGACGCGCGCTCCGGCGCTGGGACCGCGACGAGGGCGGCAGGCGGCTCATGAACCCGAACGACGCCGCCGCCGACGGCTCGGGCGGCGTCTATTTCAGCGATCCGGGACCGTTCGCGGAACGCTCGCGCGAGACGCCGCTCGGACGCATCATGCATCTTTCCGCTGACGGCGCGCTCAGGCGAGTCTCAGGCCCCCTCGCCTATCCGAACGGCGTCCATGTCAGGGACGGCGCGCTCTACGTCAGCGAGCATTTGCGCGGGCGCATCCTGCGCTTCCCGATCGGGGCGGCCGGGCGTCTCGGCGCGGCGCATGTCTTCGCCGACCTCTCGGGGCGACCGCCCGCGGCCCGCTATGCCTCGCCCTATCCTCTCGCCGGACCCGACGGGCTCGAATTCGGCCCCGACGGCGCGCTCTACGTCGCGCTCTACGGCGAAGGCCGGTTCGCCCGGCTGTCTCCTGCGGGCGACCTCATCGGTTTCATCGACATGCCCGCGAGGTTCCTTACCAATATTGCGTTCGGCAAGGAGGGCTTCGCGACCACCGGCACGTTCGACAACCGATCGCCGTCGCAGGCCGGCGAGGTGACGACCGGCGCCGGCGTTCCCTGATCATGCGACGTCAATCCGAACCGGCGCGCGGGACGGTCGCGCCGCCCTCGTTCCTGCCGAAGTTCGGAGCCGCCGTCTCCTGGCCCGCCGCGACGATGGCGCGGCGCAGCTCGCGGCCGCGGCGGAACACTTTTTCAAGCGTCTCTCCGTCGCCCCAGCGGATCGCCCTCTGCAGGAGGAACAGTTCCTCGGTGAAGCGGCCGAGCGCCTCCAGCACCGCCTCGCGGTTATGCAGGAACACGTCGCGCCACATGATCGGGTCGGAGGCCGCAATCCGGGTGAAGTCGCGAAATCCGCCGGCGGAATATTTGACGACCTCGGCCTCGGCGACCGACTCGATGTCGTCCGCGGCGCCGACGAGCGTGAAGGCGATGAGGTGCGGCAGGTGGCTGGTGACGGCGAGCGCGAGATCGTGGTGGGCCGCATCCATGATCTCGACCTTGGCCCCGACAGCCCGCCACAGCGCGGACACCGTCTCGACGGCCGCGCGATAGGAGGCGTCGGCGCGGTCGAGCGGCGTCAGGATGCACCAGCGCTCCCTGAACAGCGCCGCAAAGCCCGCGTCCGGTCCTGACTGCTCGGTGCCGGCGACCGGATGGCAGGGGACGATGCGGACGCGGTCCGACGCGGCGAGCGCCGCATCGGCGACGACTCCCTTGACCGAGCCGACATCGATGACGATCGCCCCCGGCGCGGCGCGGGCGGCGATATCCGCCAGCAGCGCCCCGGTCGCCCCGACCGGCGTCGCAACCACGACGAGATCCGCCTTGTGAAGACCCTCCGCGAGACCGCCAGCGCCCTCATCGATCACGCCAAGCGCCCGCGCCCTTGCGAGCACGCCGTCGTCGAGATCCCAGCCGATGATCGCGCCGGCGAGCCCGCGCTCGCGCATCGCCCGGGCGAGCGAGGAGCCGATCAGCCCAACGCCGACGATCAGCGCGCGATCAAAGAGTCGGGCCATGGGCCTGTCCTTGCCAATCTTCCGCCTACGGCTTGAACCATGGACCGCGTCAGGGGCGCAACGGGTTTGCGTCCCGCATCGCGCCGGCGGGGCGCGCATATTGGGGGCGCAAGGCCCGCACCGCGGCGGCGTGGGCGCGGCCGACCGGCGCCAGCATCTCCTTCGCCGCCTCGATCATGAGAACGCCGCCGAGAAACGGCCAGAGGCGCGCCCCCGCCCGCTCCCAGGCCGAGGCGGCGCGCAGCAGCGCCCGCGAGTTCGCCGGCGGAAAGTAGAGCGCGCCGGCCCATTCGATCGGGCGGAACATGCTTTCGCCGAGGAGATTGAAGAGCTGCCGGCGCAGATAGGGCCGCCCATGCGCGAATGGAGTCGTCTCCACGATCGACCACAGGCCGCGGCGATGCGCGACGATGATGATGAGCCGCCCGTCATTGGCGAGAACGCGCCAGGCCTCGCGCATCAGGCGGCGCGGATCGCCGGTCTCTTCAAGGCCGTGCACGATGAGCAGCCGGTCGATCGACGCGTCCGCCAGCGGCCAGCGCTCCTCCTCGACCAGCGCCTCCCGGTTGGCGCCCTCAAGAGGCCATCGCATGGCCCCCTGCCCCGCGGGCGCAAGAGCGAGAACGCGCTCCGCCGCGTCGAATTTGCCGAGAAAGGGCGCCGCGTATCCGAACCCGGCGACGCGCAGTCCCTTCGCCGCGCCCCAGCGCTCGACGAGATGCGCCGTCAGGAAATCGCGGACCGCGCATCCGAGCGGGCGCTCGTAGAAGGCGTGGAGATCGACGATATCGGTGCGCATCCGGTGCGGTTGTAAGGCGAGCGGCGATCGGTGAATAGTGAATGGGGATGGGGGCGCCCATCCGCGCTTTTGCAACCGGTCGTTCGCCCAGATGATCATCCGTCAGTTCCCCTGCCTTAAGGACAATTACGGCTTTCTCCTGCGCGACGAGGCGAGCGGCGCCGTCGCCGCCGTGGATACGCCCGACGCGGCCGCGATCGACCGCGAACTCGAAGCGGCCGGCTGGCGCCTCACCCACATTCTCAACACGCACTGGCATCCCGATCATGCGGGCGGCAATCTGGCGCTGAAGGCGCGCTGGAGCTGCCGCATCATCGGGCCGAAACGGGAAGCCGCGCGCATCCCGGGGCTAGACGAGGCGGTCGGCGAGGGCGACGAGGTCCGGCTCGGCGAGGCCGTCGCGCGCGTCATCGACACGCCGGGCCATACGCTCGGCCATGTCGTCTTCCATTTTTTGGAGGCGGGGTGCGCCTTTGTCGGCGACACGATCTTCGCCATGGGCTGCGGGCGGCTGTTTGAAGGAACGCCGTCGCAGATGTGGGCGTCGCTCCTGAAGGTCGCCGCGCTCCCCGCCGCGACGGAGCTCTATTGCGCCCATGAGTATACCGAGGCGAACGCCCGCTTCGCATTGTCCGTCGACGGCGCAAATGCGGCGCTGCGGCGGCGGGCGGCGGCGGTCGACGCCATGCGCGCCCGCGGCGCGCCTACCGTGCCGACGCGGCTCGCCGACGAACTTGAGACCAACCCCTTCCTGCGGGCGCCCGCGATCGCGGCGTCGCTCGGCCTTTCAGGCGTCGCGGACGCCGAGGCGTTCGCCGAACTCCGGCGCCGCAAGGATCAGTTCTGACCGCCCCTCGCCTCACCGGCGCGGATAGAGCGCGCCGTCCTTGCGCGTATACCACTCGTCCTTCGGGTCGAAGTGCAGATCGACGTCCGGATAGCTGCACACGTCGCGCGCTGAACGCGTTCCGACCTCGAGATAGACGGCGTCCGCGCCGCTCTCGTTGATGAGGTGATGCCCGTCAGGTTCGCCCTTGGCGAAAGCGGCGCAATCGCCGGCGCGCAGGATCTCGCGGCCCTTTCCGGTCACCAGCGTCACCTCGCCCGAAACCACGTAGACGAACTCGTCTTCATCGGAATGCCAATGGCGCTGACTCGACCATTCGCCCGGGGGCAGGCGGGTCAGGTTGACGCCGAAATCGCGAAGGCCCGCCGCATCGCCGAGCGCCTTCCTCACGCGGGTCGGCGATGTTTCATGAAAAGGGGCCGGGTAGCCCGAGCCCAAACGCTCGGGAACGTTAGCGAGGTCGATCTTGGGCATGCGTCGCCGTGGTTCGTGGTGCAGCCGGACCCTAACGGCGACCGCAGGCGGCTCAAGCCCTAATCGTCGAGCTGGTTGAGACGGAGCTGGCGCGCGCGCGAGAGGATCGCATTCTCGATTTCCCGGGCGGTCGCCGGATTGACGCCGGCGTCGCGCCATCCCTGGCCCTCGCGCTCCTGACGGAAGACCGAAACCCGCAGCGCGTCGGCGCGGAGCGCGGTGTCGAGGATGTAGACATTGACCTTGAAGCGCTCGTCCGGGGCCTCGGGGTTCTGGTACCAGTCGGTCAACAGGATCCCCGAAATCGGATCGGCGGTGCCGATCGGGAGAAAATCGAGGGTTTCGAGGGATGCCGCCCAGAGGTAGCGGTTGACGGTCGCCGCGTGCCCCTTGGACGTGACGAGCCCGACATCGCGAAGGTCCCGCGTTTTGGAAGATGACCCGCAGGCCGCCAGGAAAGCCGCCGCCCCGGCCATCAGCAAAACTTTGATAACACTGGCTTTTTCAGAATTCATGTGGGAACATCCGATCCGGCGATGCTGTCGGGGCCCGAGCCCGCGAAACGTGGCTTTCCTACCACAAACCGCCAGCAACACAATCGGATAACCGACGCGTTGTTGACCCTCCGGAGGTCGAAATCCTATGAGTGAAACAGGGGTACGGCGCGGTGGCGTCCGATGGGGATCGGGCGTCCGGATAGGGGTCATCCGGCAGGGTGGCCGAGTTGTGTGGTTGGACGCGCCGAGCTTCGGCGCGGCTTGATGAGAAGGAACGAGGACCCCGATTGGCTAACTCCTCCGCGAGATACGCGCTTTGGGGCGCCGGCTTGGCCGCGGTCGCGGCCGGCTGGGCGGTTCCCGCGTTCGCTGATGACAAGGCGATCGAAGTCAGCGGCGAGGCGAGCGCCGTCGGCGGCGTGTCCGACGGCAAGGCCGCTGGCGATGTTGACGCCGAGGTGAGGGTCAAGGGCTCCCACGTGCTCAAGAACGGCGTCGAGGTCGGCGCGGTCCTCAGCGGGCGCCTCGACGGGCAGCGTCCGGCGCAGATGTTCGGCGGCGGCCGGTATTCCAGCGTCCTCATCGGCGGCCCGCGCGGCGTCGGTCCGCTCGCCAGCGACGCCTATCTGCAGCAGGCCTACGGCTATGCCCGCGGCGGCTTCGGTCAGGTGATCGTCGGACGCGACCAAGGCATTGCGAGGACGCTCGCCGTGACCTCGCCGACCATCTTCCGCGCCATAAACGTCAATGATTGGCGCACGGATCTTTCCGGGCTGAATGACGTTCACACCGTGAACGATTTTTCCGGCTATTCGACCAAGATCACCTATATGCCGCCCGCGAATTTCCTCGGCGGCGTTCTCGGCGGGCTGCAGCTCGGCGTCTCCTATTCGCCGGTCCTGCGCAATTGCGGCGAGCGCTTGTGCGCGCCCGACCAGGGCTTCGTGATGGCGCCCGACGGCACCTTGCTGAACTAGACTTCCAACTGGCAGGATGTGGTCGAGGGGGCGCTCTATTATCAGAAGGGCGTCAAGGTCGGGCCCAACGACCGGCTGCTCGTCGGCGTCGGCGCGAGCGTCGTGACCGCAAGCGAGGACGTCAAGGCGCTTTCGGCGCTCTACGGCGACTACAAGGACTATTCGGTCGGCCTCAATCTCGCCTATCGCGGCATTACGCTTGGCGGCTCGGTCAAGACCAGCAATGCGGGCCTCGCCGAGCTCGACCGCGACGGCTATCTCGCCTTTGACGCGGGCGTCACGTTCCGCACCGGCGAGGACAAAGGCGACTGGGGCTTCATGCTCGGCGTCGGCCAGGCGGATGCGAGCGCGCTCGGGCCCAACCCGGCGGACCCCATCTTGTTCCGCGACACGCGCACTGCGCAGGCGGGCGTCACCTATTTCATCGGCCGCGGCGTCACCATCGGCGCGGCGGCGCAGTTCGTTGAATCCACCAAACCGGCGGCGGCAGGCGACCACGAAGAGGCCGCGACCGTCGTCATCGAGAGCTCGATCAAATTCTAAGCGCCTGGCGGTTAGAGGGGATGACGAGCAAAAGGGGCGAACGTAATGTTCGCCCCTTTTCGTTTTCCGACGCTCCAGGGAGGCCGAAGCGTCATGAGCAAGAACAACCGCATCGACTACGTTGAGTTCGCCGCGAAGGATCTTGCCGCTTTCAAGAATTTCTACGGTTCGGCCTTCGGCTGGACCTTCCAGGACTGGGGGCCCGACTATGTCAGCTTTTCCGGCGCCGGCATCGACGGCGGCGTGCGGGGGGGCGAGGCGCCGAAGGCCGGTTCGACGCTCGTCATTCTCTATGCGGACGATCTCGTGTCGGCGGAAAAGAGCGTCGTCGCCGCCGGCGGCGTGGTGACTGAGCGGCACGAATTTCCGGGCGGCGAGCGGTTTCACTTCCGCGACACGACCGGCAACGCGCTCGCCGTGTGGACCAAGCGGGGCGAGTGAGCGCCCGGCCGGCGCGCGACCGTCAACGTCCGCATGACGTCAAGCTCCTCCTGATACGGATGACCCCCGAAGGGGGCCAGGGCAAGCGGGCGCGGCTTGCCGGGCGGCGGCGATTCTGTAGAGTCGATCCGCGCCAAGGAGGAGGCGGGCCATGACTTGGATCGACCAGGGGCGGCGCGCGCTCGTGGGAGCATGCGCGCTGCTGGCGGCGGGCGGCGTCGCCAAAGCCGAGGATCTCCGCGTCATGGCGACCGGTCTTGGCGACGGGAACGTTTCTGGCCCCGGGATCGCCTGCAGCCATGACGGCGGACCCGACTGCGATCACGCGGCGCCGGCCGGGACGAGCGTTCTCCTGACGGTCGCCGCCGGCCCCGGTTCGACCTTCGCGGGCTGGGGCGGGGACTGTCCCGACGCCGACCCGACCACGCCCGCCGATCAGTGCCGCGTCGTCCTCAACGCCTATCGCTCGGTGCGCGCCCGCTTCGATCCGGCGACGCCGATCCCGGCGCTGACGGCGGCGCAGATCGCCGATGTCGGGGAGACTCGCAGCGGCATCGGCGACTATCTCGCCGCGCATCCTGAAGTGAACACGCCGGCGAAGTTCATCGCGGCGCTGCCGGTCGAATATCGGCGCAACTGGATCTTGATGCCGCGCTCGGAAAGCCTGCAGACCGGCACGGCGCGGGCGCCGCGGCTGCTGCTGCCGAGCATCGACGGGGTCCACGCCTTCGCCGTCACTCTCGCCGACGCAACGAGCCCCTCTTTCCCGGGCTCGCATCACCGGGCGGTCGAGTTCATGCAGTGGGATGCCGCCAAGAAGACCTTTCGCTTCCACGAGATCGCGCTCGCTCCCGTTCCTGATCTCGACGATGTCGATCCGGCGACGCCGGGCCTCCAGCCGCGCTTTCCGGGCCGCTGGCGCGGCGTTCACCTCGATCCGCCGGCCTGCGCCGCCTGCCATTCGACGCGAAACACCATCAATCGCGGGTCCAGTCCGGGCACGGACGGGATCGGCCGCAGCGTTCCTGTCAAGATGAAGCCCAACTGGGACGCCTATGACAGCTGGGGCGGCATGCTCGCCTTCAACCGCGACCGAATCTACCGCGGTTCGATCGAGGCCGCCGCCTTCCGCTCGCTGTTCAATCCGTGGACGTGGCGCAGCAATTCGCAGGCGCGGCGCGTCATCGAACAGCTCGAGCTGCAGCCGCCCGGCGTTCCGGACGGCACGGCTGCGCGCACGCGCCGGCATGCCGACGACTACGGAACGATGCTGACCGAGGTCGTCGCCGACGACCGCATTATGCGGCTCGAGACCGGCGGCCGCGACGACGGCCGGATCGTGTTCGGCTTCGACGATCCGGGTCCGCCGACTGCGGTCGAGCCGGCGCCTTCCGGACCGCTGTCGGCGACCGTCTCCTACAGCTTCGATCGGCGCGCTGGCGGCCCGGGCGGGACCACGGTGGTCCGGAACGACACGCTCGCGCCGGCGACGCCGGCGACGACCCCGCGCTCGCAGTTCGTCACCCTTCACGCGCCCGCAACCCCGCGCTCCGACGCCGGCCGCGGGGTCCTGTTTCTCGACCTCGTGAGCCGCAACGCCAACGCCCCTCGCGTGGCCGATGAGCTGATGACCCACCGCGTCGCGACGGGCAATCACCCGATCGACGTGCGGGCCCTCTCGCTCGCCATCGCCTCGGGCTGCATCACCGCAACCGGCGGCGCAGATATTTCATCCGTTCAAGGAATTTCGCCGCCGCTGACGCCCGCCGCGCAGGCCTTCTTCGATGCGCGCAACGGCATGACCTTCGATCAGGTCTATGACGACACCCGCCGCCGTCAGCAGAGCCTGCCGCTGCGCAAGGCGGACATCCAGAAATTGTCGATGACGCGCGCGGCCGATCCTTACGTGTTCGACCCGGACGGGCCCGGCGCCGGCTGGCCCGCAGAGGCGATCGACGGACTCATCGAGGCCTATGGCGGCGCGACTTCGGGGATCGCGGGCGGGTCCGGCGGCGGCGACCTTTCGCTCGCAAGGCTGCGCCAGGAGATCTTTCGCCGGCCCGTCGATCGCGGCGGACCGGACGCGACCGTCATGGGCGGGATCATCGTCGATCGCGAGGTCTATCAGGAGGAAATCGCGGGCGCGCTCGCCCTGTTCCGTTACTTCCTCGAGCCGCTCGGCGTCGCCGTCGACAAATGGTCGACGAGCGTGCGCGGGCGCTCGCGGACCTACACCTTCTCGGCCTCGTTCGGCGCCTATCTCGCCGAAATGTACGCCAACGGTCCCGGCTCCCTGCGCGCAAGCCTCGGCATACCCGACATTCCTGACCCGACTCCGCCCGATCCGCCGTCGCCGCCGAGCGTTTCGTGCCCCGCCATTATGCCGCTCGTGAACGCAACTTTCGCGTCGCTTCCTGCTCCTGACGCGCTGCCGACCTTCACCGACATCCAGCGCGTCCTCAACAAGGGCTGCATCGAGTGCCATGGCGGACTCGGCTACCCGCCCTATCGCAGCTACGGCGACACGATCAATTTCGCCGAGAACGAGACGCCCGCGCCGGGCGAGTCCCGCCTGTGGCGCTCCCTGGCGACGGTGCGTTCGCTGACCGGCGCGCCGACATGCCCGCCTTCCGCCCCCGCCTGTCCCATCGGTTCGGGTACGGACCTTTCATCGAGCTATCTCTACCAGCTCATCACCGACCGCGGCGCGCTTGCGCATCCCTACGACCCGGCCGAGCCCTACGACGCGGCCGACCCCGACAATCCGGCCGATCCCGACGTCGCCGACGAGCGCTGTCCGCAGGGCATGATGCCGTGCGGCGGCCCGCCGCTCTCGAAGACCGACATCGAGACGGTCCGGCGCTGGATCATCGGCGGCCGGCCCAACACCGAGGGCGATCCGCATATTAGGACGGTCGACGGGGCCCGCTACGATTTCCAGGCGGCGGGCGAGTTCGTCCTCCTGCGCGGCGAGGACATGGAGCTGCAGGCGCGGCACACGCCCGTTCCCACGGCAGGCCCTCTCGCCGACCCGAATACCGGACTTTCGGCCTGCGTCAGCGTCAACAGCGCGGTCGCGCTGCGGGCGGGGCGCAACCGCGTCACCTATCAGCCGGACCTGTCGCGGGGCGGGGAGCAGAAGCGCGGGGCCGGCGGCCTCGTCCTGCGCATCGACGGCAAGCGCGTCGACCTCGGCGCCGGGCCGATCAGCCTCTCCTCCGGCGGGCGGGTCCTTGCGACATCGGCGCCGGGCGGCGTCGAAGTGCAGATGCCCGGCGGCACGAGCGTCGTCATGACCCCGGGCCGGTGGCTCGTCGATTTCATGAATGTCGAGGTGCGCCATGCGCGCGCCGTCGAGGGCGTGATGGGCGCCGTCGCGCCCGGCGGTTGGCTGCCGGCGCTCGCCGACGGAACGCTTCTCGGACCGAGGCCGTCTGCGCAATCGGCCCGTCGCAAGACGCTCTACGAAATTTTCGCAGAGTCCTGGCGCGTCAGCGATTCAGACTCGCTGTTCGACTATGAGCCGGGGCTCAGCACGCACTCTTTCCGCGCCGACGACTGGCCGTTCCCGAAGTCGGGCGCCTGCGCGCCGCCGCCGATCCCCGGCGCGCCGGCCTCCCCGCCGGCGAAGCCGATCCTCGCCGCCGACGCGAAGAAATTCTGCGCCGGCGTCGGCGATCGCAACCGCCGGCGTCACTGCGAGGCCGATGTCGCGGCGACGGGCGCGCCGGTATTCGCCGATGTTTATCTGCAGACGGAGCAGCTTGCGAACCGCGCCGCGCCGCCGGCCGCGCGGCTTGTCTCGCCCGCCGACAACGCTGTCGTGTCGCCAGGAGAGGCGCGCTTCGACTGGGTGCTGCCGAAGGGCGCGGAAGGCCGCCGCCTCGTCGTGCGCCGCTGCCTTTGGACCGCCGCCGAGCTGTTCAGCCTCGACCGATGCGCGCCGGCCAAAGGCGCGGACCTCGCGCAGACGGCCGCGCAGGGCCTCAGTCGCAGTCCCAACGCGGGGCTCAGACCGGGAACCATTTATCGCTGGAAAGTCGTGGTCGAGGACGAAACCGGCGCGATCGCCGAGAGCGAAACCCGCCGCTTCGAGGTCAAGTCGCGTTAGGGGAGTTCGCGCACGACCCGGAAGCCGTTGTCGTATTCGCGGGCGTTCTCGGCCTTGCCGATGCGATGCGCGGCGCGCAGGCGCCAGCCGCCGGTATTCCATGCCCCGCCCTTCAGGACGCGCATGGAGCAGCGGCCCCCGCGCGGCGCGCCCCAGCAATCGGCCGTCCATTCCCAGGCGTTGCCGTGCATGTCGAAAAGGCCGAAATCATTGGCCGGGTAGCTCGCGACCGGCTTCGGGCCCCTCAACGAGGCGCCCGCCTCGCCGCGGAACGGAAGACTCCCGTCGAACGCGGCGTCGCGGGCCGAAAGCGCGCCGCCGAACGCGAACGCCGTTTCAGCGCCCGCGCGCGCGGCGTATTCCCACTCGGCTTCGCTCGGCAGGCGGTAGCGCTTCCCCGTTCTCGCCGACAGCCAGGCGGCGTAGGCCGAAGCGTCTTTCCACGACACGTTGACCGCAGGCGTTCGGGGACCGTTCGCGCCGGGAAGCGCGGGACAGGCCGCGTCCGCGACGCAGCGGCTCCACTCGGCGACCGTCGTTTCCGTGCGGGCGATCGCGAACGGCCTGTCGATCACGGCGTCGACGGCCGGAGCCTCGCCCGGCTTGACGACGTCGCCTGGACCCGCGCCCATCCGGAAGCGGCCCGCGGGCAGGCGCGACATCTCGGGACAGTCGGCGCAGTCGCGGAAATAGGGCGCTTCCTCCGCAGGCGGAACGTCTAGGACCTCGGCCGCGGGGCCGGCGTCCTGATCGGAATGGGCGGCGATGAGCGCGGCGATGCGGTCGGGGTCCCCGTCGCCGCTCCATTCGGCGTTCCGGGCGGCGCCGCTGGCCGCGACGGGGACCGGCGGTTCGGCGGGCGACGCCGCGGCCGCCGGCGGGGTCGCATCGACGATCTGCGCCGGACCGAGATGCGGCGCCGGCGGGTCCTCAGTCGAGGGCGCAGGCGCGTGCGGTTTTCTGAGGACGGTCAATCCGGCGAACGCTAGAAAGAGAATGACGCCGGCCGCCGCCGCCGTCGCCAGCAGAGGTTTTGTTCTCGCGCGAGGGACCAGGACATGCTCAGGCCGGGGCGCTTGCGGGGCGGCCGCGGCCGGTTCGGCGGCGCGCGGGCCCGGATCGCCGGCGAAAGCCTCGTCGAACCAGCTTTCGAAACTCGAGTCGCCGGCAGGGGCTCCCGCCGGGGTCATCGCCCCGGGGGCGGACGGAGCGGCCGGGGCGCCGCGCGCGCGCTCCCGTTCCCGCTTGAGCGCGATGCGGCGCACTTCGTCGATGACGAACCGCCAGCGCGGATCGTCCGCAGATCCGCCCCAGCCGGCGAGGTCGACCGGCTGCAGATGCGCGAACCCGTCGGGCGGATCGACCCTGCCCAAGGAGACGGGAACCAGCGCGCGCGCAGCGAGCGGGCTTTGCGCCGCCGCGATGAGGCGCTTCGAGCCGATCGACGCCCCTGACCAGACGACGATCACGGCCGCCGCGCCGGAGAGCGCGAAATCGCCGGTGACGACCTCGATCCCTTCCGCGTTGAGCGCGGCGGCGATCCTCTCGGCGAAAGCCGCATTGGCTGTCGCAGCGTAGATTTGCGCGGTGAAGGGCGCGAGCGGTTCCAAGCCGGGCGCCTTCAGAACCGCATCCTGCGCCATCAGGGCGTCTCTCTGGCGACGCGCAGGCCGATGTTGACGGCGCGCGCCCTCTCGCCGCGCAGCGACCGGGCGTTCGGGGCCAGCGACGCCGCCGCCGAATCGAACGCGCCGCCCTTCAGCACCCGCGCCGTGCAGACGCCGCCCTCTTCGGCGCCGCAATCGGCCGTCCACTCCCAGACATTGCCGCGCATGTCGAACAGTCCGTACGCTGACGCCTTGAAACTTCCCGCAGGCAGCGGACCCTTCCATGGAGAGGCAGCGTAGTTGGCGGCTGTCGGCGACGCCGGATCCGTGTCCGCGGCCGCCGCGAGCGCCCACTCGGCCTCGGTCGGCAGGCGGTAGGTCCAGCCCGTCTTGCCGCTGAGCCAGGCCGCGTACCGGCGCGCGTCCTCGTGAGTGATGTTGACGACCGGTCGGCCGCCGCGCCCGAAGCCGCCGTCATGGGCCGGGCGGCACGCGTCGTCCCTCACGCAGGCGGCCCACTGGTCGAACGTCACTTCGCGGCGCGAGAGCGCGACGTTGGCGGCGGGCACCGGCGTCATGTCCGGGCAGTCATAGCAATCGCGGAAGACGAGGCCCGCGTAATCGTCCTTGGGCGGGACAGGAAGCGGCGCCTGTTCCGGCGCGGCGGGCGGCGCTTCCAGCGAGGCGACGACGATCGGCTCGACGGGCCCGTCGCTTTCAGCGGCCGCGGGCTCAGTCGCCGGCGCCGGAATGTCGGGGGCGCCCGTGGCCAGCGACGGGTCAGGCCCGCCGGCGCCGTCGGGAAAGGAAAACGCCGATTCGGCGAACACGTCGGCGATCGTCTCGCTCCCCGGCGGATCTGGCGCCTGTTCCGGCGCCGGTCTGGACTCGCCGCGCAGCGGCGGCGCCGGCACTTCGAGGGGACGCTCCGGCGGCGCTTCAGCCTGCGGCCTTGCCGGTTCGACATAGGCGACCAAGGGCGTCGTCCCGCTCGGCGCGTTGGCGCCGGATCGCTGCGCGCTCACCATGACGGCGATCGTCGCCAGCGCGGCGAGCCCGGCGGCGCTCGATGCGACGAACCGGGCCGGTCCTCTCGAGACGACGGCGCCGAGCGCAGGCCATGCCTCACTCGGGAGGCGCGGACTGAGGCGGCGCAGGGCCGGCGGGCGGACGATTTGCGCCGTGGACAGAGCGATTTCGCTCCGGCGCATGGCGAGCGCGATCTCGTCGCGCACGAACTGCCAGCGGGGGTCTTGCGTATCGCCGTTCCACCCGTCGAGATCAATGGGCCAAAGGTGCGCAAAACTTGAGGGCGGCTCGACGCCGCCGATGCGGACCGGCGCGAGCGCGCGGCGGGCGAGCGCTCGCCGCGCGGCCTCGATCATGGGCGGGTTCTTCAGCATGCCCGGCGACCAGACGACGACCACGGCTTCGGCGCGCGTCGCCGGATCCGGGCCGCCGCCGGGCGCCCCGCCCTCGCGGCGCAGGACGGAATGTCCCTCCGCCGCGAGTTCCGAACTCAACCGGCAGGCGAAGGCGCGGGCGTCGGCCGCGTGCAGGATGGCGATTTCGCCCATAACCTCGAAGAGTTCTGTTGCGGCGCCGGAATGAACGCGGCGTCGCGAGGCGAAATTGCGTCGCGTCGGGGGTGGATTGCAATCGCATATTTCCCCCGCGCGGCTTAAACATTGGCAAGCGCTTTGTTCTTGATATGTTCTTGGCTTCCGGGCAGAATGGTCGCGGGCTTCAGAACGGAGGACTCCGTCCATGGTGGCGCAGCTCACGACCTTCGCTTTTCATGGCGTCGAGGCCCGCCCGGTGACCGTTCAGGTCCAGGCATCCGGCGGCGCGAACGGGTTCACCATCGTCGGTCTTCCCGACAAGGCGGTCTCCGAAGCGCGCGAGCGGGTCGCGGCGGCGCTGACCGCCATCGGCCTCGGGCTTCCGCCCAAGCGGATCGTCGTCAATCTGGCGCCGGCCGACCTGCCGAAAGAAGGCAGCCATTTCGACCTCGCCATCGCCCTCGGGGTGATGATGGAGATCGGCGCCGCGCCCCGGGACGCCGCGGAAGGCTGCGCCGTGCTGGGGGAGCTCGGATTGGACGGGTCGATCGCGGCGGTCGCCGGCGCGCTTCCGGCGGCGGTCGCGGCGAACGCCATGGGTCTGTCGCTCGTCTGCCCGGCCGCCTGCGGTCCAGAAGCCGCCTGGGCCGGCGGCGAGGCCGAAATCGTTGCGCCGAAAAGCCTCATCCAGCTCATCAATCACCTCAAGGGCGTGCAGGTGCTGACGCCGCCGGCGCCGGACGCGGTCGAAATTCCAAAACCCTTCGCGGACCTCAAGGACGTCAAAGGCCAGGAAAGCGCCAAGCGCGCCCTCGAAGCCGCCGCCGCCGGCGGCCACAACCTTCTGATGATCGGGCCGCCGGGGGCCGGCAAGTCGATGCTTGCCGCTCGCCTGCCCGGGATATTGCCGCCGCTCACCCCCGAGGAAATGCTCGAGATCTCCATGGTGCAGTCGATGGCCGGCCTGCTCGAGGGCGGGAGACTGACGCGGGCGCGGCCGTTCCGGGCGCCGCATCATTCCGCGTCGATGGCGGCGATGGTCGGCGGGGGCTTGCGCGCCCGCCCGGGCGAAGCCTCCCTCGCCCATCACGGCGTCCTATTCCTGGACGAACTGCCGGAATTCTCGGCGCAGGTTCTCGACAGCCTCCGCCAACCGCTTGAAACCGGCGACGTCGTCATCGCGCGCGCCAATTTTCATGTGCGCTACCCGGCCCGCTTCCAGTTGATCGCCGCGATGAATCCCTGCCGCTGCGGCTATGGAAAGGCGAGCGGGCGGGCCTGCGGGACCGGACCGAACTGCGAGGCGAAGTATCAGTCGCGCGTATCGGGGCCGATGCTCGACCGCCTCGACATCACGGTCGAACTGGCGCCGGTGACGCCCGCCGATCTGGCCGCGCCGGCCAACGGCGAGAGCTCGGCCGCGGTCGGCGCGCGGATCGCGAAGGCGCGCGCGGCGCAGCTCGAACGATCGAAGGAATTCGGCGGCCCGGCGCTCAACGCCGCCCTCCCCGACAGCGTCCTTGAGCGGATCGCCGCGCCCGACGCCGAAGGATCGGCGCTGCTGACCCGCGCGGCCGAGAGCCTTGGATTTTCGGCGCGGGCCTATCATCGCATCCTGCGCGTAGCGCGCACGCTCGCCGATCTTGAGGGGCAGGACGGCGTCAGGCGCCGCCACATCGCCGAGGCCGTCAGCTATCGCCGCCGCGACGGCGCCGGCATGTCCGCCGGCGCGGACGCGCGCGCCGCGGCAGGATCGTCCTTGCACGGCGTTTAGGATGAGGATCTCCCGTAAAATTCCTCGCGGAATTTAGCGGCGCCCGCAACCGCTCGTTCACCACGCCGCCTAACCGAAAATTGAGCCGCCGGCGTCATAGTCCGATCTGGCGAAAAGCGGGGTTTTCGACGGCATGGCGCAGGCTGAAAAGAAGGGGCGAGGTCTTGACGCCCTGATCGCGCTCACCGACGCGGACGGCCGCCTGCGCTTCGTCTCGCGGAGCTTTGCGAATTTTTTCGGCGTCCCGGCCTCGCGGTGCCACGGGCTTGAGTTCGCGCCCGGCGGCATGAGCGCGGGCGTCAACACGCCGGCGCGCTATGCGACCGCCGTCGACGCCGCCGACGGGGAGGCGCGCGTCGAATGGGAGGAGACGCTCCTCGACACGGGCGAGCGCCTTTATGTCGGCGAGCCGCAGACCGACGGCGCGGCCTCGGCTTCGCCGCAGACCAGGCCCGATACGGGCGCGGAAGCCGCGCCCGCCGAGAAGCCGCAAGAACAGGGGCCTGGCGCAAAGGCCGAGCAGGCGGCGCCGTTGCGCATTCTCGCCACCATGAGCCACGAGATGCGCACGCCCCTGAACGGCATTCTCGGCATGACCGGGCTCCTTCTCGACTCGGGGCTCAATCCGAACCAGCGCAGCTACGCCGAGGCGGTGCGCGAATCCGGCGCAGCGCTCCTTGCACTGATCAATGATATTCTCGATTTCTCCAAGCTCGACGCCGGCAAGCTCGAACTCGAAGAAGCGGCGTTCGACCTCAACTCCATGATCCAGAGCGTCACCGAGCTTCTGTCGCCGAAGGCGGCCGACAAGGGCATCGAACTGGGCGCCTTCGTCGAGCCCTCGACGCCGCGGCGTCTGTTCGGCGACGAGGGCCGGCTGCGGCAGGTGATGATCAATCTCGTCGGCAACGCCGTGAAGTTCACCGACCGCGGCGGCGTTGCGATCGAGGCCGCCGTCCTCGACGCCGACGAAGGCGGGGCCGTGCTTGAAGTGGTCATTCGCGACACCGGCGTCGGCATTCCCCTCGCCGCCCAGCCGCACATCTTCAACGAGTTCTCGCAGGCCGATCCGCAGCGCGAGCGGCGCTCGCAGGGCACCGGCCTCGGTCTTGCGATCTCGCGGCGCCTCGTGCGCGCCATGGGCGGCGACATCGTCTTCACGAGCGTGCCCGGCGAGGGCAGCGTCTTCACGTTCACGGCGAGGCTGCGCGCCGGCGAGCGCTCCCCCGTCGTGAAGATCGACTCAGGCCCGGTCGTCGTGGCGACGCGCTCGGCGACGCTCGCTCGCATTCTCGATCTGCACCTGCGCTCGCTCGGCGTGCGCTCGCTCGCGATCGTCAGCGACGCCGCCGCGGCCGCCGCCAGCCTCGCAGCGACGCCGGAAGCGACGCTCGTCTGCGACCTTTCCGTCGTCGACGGCGGGGGCGAGCGCCTCGCCGCGGCCGCGCGCCGGTCGCTGGTCCTCGTCGCCGCAAATGAACGCAGCGCGCTCGACCGGCTGCGCAACGCCGGCTTTGACGGCTATCTCATCAAACCCATCCGCCAGTCGACGCTGGCGCGCGAACTCGCGCGCGGGCCCCATGTCGGCGACGCCGAGGCGACGCTCGCCGACGAGCGCGCGCCGGCGACCTCACCGCCGCCGCCGCGGGGCGCACGGCGCTTGCGGATCCTCCTTGCTGAGGACAACCAGATCAACGCGGTGCTCGCGACCGCGCTCATCCGGCGCGCCGGCCATCATGTCGACGTCGCCGTCAACGGAATCGCGGCGCTCGACGCGCTGTCGCGCGCCGCCTACGACCTCATCTTCATGGACATGCACATGCCGGAGATGGACGGCCTCGAGACCGCCCGCCGCGTGCGCGCCCTGCCGACCCCGGCCGCCCGGCTGCCGATCGTGGCGCTCACCGCCAACGCCATGGCCTCAGACCGGATGAAATGCCTCGCCGCCGGCATGGACGATTTCCTGCCCAAGCCGTTCGACCCGGCCGACCTGAACGCCATGCTCGACAAGTGGCTCCCGGCCGCGGAGGGCAAGCAGGCCGTCGGCTAGTCGTCCCCCCCTCGCCTTTCATCCGCCGCGAACCCGCGTAAGCTTGCCCGCTTCAGCAAGGAACGACTCATGGCGGCGAGCAAACTGACCTGGCGGCAACTCTTCGCCGCGCTCGGCAAGCGCAAATCGGGCGCGATGTTCGTGCTCGGCTTTGCGGCGGGTCTTCCTTACGTCCTCATCACCGGCACCCTGACCGCCTGGTTCACCAATGACGGCATCGACGTGAAGACCATCGGCGTCTTCTCGTGGATCATCATCATCTACGGCTTCAAGTTCCTGTGGTCGCCGGCGATCGACCGCCTGCCGGCGCCGCCCGTGTTCAACATGGGCCAGCGACGCGCGGGCATCCTCCTGCTGCAGGGCGTGATCATCGCCGCCCTCGCCGTGATCTCGACCGCCTCGCCGCAGACCCAGATCGGGCTCATCGCGCTGGCGGCCGTCGTCTGCACCTTCGCCTCGTCCTCGCAGGACATCCTCATCGACGCCTGGCGCATCGAGGTCGCCGACGAGGAAACGCCGCTTGACGTGCTCTCCTCGGTCTATCAGGTCGGCTACCGCCTCGCCGCCATTCTCGGCGGCGCCGTCGCGCTCATCATGGCGGCGCGCATGGGCTGGAACGCGACTTTCGTCGTTCTTGCGGCGTTGATGGCGGTCGCCGTCGCCGGCGTCTTCATCGCCGCGGACAGCCCGCTGCAGAACAAGAAGATCGGGATCGGCGACGGAGCGCCGCCGCCGCGCTGGCGCAACTACGCCCTGACCCCGGTGCTTGCGGGCTGGGGCTGGTCGTTCGCGGCGCTGTTCGGCTTCATGGCCTTCGCGCTGACCCGGCCCGATCTCGCCAACGCCCGCGCCTTCACGACCCAGATGGGCCCGCTGATCGTTCTTGCGAGCGTCATCGCGCCGGTCGCCGCCGCCGCGCTCATGCTGCGCGCCTCGAGCCTCGTCCCGTCCGCCGCGGCGATGCGGCCCTGGCCGATGCAGGGCGCGTTCGACTCCGTCTGCGGATCGGTGCTCGCGCCGATGGCGGATTTGATCGCGCGCCTTAAATGGGCGGTGCTGCTCGTCCTCGTCCTCGTCCTGTCCTACCGCTTCGCCGATCTCGTCTGGGGCGCTTTCGCTTTCCCCTTCTACATGGGCGCCGAGTTCGGCGCCCTCGGCCACACCAATGACGAGGTCGCGATCGCCTCGAAAGTGTTCGGCTCGTTCATGACCTTCTGGGGCATCGCGCTTGGCGGCCTCGCCATCCTGAAATTCGGCCGG
The DNA here is from genome assembly GCA_013389105.1 of Parvularculaceae bacterium. Taxonomy (GTDB): domain Bacteria; phylum Pseudomonadota; class Alphaproteobacteria; order Caulobacterales; family Parvularculaceae; genus Amphiplicatus. The sequence continues at coordinate 7,227 of JACADZ010000022.1, read as the reverse complement.
CTCCCCTGCCTCTTCGCGGGCGCCGTGCTGGCTGCGGCCACCAACCTGCTGTTCGCGGACCTTGCGAGCGGCGCGTCGGCGACCGACGCCTTCATGTCGGCGCTGCACCTTTACCCCTTATTCAAGCTGCTGCAGCCGCTCGCCGATTTCCTGACGTTGCAGGTCGCGGTCGATGAGCGCCTCTCGCGGCTCATGGTCGTGATCGCGGCGGAGAATCTGGCGGTCGGCTTTGCGAGCGCCGCCAACGTCGCCTACCTGTCCTCGATCGTGAACGCCCGCTTCGCAGCGGTGCAGTACGCCCTCCTCGCCTCGCTCACCATGCTGATCGGATCGCTCGGCCGCGGGGCTTTGGGCGAGATGATCGAGGCGGAGGGCTATGCCGCCGTATTCTACCTGACGGCCGCGCTCGGGCTCGTCGCGGTCGTCGCAAGCGGCGCAGAATGGTTCCGGCAGGCGCGCGCATCACGCGCCGCCGCTCGGTCCGTCAGCTCGTCCCGACCGGCGCCGGCCCTCGCGCCAGGCACTGGTCAAGATCGGGCTTAGGGTCTCCCGACACCCTGGCGGCCGCGTCGAGGTGCTGCACGCGCACCTTTCCCTTGTCGTCAGGATACAGAATGACGATGAGCGAGCACGACAGAAAGGCGTAGCGCCTGAACTCGCCCTTGCCTTCCGCGCGCTTGAGCGCCGGAACGCCGAGGCGTTCGTCGATGACGCGGGCCTCCTTTCCGGCCAGGTCTTCCTGCCGCAGATAGGCCTTGCCGGCGAGCGGCTTCTCCGCCTGCGGGGCCTTCGCGTCGGGCTTGCCCGTCGTCGCGCACGCGCCTGCGGCGACAAGAAGCATCGCCATGAGCCCATTTCGAAGCATCGCCGCCCTCTCGAATTTGCCTGATCGGGAGGGCGACCTTATAAGCGCGCCCGGCCGCGCGCCGCAACGAGAGGGAATTCATGGCCAAGCCTCCGCTCGACGTCATCGGCGTCGGCAACGCCATCGTCGACGTGCTCGCGGAAGCGGACGACGCTTTTCTCGCCGCTCACGGCGTTCCGAAGGGCGGCATGATCCTCGTCGATGAGGACCGCGCGGAGACGATCCACGCCGCGATGAAGCCGGGCCGCGAAGTCTCGGGCGGCTCGGCGGCGAACTCGATCGCCTGCCTCGCCTCGCTCGGCGGTCGCGGCGGTTTCGTCGGCAAGGTCGCGGCGGATCGGCTCGGCGAGGCGTTCCGGCGCGAGCTCTGCGCCCTCGGCGTCGAGTTTTCGACCGCGCCGCTCGAAGGCGGACCTGGCACGGGCCGCTGCCTCATCAACGTCACCAAGGACGCGCAGCGGTCGATGACGACCTATCTTGGCGCCGCCGGGCTCGTGTCGCCCGAGGACATCGACGTCGGCATGGTCGCGCGCGCGGCCATCACCTTCTTCGAGGGCTACCTTTTTGAGCAGACGGTGGCGCGTCAGGCTTTCATCAAGGCCTGTCTTGGCGCGAAAGCGGCGGGAAAGCGGGCGGCGCTCACCCTCTCGGACTCAAGCTGCGTCGATCGCCAGCACGAATACCTCATCGATTTCATCGGGGCGCATGTCGACGTGCTGCTCGCCAATGAGCGCGAGGCGGAGACGCTGTTCCAATCGTCCGATCTCGGGGTCATCGCGCGCAAGGCCCGCGAGCTTTGCCCGCTCACCGCCGTCACCCTGTCCGAGAAGGGATCGATCCTCATACCGCGCGGCGGCGACGTCGTGACCATCGAGCCGGTGAAGCCCCCTCGCCTCGTCGATACGACCGGGGCCGGCGACGCCTATGCGGCGGGACTGCTGTTCGGCCTCGCCCGCGACTTCGATTTGAAGCGCGCCGGGTCGCTGGGCTCGCTTGCGGCGTCAGAAGTGATCAGTCATTTCGGCGCTCGCCCGGAGCAGAGTCTCAAGGCGCTGGCTTCAGACGCGGGGCTCCTTTGACTCTTTCATCCTTGGGCTGAGCAACAGCGTGAGGCCGATCGCGGCGGCGACGGCGCCGAGCCGAAGGGCGTTGCCGAGCCAGCCGCCGACCGCGTTGTCGCCGAGATCGAAGACCGACCACGCCGTGTTGAGGCCGGCATGGAGAAAGATCGGCGGCCAGAGATTGAATCCCCAGCGCACGAACAGCCAGCCGAATAAGAGCCCGCCCAAAGCGGTGACGGCGACAACGCCGGCGATCTCCGCCGGCGCGTCGCCCTGGGCCAGATGCGCCAGGCCGAACAGGGCCGCGGGGGCGAGCGCCGCCGGCGGGAATCTCCAGCCGCACAGCCTCATCAGCGCGCCGATCGCGAGACCGCGGAAGCCGATCTCCTCCATCGCCGGGAAGGCGATGCCGGTCATCCCGAGCGCGATCGGATCGAGGTCGTCCGCAACAGGCGCCAAGAGGGCGGCGGTCGCCGCCAGCGGTCCCAAGATCGCCGCCGCGAAGAGCGCCGGACGGGCGATCGGCGCGGACAGGCCCGACACTGCAAGAAGGTTGCGGCCGTCGCGACCGCCGAGGGCGAGGATGACCGCCGCAAGGACGGCGAGGTCGACCAGGTTGATCGCCGTCGAGACGCCGTAACGGATCTCCGCTAGCGGCGTCGCCGACAGCAACGGCCGCAATATCGGCCCGGAGAAAGCGGCGCTCGCCAAACCGAGGAGCATCGCCCCCGCCAGAACCCAAGCCATCGGTCTGCGCACCAGCCAACGCCCCCGGTTCAGTCGGATTCGCTTTTCAGCGGCCGCGCCAGCAGCTCGGCGATGATCGCATCGAGGGGCTTGATGCCGCTGAGCAGGTCGGCGACGGCGGCGCAGACCGGCGTCTCGACCCCGGCCTTGCGCGCGCGCGCCACGACCGCAGGCGCCGTCGCCACGCCCTCGGCCACCGACTGGCGAGAGGCGAGGATGTCTGAAAGCCGCCCGCCCTTCCCGAGTTCGGCGCCGAGCGAGAAATTCCGAGACTGCGCCGAACACGCGGTGAGGATCAAATCGCCGAGCCCGGAAAGGCCGGCCATGGTTTCGCGCTTCGCGCCGATGGCGGCGCCGAGCCGCTGCATTTCGGCGAAGCCGCGGGCGATCAGCGCCGCCCGCGCGCTGTCGCCGAGCCCGCGCCCGATTACGGCCCCGGCGCCGATGGCGAGAACGTTCTTCACCGCGCCGCCCAGTTCGACGCCGATGAGGTCGTCGGACAGGTAGGGCCGGAAATGCGGGGCGCCGAGCGTCGCGATCCAGCGGGCCCCGACCCCCGGGTCGCCGGCCGCGACGGTGACCGCGGTCGGCAGCCCGCGCGCGACGTCGCGCGCGAAGCTCGGCCCCGACAGCACCGCAGGGGCCGCTCCCGGCCATACCTCGCCGAAGACTTCGGTGAGGAGGAGGCCCGTCCCCTGCTCGATGCCCTTCGAACAGAGGATGACTGGCGCATCCGCGCTGGCCGACGCGCGCAGCGCGCCGAGCGCCGAGCGCGCAAACTGCATCGGCACGACGAAGACAAGCGCCTCGGCCCTGCCAGCTTCGGCGAGGTCTCCGGTCGCCCTCAGCCCCGCATCAAGCGGCACGCCCGGGAGGAAAATCCGGTTCTCACGGGTGGCGCGTATGGCCTCGACCACGTCCGCCTCCCGGGCCCAGATCGTCGTGGCCGATCCGTTGCGTCGGCAGAGGTTTGCAAGGGCCGTTCCCCAGGCGCCGCCGCCGATGACCGAGACTGTCTCGTATGGCTGGGCGCTGGGCATCAAGTCGAATAGAGTGAATCTTGAATGACAGGTTCAGTCGACATTGACGCCGGCGTCGGCGGAAAGCCCGACGAGGTGTCGCAGCGGATTCTCGCAGCCGCAGGCAAGCGCTTCCTGCACTACGGCTACGGGAAGACGACCATGTCGGAGATCGCGGGCGACTGCAACATGTCGCCGGGCAATCTCTACCGCTACTTCCCATCGAAACTCGACCTGGCTGAGGCTTTCGCCCGCCGGCTGCGCGAGGGCCAGATGGCGGAGCTGAGGGCCGTCGCGGCCGAATCCGGCGCTTCGCCGCCTGAACGTCTGCGCCAGGTCCTGCGGACCAAGTTCCGCCTTGCCTATCACCGCTGGCACAACAACCCGAAGGCTTATGAGCTGACCCAGGTCATCCTCACCGAACGGCCCGAGTTCGCGGTGGAGTGGGAGACGGCCGAAGGCGAGATCTTGGCCCGGCTTCTGGAGGAAGGCGCCGCTGCGGGCGCCTTCGAATCCTGCGACCAGCGCCGCCGGGCGAAGATCGTGCAGGACGCCGTGTTCCGATTCACCAGTCCCGCCGTGTTCCACGAGGGCGAGTATGACGTTCTGTCAGCCGAACTCGACGAGGTGATCGCCCTCCTCCTCGACGGCTTGTCGTGCCGCGCCGAGCAGAACCGGGGCGTCACGATAGCGTGAATGCTGAATAATCCAAAAAATATTCATTGACATTTTATGCTCGCCGACCTAAGTCTGGCGGGCAACAGCCAAACGCCCTGTCGGCCGGTATCCCGTCACACGGGGCGAGAAAGAAGAAACATGTCCAGCCTACCCATCCGTCTCGGCATCACTCTGATTCTTGGAACCATCGGCATCGCCGGCCTCGTGGCCTTCGCCGACTACATCATCATCTAAGGTCAAGCGAACGACGCCGGCCCGGCGTCACAGTCCGACCCTCCCTGCCCCCCTTGAGGCGGACTTGCCCCTCCCCGACGCCGGGTCGGCTCCAAGGCGCGGAAGCTCTGCCCGGCTTCCGCGCCATTTCTTTTTTCAGGCTTTCGGGCCTTTGCGGCCGCCCCCGAACTCGGCTCCGACGATGGGGTCGGCCAGGGGCCAGCGCGGCCGCGGCGCAAAAGCGAGCGCCTCCTCGCGCGAGACCGTCTTGCCCGAGGCAAGGCGTTCCGCTCCGGCCCAGGCGATCATCGCGCCGTTGTCGGTACAATATTTCGCAGGCGGAACAACAAGCGCAAGCCCTCTATCTGAGGCTATCGCGCTGAGCTCGGCGAGGATCGCGCCATTGGCGGCGACGCCGCCGGCCGCGACCAGCGAGCCGACCGCGACGCCTTCATCCGCGAGGCGCTCCAGCGCCTTCCCGGTCTGGCCGGCGAGATGGCGCGCGACCGCCGACTGGAACGAGGCGGCGAGATCGGCGACATCGCGCTTTGTGGGCGCGGCGAGATCTTCGGCGGCGAGTCGCAGCGCCGTCTTCATCCCGGAGAGCGAGAAGTCGCTGCCCGCGCGCCCCGCGAGCGGCGCCGGAAAGCGGAAGCGGTCGGCCCGGCCGTTCCTGGCCGCCGCCTCGATGCAGGGGCCCCCCGGCTGGCCGAGCCCGAGGAGCTTGGCCGATTTGTCGAAGGCCTCGCCGGCCGCGTCGTCGATGGTGGTGCCAAGCCGCCGGTAGCGCCCGACGCCGTCGACCAGCACGAGCTGGGTATGGCCGCCGGAGACGAGCAGCAGAAGGAAGGGAAAATCGACGCGCTCGGTCATGCGCGCCGACAGGGCATGGCCTTCGAGATGGTTGATCGGGATGAGGTGGAGTTTATGGGCGAGGGCCATCGCCTTCGCGGTGGTGAGGCCGACCATGACGCCGCCGATGAGGCCGGGTCCCGCCGCGGCGGCGATCGCATCGAGGTCGCCCGGCGAAACCGACGCGCGACTGAGCGCCTCGCCGATGACGCGGTCGAGGATGACCGCATGCGCCCGCGCCGCCACTTCCGGCACGACGCCGCCGAAGGCCGCATGCTCGGCGAGATCGGTGCGCACGACGTTGGAGAGGATCGTGCAGCGACCGTCGGCCTCGCGCCGGATGACCGCGGCGGCGGTGTCGTCGCAGCTTGATTCGATGCCGAGTACGAGAGTCAGCTTGCAAATCTCCCTGAAGTCCGGACCGTAGTCCCGAGCCGATCGTTCCCTTAGCCCAAGAGCCGATGCAGGCGCCCGAGAAAACCAGCGTCATCGTGACCCGGCCGGCGCCCGACGCCGCCGCTTTCGCGAGCCTGCTGGCGGGGAGGGGGATGACCGCCATTCTTTCTCCAGTCCTGCGCATCGATCCGATCGACATCAGCGGCGAAATCGGCCGGGGGGAGGCGCTCGCCTTCACCTCGGCGAACGCCGTCAGGTCATACCTTCAGTCCGGCGGAGCGGCGGGACTGCGCGTTTATGCAGTAGGCGAGGCGACGGCTGAGGCGGCGAGGGCGGCCGGATTCGGCGACGTGATCGCGGGCGCAAGCAACGCCGACGCGCTCTCGGCCCTGATCGCGGCTCAGGCGCCCGAGCGTCGAGAACGCGTCCTTCATGTGGTCGGTCGCGAGGAGACGGGCGATCTGGTCGGCAGGCTGAGGCAGGCGGGCGTTGAGGCCCGCCGGGTCGTCGGTTACGCGGCGACGCCGATCGAAACGATTTCGCGCGAAGCCGCGGCGGCGCTTGAACGGGGAGGGGCCTGGGTCGCCCACTTTTCGCCGCGCAGCGCGCGGCTCTTCTGCGCAGCGGCGTCAGCGGCGGCGCTAGACGCAGCCATCGCCAAGACTGGCGCGGCCTGCCTCAGCGCCGCCGTCGCCGAGGCCGCCGGCCCCGGCTGGGCCCGCAAGGCGGTGGCGGTTCGCCCGACCGCCGGCGCATTGATCGACGCCATCGCCGCGGCCAGATAGAAGCGGTGCGAGCATTTCGGAGCGGGCGGTGACCACCTCGACGGCGCAACAGGGCGAACCTTCGGAGCCGCCCGAAGTCGAGGCGGAACTCGTCGAACCGGCGCGCGCGACGGCAGCAGGGCCCGAGCCCGGCGCATCGCAAGCGCCGGTGAAGAAGCGCCGCCTCTGGCCCATCGGCCTCGCCGCCGTGGCGACGCTCGGCCTCGCCGGCGCCGGCTATTACGCCGTCGCGAGCTTCCTGAAGGGAAAAGGCGACGCCGCACCGGGGGCGCCGGAGCCGCAGGTCGCGACCGGCCTCGCCGAAACGGCCGACGAGGCTCCCGCTCCCGTTGTTCTTCCGGTCCCCGATCCGGTCGCGCCGGACGCGGCGCTCACAGGCGCGGCCGAGGTTGTTCCGTCCACCGACGATCGGGTCCAGACCAGCGCGCCGAGCGCGGCTGCAACCGTCGACCGAGGCGCCCCCGCCGCCTCGGCTGCGCCAATTTCGCCGGCCCCGGGCGCCGCGTCCGAATCAGCGCCGTTGGAGGCTCCTGCGGCCGAAGCCGCGCCCGAACCGGCCGTCGCAATTGATCCGCTGGCTGAACTTCAGGCGGAAGCCGAGCGTCTCGCTG
>JACADZ010000034.1 GCA_013389105.1 Parvularculaceae bacterium | reverse complement strand
CCGAGGCCGCCCCCCCCCGCGGCGCCGCGTCGGCCATAGCCGGCCGTCTGTTCGAGCGCGACGATCCAGAGGGGCCCGCGCGCGCCGATCGCCGCGCGACGCCGCGCCTCGAGCGATGTCGAATCGAGCGTTTCAAACAGAGCCAGCGCGGCGCCCGAGGAGAACGACGCGGGCATGCGTCAGAACAACGCGGCTGCGGCGACGCTCGCAGCCTGCTGCAGCCTGCCGATCAGCGCGGGAACGACAGGGAACATCAACAAGGCTGAGAGCGCCGCGGTAACGCCCAAAACGCCGCCGATGTCGCGCTCGAACACCGGCGCCGGCTCGTCGAACCACATGATCCACACGACCCGGATATAATAGAAGGCGGCGACGACGCTGATGACGGCGCCAGCCACTGCAAGCCAGCCGAGGCCGGCTTCCACGGCCGCAAGGAATACGAACCACTTCCCGAAGAAACCGGCGAGCGGCGGGATGCCGGCAAGCGAGAAAAACAGCGCCGTCAGAATGAGGGCGAGCGGCGCGTTGGTTCTCGAGAGGCCGGCGAGGTCCGCGATGGATTCGGTCAGCCCGCCGCGCCGGCGCATCAGCAAAATGCAGGCGAAGGCGCCGATAGTCATGACGATATAGACCGCCATATAGATGAGGACGGCCGACACGCCCGCGCGCGTCCCGGCGGCGAGACCGATTAGCGCGTAGCCCATGTGGCCGATCGACGAGTAGGCCATCAGCCGTTTGATGTTGGTCTGCTGGATCGCCGAGAACGAACCGACCAGCATCGAGGCGACGGCGATGATGGCGATCACCGGGCGCCAGTCGTCCGTCATCTGGTGGAACGGCTCAATCAGCGTCCGCGCGAACATGGCCATGGCGGCGAGCTTGGGCGCCGCCGCAAAGAAGGCGGTCACCGGCGTCGGCGCGCCCTCGTAGACGTCCGGCGTCCACATGTGGAACGGCGCCGCCGAAACCTTGAAGGCGAGGCCCGCGATGACGAAGACGAGGCCGATGACGAGCCCCGTCCGATCCGCCGCGCCGGCCGCTGCGGCGGCGATGGCGTCGAACTGAGTCGAGCCGGAGAAGCCGTAGATCAACGAAGCGCCGTACAGCAGAAGGCAGGACGAGAGGGCGCCGAGAACGAAGTATTTGAGTCCTGCTTCCGTGGAGCGGCGGCTGTCGCGATTGAAGGTCGCGAGAATGTAGAGCGCGAGGCTCTGGGCCTCGAGCCCCATGTAGAGCGTGATGAGATCGCTCGCCGACGCCATCAGCGACATGCCGAAGGCTGAGAACAACACGAGCACGGGGTACTCGAAGCGCCCGAGCTTCTCGCCGGCGAGGTATCGGTCCGACATCAAGATCGCAAACGCGGCGGCGGCGAAGATGATGATTTTGGCGAAGGTCGAGAAGGCGTCGATCCGCAGGGAGTCGGCGAAAAGGCCGACGCCCTGTCCCGCCGGCGAGAAGGCGGCGGCGATCAGCGCCAGAGACAGGAGGATCACCGCGGCGATCGAGATCTGGCGCGAAACGCTGTCGCCGCGCCACACGCCGAACATGAGCAGCGCCATGCCGCCGACCGCGAGCAGCAGTTCGGGCCCGAGGAAGGTGAGGCTCTCGAAGACGCCCATCACCGGCCTCCCGCGGCGATCGCGGCGCTGTAGCCCTCAACAAGCGCGTCAACCGATGGCGAGAACACGTCCAGCGCCGGCGTCGGGTTGAATCCGAGATAGAGCGCGAACGCCATCAACGTCCCGAGCATCAGGAGCTCGCGGCGGTCGACATCGGGAATCGCCAGAAGGCCGGGTTTGGAGAGTTCTCCATACATGACCTGGCGATAGAGGCGGAGGGCGTAGGCCGCCGACAGGATGACGCCCGTCGCGGCGAAGAAGGCGATCCAGCTGTTGTAGAGGAAGGCGCCGGTCATGGTCAAAAACTCGCCGACGAATCCCGAGACGCCCGGAAGTCCGGCGTTGCCGAGCGTGAAAAAGAGAAAGAGAAAGGCATAGAACGGCATGCGGTGCACGAGACCGCCATAGGCCGCGATCTCGCGCGTGTGGATGCGGTCATATAGGACGCCGACGCACAGGAAGAGCGCGCCGGAGATGAAGCCGTGCGACAGCATCTGGAACAGCGCGCCTTCAACTCCCTGCTCAGTGCCTGAGAAGGTTCCCATCGTCACGAATCCCATATGCGCGACGGAGGAATAGGCGATCAGCTTCTTCATGTCCTCCTGCGCCAGAGCCACCAGCGAGGTGTAGATGATGGCGACGATCGACAGGGCGAACACGAGCGGCGCGAAAGCATCGCTCGCGATTGGGAATATCGGCAGTGAAAAGCGCAGGAAGCCGTAGCCGCCCATCTTCAGGAGGATGGCGGCGAGGATCACCGATCCCGCGGTCGGCGCCTGGACGTGCGCGTCGGGGAGCCAGGTGTGCACCGGCCACATCGGCACCTTCACCGCGAACGAGGCGAAAAAGGCGAGCCAAAGCCAGGTCTGCACGTCGGCGTCGAACTTGAATTGCTGGAGCGTCGGAACGTCCGTCGTTCCGGCCTTGAAGTACATGTAAGCCATCGCAACCAGCAGCAGGACGGAGCCGAGAAGCGTGAACAGAAAGAACTTCAAAGCCGCGTAGACTCGGCTTGGCATCTCGATGCCGGCGAATTGCTTGGTCCCCTTCGAGCCCCAGACGCCGATGATGAGAAACATCGGAATGAGACTGCCCTCGAAGAAAAAGTAGAAGAGGAAGAGATCAAGCGCCGAGAAGACGCCTATCATCAGCGTCTCCATCACGAGGAACGCCATCATGTAGTCGCCGATGCGGTGCTTGATCGAATCCCACGATGCGAGAATGCAGATGGGCATGATGAAGGTCGTGAGCAGGATGAACAGGATCGAGATCCCGTCGACCCCCATCTTGTAGTTGACGCCGTCGCCCAGCCACTCGACCTTCTCGACGAGCTGGTAGCCGGGGAGCGCCGGGTCGTAATAGGCTAAGTAGACGACGACCGAGAGGACGAAGGTCATCAGCGTGAACAGGAGCGCGATGTTTTTCGCAACCTTGTCGGCCATCGACTGATCCTTCGCCGACATCTGTCCATTTGCGTCGACCGGCCGGCCCATGCGACTCGCCGGGATGAGGATCGCGCCGAGCAGCGGCAGGAAGGTGATGAGCGAGAGCCAGGGCTGTGACGCGAGGGTTTCGGTCATTCGCCGCCTCCCGAACGCAGCAGGATGAAGGTCACGAATAGAGCGATGCCGACCAGCATGGCGAAGGCGTAGTGGTACATATAGCCGGTCTGCACACGGACGATGCGGCGCGCGCCCTGGGCGACCGCGGCGGCGACGCCGTCTGGTCCGACGCCGTCAATGGTGCGTCCGTCGCCCTCCTTCCACAGGAAGCGTCCGAAGGCGAGCGCCGGTCTGACAAGAAGGAAGTCGTAGATTTCGTCAAAATACCACTTGTTCTTGAGGAAGCCGTAGACAATGCCGCCAGGCCTCAGGAAACCGGGCTTGAGCGGATCGCCGCGTCCATAATGCAGCGCCGCCGTCATGAGCCCGATCAGCATGGCGATGAACGGCGCCCAGAGCACCCAGAGCGGGACATGATGCCCGCCTTCGACGTGCGCTTCGGCGGCGGCCGGCGCTGCGTGGTCGGCAGGACCCGGCGCCGCGTGCGACGGCGTCGAGGCAGCAGCTTCGCCTGCGTCCCCATGCGACGGCGCCGCGGCGTGGCTCTCCGCCGACGGAAGATACAAGGCGCCGTTCCAGAAATGCTCCGCATTCTTGCCCACGAAGTGCGGATAGAACGCCATGCCGGCGAAGAGCGCGCCGATCGCCAGCGGAACAAGCGGGATCATCATGGCGTCGGGCGCGGCGTGCGGATGCTTCCTCACATGCTCGGGCGCGCGCGAGCGCCTGTAGAACGTCAGATACATGAGCCGCCACGAATAGAACGACGTGAACACCGCGGCGACGAGGCCGATCCCGAAGGCGAAGGCTCCGAACGGCCGTCCCGCTTCGCCAGCGAGGAAGGCGCTCTCGAGGATCACGTCTTTCGAAACGAAGCCAGCCGTGCCGAAAGGCGCCCCGAACAGGATGAGGCCCGGCGCGCCGACGCCCGTAATCGCGATAGTGCCGATGAACATCAGCATATGGGTGAAGGGCAGCAGCTCTTTGACGCCGCCCATCTTCTTGATGTCCTGCTCGTGATGCATTCCGTGGATGACGGCGCCTGAGCCCAGAAAAAGGAGCGCCTTGAAGAAGGCGTGCGTTAAGAGGTGGAACATCGCCGCGCCATAGGCGCCGACGCCGGCGGCGAAGAACATGAAGCCGAGCTGCGAGCAGGTGGAATAGGCGACCACCTTCTTGATGTCGTCCTGCAGGAGGCCGACGCTGGCGGCGAACAAGGCGGTGATCGCGCCGACCAGCGTGACCAACGCGGCGGCGTCCGGCGCGTTCTCGAAAATGATCGAGCAGCGGCAGACGAGGAAGACGCCCGCCGTCACCATGGTCGCCGCATGGATTAGAGCGGAAACCGGCGTCGGACCCTCCATGGCGTCGGGGAGCCAGGTGTGGAGCAGGAATTGCGCCGACTTGCCCATCGCGCCGATGAAAAGGAGGACCGCGATGGTCGTCAGCGCGTGAAAGTCCTGGCCGAGGAAGGTGATCGTCAGGTCGCGGACCGGCGCGCCCGCCGCCGCGCCCCACGGCGTCACCTCGGCGTTGGCCTTGACGACCGAGAACACCGCGTCGAACTCGACGGATTTGAACACGTAAAAGACGCCCATGATGCCGAGGGCGAAGCCGAAATCGCCGACGCGGTTGACGACGAAGGCCTTGATCGCCGCGTCGTTGGCGCTCTTTTTCTTGAACCAGAACCCGATGAGCAGATAGGACGCCAGTCCGACGCCCTCCCAGCCGAAGAAAAGCTGCATGAAGTTGTCCGCCGTCACCAGCGAGAGCATCGCGAAGGTGAACAGCGACAGATAGGCGAAGAAGCGGGGCCGGCCGTCGTCCTCGTGCATGTAGCCGATCGAGTAGAAGTGCACGAGGAACGAGACGGTGTTGACGACCACCAACATCACCGCCGACAGCGTATCGAGCCGCACCGCCCAATCGGCGACGAAGTCGCCGGACGAAAACCAGGTGAACAGAGTCACTGTGCGGGCGTTCTGCGCGCCCATGGCGACATCGAAGAAGAGATGCCAGGAATAGAGTGCGGCGAGCCCGACCAGCGCGGTGGTCGCGATCTCGGCCGCGCGGGGTCCGGAGAGGCGGCCGAGGGGCATCGCCAGCATCGCGCCGAACAGCGGCAGGAGAACGACGAACGGCTCCATGAATCAGTTCTTCATCAGGTTGGCGTCTTCGACGGCGATATCGCCGCGATTGCGGAAATAGGCGACCAGAATGGCGAGGCCGATCGCCGCCTCGGCGGCCGCCACGGTCAGGACCATGAAAGCGAAGACCTGGCCGACCAGATCGCCGAGGAACTGCGAAAAGGCGACGAGATTGATGTTGACGGCCAGCAGCATGAGCTCGATCGACATCAAAATGACGATGACGTTCTTGCGATTCACGAAAATGCCGGCCATGCCGATCGCGAACAGGATGGCGGCGACGGTGAGATAGGCCCCCAGTCCGATTTCCATTAGCCGCCGATCCCTTCCCCGGACTTCACCTTTACTAGCGCGACCGCATCGGCGCGCTTGCGTGCGACCTGGAACGCCGGATCTTGCTTCCTGATCCCTTCGCGGGCGCGGAACGTCAGGACGATCGCGCCGATCATGGCGACGAGCAGGATGATTCCCGCAATCTGGAAGAGGTGGACGTAATCGGTGTAGAGAATAAGGCCGAGCGCCTCGACATTATTCGGACCGGCGGGGTCGGAAACCGTCTCGCCAGCCTTCATGAACGGATGCGCCCTAGCGATTTCCGCGTCGGTCGGAACCGAACGGGCTGCGACGACGAGGATCAGTTCGACAACCACCACCGCCGCGAGCGCGCCGCCGATCGGCAGGTACTGGAGAAAGCCCTGCTTCAGTTCGACAAAGTCGATGTCGAGCATCATGACCACGAACAGGAAGAGGACAGCGACGGCACCGACATAAACGACGATGAGCAGCATCGCGAGATACTCGGCCCCCATCAGCACGAAGAGGCCGGAGGCCGAGATGAAGGTCGAAATGAGGAACAGCACCGAATGGACCGGATTGCGCGAGGCGACGACCATCAGCGCCGAAACGATGGCGGCGGCGGCGAAGACGAGGAAGGCGATGGTTCCGATCGTCATGGGATGGTGCAGCGCGACAAATGCGGGTCCTGTTTCGGTCCGGGATGACCGTGGGGTGGCGGGAGTCGCCCGGCGTCCGCAAGAATCGCAGGCCCCGATGCGCTTTTGAATTTTGCGGGCTTTTAGACCGGGTCGACGGTGGTTGCAAAGGCTGGACGGCGGCTCAAAAGTCGCGGCTGCGCCCCGCCAAGAATCGGGTTTCTCGGCCAGACCAGGCGGGGCACAATCAGATGATTGGACCTGGCCGATGCCTGGATGTGGCCGACCCTCTTAGAGCGGAGCGCCAATGGCTGAGGAACGCAGCTATTATCTTGGGACCCATGACGCCGAGACCATTCGCCTCGGCGTTCAACACCGTGTGTGGCGTTCGCACGTCCTTGACGTCTGGCGGCGAGCCGGCATCACCACGGGATGGCGGGCGATCGACGCCGGGTCAGGACCCGGCCACGCAACCCTCGACCTTGCCGAGATCGTCGGGCCGGAAGGCCGGGTCTACGCGCTCGACCGGTCCGACAATTTCCGCAACGCGATCGAGGCGGGCGCGCGGGTGCGGGGCCTCGCCAATATCGACCTCCACAGCGTCGATCTTGGGACCGACCCCATCCCCGTTGCGGGGGTCGACGTCGTCTTCATCCGCTGGGTCTTCATCTTCATGGCCGACCCTGTCGGCGTCCTGAAGAAGCTCGCGGCCGCGCTTCGTCCGGGCGGTCGCTTCATCTGCCACGACTACTACAACTGGGGCGTCATGTCGTGGACGCCGCAGCAGCCGGTGTTGGCGGAATTCGTTGAGACCGCCATCCGCGACTGGCTCGCCAACGCCGGGGACATCAATGTCGCGCGGAGAATTCTCCCCGCCCTCCCCGAGGCCGGACTGCGGCTCATCGAGGCGCGGCCGATCACCTTCTGCGCTTCGCCCCGCGATTTCGCCTGGCAGTGGCCCAAGACCTTCGTCCCGGCGCATGCGCGCCGCCTCGCTGAGCGCGGGGTGGTCAGCGCCGAGTGGGCGGACGAGGTGGCGCGGGCATGGAACGCGGCGGAGAAGGATCCGCGCACGCTCATGACGACGCCGCTGCTGATGGAGATTCTGGCGGAGCGCGTCTGAGGGCGGGACGGCGCAGGCCGATTTGAAACTGCCGGCGGCAATGAAGTTGCCGGCCGCGCCGACGATGCTCGCAGCCCTTGTCGCCGGGGCCGGCCCGTCGCGGCCGCGGGCCGTCAACAGGCGATTTCGGGTTTGCTGACGCGCCTCAAAAGCGAAATCCCCGGAGAAGGCGTCCGTCCGGTGTTGCCCAGGTTCGACATCGGGCGCGATCTGCGCGCGCCCGCGTTGATCTCGTTTTCATGCGTTCGGATTCGCGGCTAGGATCGGCAATCAAGCACGCGACCGGGGCGATGAGCGAAGATCTGCCTGCCAAGACGGCCTTCGATACGCTGCTCGAGCGCATGAAGAAGGACGTTGCGGAGTTGGAGGAGCGCAGCGCCGCTGCGCCCGACGAGGCGCGCGCGGCCCGCCTGCAAGGCATTCTCGATGCGGCCATCCGCGAGGCCCGCAACAAGGGAGACGCCATCCGTTCCAACATCGCCGACGGAACCGAAGCGCTGCGCGAGGAAATGCGCGCCCATCCCGGCGCCTCGATCAGCGCCGCCTTCGCGGCCGGATACATGGTCGGCAAGGCGATCGCCGGGAGATCCAGGCGGTGATCGATCTGCTCCAGTCCGCGCGCGCCAAGGGCGAAGCGGCCGTCAAACGGGCGGTCTGGGCCTTCGCGGCCGCCGGGCTCATCGTGCTCGCAGCCGGGTTCGCTGCGGCGTCCGTCGTTGAGGCCCTTAAGCTCGTGGCGCCCGCTTGGGCCGCGTTAGCGCTCGGCGCGACCTTCCTTCTGCTCGCCGGCTGGCTTTGCCAGACGCGGGCGCAAGCCCCCAATCCTAATGCGACGGTCGAGGGGACGCTCAGTCTTGGCGGACCGGACGGCGCGCCGGCCGGCGGCGCCGAGGGCGACTGGCGCGCCCTTCTTAACGACGCGCTCATCAAGGAATCGCGCGACAAGCCGGCGCGAGCGGCGGCGATCGCCGCCATCGCCGGGCTGATCCTCGGCGCGATCGAAGGACTGGACGACCGCAGCCGGTAGCCGGCTGGATCATCTGTTCACCGATCATACTGGCGTCAGCCGGGTGAGGCTCGTCGGAACTGAATCCGACGCCACGCCCTTGACGCGCTCGCCGTCGAAACTGAATACCGCCGTGGCGTCGGGCCTGTATTTCGCCCGGCAAGCGGCGAGCGCCCGCGCCTTCGCCGCCTCGAGGTCCTGCCCGACGGCGAGCAGGGCGGCCTCTTGCAACTCGCCCCAAGACCTCGGCGACCCAGCCCAGATCCAGGCCGGATCAGGTGATTAGGCCGGCGCCGGCGTTCGAGCGCATCTGTAGAAAACGCCGCCGCCGAGCGGCCGCGGCGCCCGCGTCGTCTGCGGGAAGGTGATGGGCCTTTTGTTCAGTGTACGCACCGCCAGATAGGCGAAACACTCCGCCTCGAGGTCGTCGCCCCGCCATCCGACCCGTTCCGCAGGAACGACGGCCCCGGTCAGCGCCTTAGACAGCGCCTCCATGAGGGCCGCATTGCGACGGCCGCCGCCGCAGACGATCCAGAGCGCCGGCGGGGCTGGAAAGAACCGCTCGCTGGCGCGAACCGAGGCCGCGGCGAACGCCGTCAGCGTCGCCGCGCCGTCGGCGGCGGAGAGAGTCAACACCGGGTCGAGTTTGAAATCGTAGCGGTCGAGCGACTTGGGCGGATTGCGCGCAAAATAAGGGCTCGCCAGCATCGAGCGCAGGACCCCGGAGTGCACCCTGCCCGTCCGCGCCAGCGCGCCGTCTTCATCCATCGGCTTGCCGGTGCGAAGCTCCATCCATTCGTCGAGGAGGCCGTTGCCGGGACCGCAGTCGAAGGCGAGGATGTCCTCCTCTTCGGCGTCCGTCGGGAAATAGGCGGCGTTGGCGACGCCGCCCAGATTGAGGACGACGACCGAGCCCTCCCGATCAAGTTGCCGCACAAGCGCCAGATGGTAGATCGGCGCCAGCGGCGCCCCCTCCCCGCCCGCCGCGATGTCCGCGGCTAGGAAATCCGCGACGACGTCGATCCCGAGTTCGGCCGCGAGCGCCGCGCCGTCGCCGATCTGCCAGCTGCGCCCGGCGCTTTGGCGGTCTCGGGCCGGACGATGCAGGATGGTCTGGCCGTGGAACCCGACGATGTCGATCTGCGAGCGCCTCATGCCCGCCGCGCTGAGGAGAGCCTCGACAGCCTTGGCGTGCGCCTGCGTCACCTCGCCGGACGCTTTGGCGATGTCAGCCGCGCTGTCGCGGCCCTCGATCGCCGCCTTGACGGCGCGGCGGATGAACACTTTCATCTCGCGCCCATAAGGCGTGAAAAGAGACGGTCCTCTCTCGACGACCGTCTCGCCGTCAGTCTTGAGGATGGCCGCGTCGATCCCGTCGAGCGAAGTCCCGCTCATGAGCCCGAGGGCGGTCAACACGTCGGCCATGCGCTCTCCGCTTGGGTTGGAAAGGCCTCGCGAAAATGCTACCGGCCCCGCTATATCTCAACCCGCGACCAATATGACTTCCGAGGTTAACACGTCCTTCAAGTCCGATCTCCTTTGCGTACTCCACGAGCGCGGCTTCATCCATCAGGCGACCAATCTTGATGAACTCGACGCCCGCGCCTCAAGGCAAACGCTGACCGGCTATATCGGCTTCGACGCCACGGCGAGGTCGCTCCACGCCGGCAGCCTCATCCAGATCATGATGCTTTACTGGCTCCAGCAGACCGGGCATCGTCCGATCGCGCTCATGGGCGGCGGGACGACCAAGGTCGGCGACCCGACTGGCAAGGACGCGCAACGCGCGCTCCTCTCCGATGCCGACATCGCGTCGAACATCGCTTCCATCAAGGGCGTATTCGAGAAGTTTCTGCGGTTCGGTTCAGGGCCGCAGGACGCGATCATGGCCGACAACGACGAATGGCTCTCGAAGCTCGGCTATGTCGAGTTTCTGCGCGATTACG
Organism: Parvularculaceae bacterium; assembly: GCA_013389105.1. Classification (GTDB taxonomy): domain Bacteria; phylum Pseudomonadota; class Alphaproteobacteria; order Caulobacterales; family Parvularculaceae; genus Amphiplicatus. Next base: position 26,892 of record JACADZ010000034.1, on the reverse strand, counting down.
GAACCCATTTCACCATCAACCGCATGCTGACCTTCGATTCGGTCAAGCTCCGCCTCGAGCGCGAGAGCCCCATGACCTTCCTCGAGTTCAACTACATGCTGATGCAGGCCTATGATTTTCACGAGCTCTATCGCCGGCATGGCTGCACCCTCCAGATGGGCGGCTCGGACCAGTGGGGCAACATCGTGAACGGGGTCGAGCTCGTGCGCCGCAAGGACGGGGCGGAGGTTTTCGGCCTGACGACGCCGCTGCTGACCACCGCCGCCGGCAAGAAGATGGGCAAGACGGAAGGCGGCGCCGTCTGGCTGAACGCCGACATGTTCAGCCCCTACGACTACTGGCAATACTGGCGCAACGCCGAGGACGCCGACGTGCCGACCCTGCTGGCGCGCTTCACGGTGCTGCCGATGAGCGAGGTCCGCCGTCTCGCCGCGCTGGCCGGCGCCGAAATCAACGAGGCGAAGAAAGTGCTCGCCAACGAAGCGACGGCGCTCCTTCACGGCCGCAAGGCCGCGGACGACGCCGCCGAGACGGCGCGCAAGACGTTCGAGGAGGGCGCCTCGGCGGAAGGCTTGCCGACGGCGACGATCTCGACGGAAGCCGTCGCCGCCGGCGCGCCGCTGCTTGAACAGTTTCTCGCGACGGGGCTGATCGCCTCGAAAGGCGAAGGCCGACGGCATATCGCCGCCGGCGCCCTCAAGGTGAACGATGTTCCGTTAGCGGAGGAGCGCTTGTTGACGGCCGCCGATTTTGTGGACGGCGCCGCCAAGATCTCCATCGGCAAGAAGAAGCACGCGCTCGTGAGAATCGGCTGAGCCGAAGGCGCCGCCTAGCGGCCCGCCATCAGCCGACACTTGTCGATAATGAAGCGGTTGCGGATCTTGTCGAAATCCTCCTCGTCGCGCCTTGCAGACCCGAGAACGCCGAACGGCCGTTCGACGATAAGCGACAAAGTTCGGTTGTCGGACCCGAGCGCGCCGACCGTGTCCGAGTAACGCAGCTTCAGGTCGAATCCGAACAGGGATTTTTCGACGGCGACGCGCCAGTCGTCGTAATCGTCATTAAGCTGATCGTTGTTGAACCGGCTGACCCCGTACCCGGCGACCAGCGAAATTCCTTCACCGAGCTCGCGCGCGACCTCGGCGCTGCCGTACCAGCCGGGCCCGGTCTCGCCGAGCGAGTCGGGCGTGTAAAAGACGAATGCTTCGACGGCGAGGCCGGCGACCTCGCGCGCGAATCCGGCATAGGGCTCGATCAGCCCCTTGCGTCCTGAATGATCGGCGAGGCCGTCGCCGTCGCTGTCGATCTCGTAGACGCGCGAGTCCGGAAAGGCGTAGTAGCCGACCCCGAGATCGAGTTCGAAGCCTGCGACAACCGGAAGCCAGCCGGCGTAGCCGGTGAGGAGGGCGTTGGTTTCCGGACCGAACGCCGCAGGCGCCGCATAAAGGCCGGCGTAGAGCGGTCCCTGTTCCAGATCGAGAACGGCGTAAGGATTGGGGTTGAGGCGCCGCGCCCGGTAACCCCGGAAGACCGAGGTTGATTCAACCCCTGCCGTCAGGTCAATCGTCAAGCCGCCGGCGGCCGCCGGCGACAGCGCGGCTAATAGGCCCGCAGCGCAAGCCATCCCGACGTTTCGCGGCATTGGCGCCCCCCGCTGCTACCCCTCGCAAGGTTTGCGCCAGCGGGGGACGGCGATCTCAGAGTCGTTTCCCCGGCGCGATTTCCCGAGGCGAGGTGCGCAGATCTATGACCGCAGGCTTGCCGCTCCTTTGCGCCGCTTCGAAAGCGGCGGGGAATTCCTCCGTGCGCGTCACCGTCGCGCCGAAGGCGCCGAAGCTCCGGGCGAAGGCCGCAAAATCCGGATTGGTGAGGTCCGTGCCGGACACGCGCCCGGGATATTCCCGCTCCTGATGCATGCGAATGGTGCCGTAGGTCCCGTTATTCGAAATGAGCACGATCACGGGCAGGTCGTGATGCATGGCTGTCGCGAGTTCGCTTGAGGCCATCATGAAGTCGCCGTCGCCGGCGACGCACACGACATCCCGGTGGGGCAGCACCGCCTTCGCCGCCAGGGCCGCCGGGAAGCCGTAGCCCATAGCGCCGGAAGTCGGGGCCAGCTGCGTCTTGAACGATTTGTGCCGGTAGAAGCGGTGCAGCCAGCCGGCGAAGTTTCCGGCGCCGTTGGTCACGATCGCGTCTTTAGGCAGCGCCCGGTCGAGAAAGGACAAGACTTCGGAGAGGTTGACCCCTTCCTTGACCTCGACAGGCCGTGAAAACGCCTCGAAGTCGGCATGCGCCTCGCGGGCCTGCTGCAGCCAGCTTTGATCGATGCTCCAAGGCTCGGCGGCGAGCGCGCGCGCCATGGCCTCCGGCGAGGCCAGAATAGCAAGCATCGGCGCGTAGACGCGCCCGAGCTCTTCCGCGCCGGCATGAATGTGAACGAGCGGCTGCTTGGCCAGCGGCGCCTCGAGCAGCGTGTAGCCCGACGTCGTCATCTCGCCGAGCCGCGGACCGAAGGCGATGACGAGGTCGGAGGCCTTGAGGCGCTCGGCGAGCTTCGGGTTGGGCGCGATGCCGACGTCGCCCGCATATTGCTGGTGAAGATTGTCGAACAGATCCTTCGACCGGAACGAGGCGCCGACCGGCAGGCCGGTCGCCTCGACAAAGGTCTTCAGGTCCCTGACCGCGTCGGCCGTCCAGCCGCCGCCGCCGACAAGAAGGAACGGCCGCTCGGCCCCGCCGAGCAGCTCGCGGAAGCGCTCGAAGGCGCGCTCGTCGGGCGCGGCCAGCGCGCGGGGCGCCGGAGGAAGCGCAGGCGCCTCGACCTCCTCCGTCAGCATGTCCTCAGGAAGCGCCAGCACGACAGGCCCTGGTCGCCCGTTCATTGCGGTCGCAAAAGCGCGATTCACATATTCGCCGACGCGCGACGCGACGTCGATCTGCCCGGCCCATTTGGCGACAGAGGCGAACATTCGCCGGTAGTCGATCTCCTGGAAGGCCTCGCGGTCCATCATGTCGCGCGCGACCTGGCCGATGAACATGATCATCGGCGTCGAGTCCTGGAAGGCGGTGTGGACGCCGACGGCCCCTTGCGTCGCGCCGGGCCCGCGCGTCACCATGACGACCCCCGGCTTGCCCGTGAGCTTGCCGTAGGCCTCCGCCATGTTGGCCGCGGACGCCTCGTGCCGGCAGACGATCAGTTTGATCCGATCACGGACGTCGTGAAGCGCGTCGAGCACGGCGAGATAGCTCTCGCCGGGCACGCAGAAGACGTGGCTGACGCCGTTCATGGTGAGGGCGTCCACGAGATGGCGGGCGGCGGTCTGCACGGGCATGGCGGCGCTTATGGGCCCGCCGCTCAAGGTCGGTCAATGACGGCGTCGACGCGGGGCGATCACGCCTGCCGGTCAACCGTAGGACCGGCGGGCTCAGGCGCGGCCGCGGCGAGCGCCGCCCGGGACGCTGCAAGAAACTCCAGTCGCGGCCACTCCTGCACCACCTCCCCCGTCGCCTCGTCGATGGCGCGATAGAGGAAGATCGGGGCCTCCGGAGCGCGCGAGATGGCGACGCGCGTGTTGGCGCCGGTCGCGTGCGCGACCACCTCGCGAAGCTGCGCGATCTGCTCTGCCTGTCTCGCGCGCGCAGCTTCAGCTGACTGACGACTTTCGGCCGAAAGGCGCTTGCGGCCTTCGGCCAGCGCTGCGGCGCGTTCGACGCCCTGGTTGGACGGAGCAGGCGTCGCTTCTGGCATGCGTTGCAGGTCCATGGCGGTTTTTCCCGCCGCGGGCCGTCATGATCGAAAGCCCGCGGCGGCCTCCCCGTTTACGCGAACAGCGCCAGGATCGAGTTCGGCGCGGCGTTGGCGATCGACAGCGTCTGGATCGCCAGCTGCTGCTGCACCTGCAGCGCCTGCAGGCGCGAACTCTCCCGCGCGAGATCGGCGTCGACAAGGTTGCCGATCGAGATTTCGACGGCATCCGAGACCCGGTTAAGAATACGATCCTGCAGCGTCAGCGCCTTGCCGCCGCCGCCGAGCGCGCCGAGAGCCGAGGAGAGCGCGTCGATCGACGCAATGATGTTGGCGAGTTCCGTCTGCGCCCCGCCCGAGGAGGACAGCGCCGAGCCGTCAGCCGAAACGTTGATGATGCCGCCGCCGATGGAGAGGTCCTGCGCCGCCACCGTGATGGTCGATGAGCCGTCGTCGCTGGCGATGACCGTCATATCCGCCGCGCCGCTGGCGATCAGGTTGCGCCCGCCGATATTGGCGGAGTCGACAAGGCGGGTGATCTGGTCGGCAAGGTCGGCGTAGCGGTCCTGCAGGAGCTGGCGGTCGTTCGCGGAGAGCTGGCTATCGGCGGCCTGCGAGGCGAGCTGGCGCATTTCGACAAGCACGTCGCTGATCGACTCGCCCGCGGCGAGCGCCACGTCGACGGTCGAAACGCCGACCCTCAGCCCCTGCTGCACGGTCTCCAGCGAGGCGAGCTGCGCGCGCTGCTGCTGGGCGAGCGCATAGATCGCCGGGTTGTCCTTGGCCGAGGAAACCTGGAGGCCGGTCGACACGCGCCGCTGGGTTTCGGCGAGGCTGTCGGTGACTCTGGTGAGATTTTGCAGCGCTATGAGCGCGCCGGGATTGGTGCTGACCGAGATCATATCATGTCGCCCTTTCTGGGATGAGCCCCGCGATTTTTCGCGAGGTCCGGCGGCGCCGGCGTACGTCGCCTCGCAAGTCCAGGGCCGATTCATCTTCCGTATACAGATATGAACAAGGCGCGCGAACGGCGCGCGGCGCCTCGCTCATGAAAGTAAGGTTGCGCAATCGTTACAGCCCGGGTGGAAAGTCCTGCCGGGCTATTCTTGCCGGTTCGGCATAATCTGCCGCGTCTCGCCGCGCCCGCCCTTAGGGCGCTCGCACGGGCGAAAGGCCGCCCATGATGATGCGGTTGACGTCGACGAGCGGATCGACACTTTGGCCCTTGCGCATAACGTCGCTTGAATAGTCCGAGACCCAGCGCGCCAGCGCAATGATGCGCGCGCGCGTATCGGCGGGAAGCGCGTTTTCGCCCTGGCCGCAGTCCGCGGCGAGTTTGCCCCAAAGCGTGCGGTTGAGGTGGATGGCCTCGATCAACGCGCGCAGGTCCCGACGGCCGGATCCGCCGGCCTCGATGAGTCGGCGGGTCGCCTCTGAAAAGGCGCGGTACTCCGCGTCTCTCGGACTCGCGATCGCGGCCGAGGCCTTGCGATAGGCGTCATGCGACATGGGCGAGCCGTGTTTTCTCGAACTCGATGAGACGCCGGCACAGCGTGAGCGCGAGATAGAACTCCTCGTTCGCGACCGCAGCCGCCAGTCGGGCGCAGGTCTGCAAGGCCGCGGCGTCGGTCACGGCCTCGGCGAACTCCGTGAGGCGCGCTTCATAGTGCGGCAGGAAACGCTCCTTCTCTTCGGGTTCCAGCGCCATCATCATGATCGGCAGGTAGATCTGCTTGGCCGGAGAATCAGCCTCATGGGGGCGGAGGATGTCTTTTTCGCGCAGGATCCGGGCCTGGTTTTCCACGGCAAAGACAGCGCGCCGGTCGCCGTTCACGAGAACGGCGCCGTTAATGGCGATGCGCTCGCCGGGCTTCAGGGTGAGCTTCAGGGTCATAAGCCGGTTGGGCGCTCAGTAGACGGGACGACGGTTAACGAAGCCTTCGACGCGCCGTCGCCACACGATTATGACCAGGATCAAACCCGGCCCGGTGTTTCCAGCTTATACTCGAGTGCAAGCAGGAGGAATTTATGAGGCTCAAGACTCTGGTCGCCGCCATACAAGTTCATGACGATCTCGCCAAAGCGGTCCTCCTGACCGCACGTTCGATCGCCAGCTATGACGCCGTCATTCACGTCGTGAGCGCGTGGCCGACGGTTAATCCGGTCGCCGGGTTCGGCAGCGAGATCGGGGCGCTGGCGGGTCCGTTGACGCAGGAGGCCGTCGCCGCGAATCGGGAGGCCCGCGAAGCCGACGAGCGCGCGCTCAAGGCTTTCGCCGCGGGCCTCGTTCCCAATGCCCGCGTGCACATGCTGGACGGCGAACCGGGAGGCGCCGTGACCGATTATGCCAAGAAGGCCGGAGCCGATCTCATTATCGCCGGCTCTCACCAGAAGGGATTCTGGGGGTCGCTCCTTTCGGGCGCCGCCTCGCGCGACCTCGTTCGCGACGCCCCTTGCGGCGTCCTGCTGGTGACGAAGCCCTTCGCGGACAAGGTGCTGCGCGAAGTAATCTGATCCTCTTGCTGCCTGCGGTCCAAGTCTTGCCTTCGGCTCCCTTGTCGGGCGGCGGCGCTTCGCCCTAAGACGGCAGGCGGCCAAAGAAGGATATAAGATGCGGGTGAGAGCGGTCATACTGGCGGGCCTTATGGCGGTTGCGACGCCCGCCGCCGCGCAGGACCCCAGCTTCGAAGACTGGATAAAGAGTTTTCGATCGGAAGCTTCGGCCGCCGGCATCAGGAAGGAAGTCCTCGACAGCGCTCTCTCAGATATCCGGATCAACCCGCGTGTCTTCGAATTGAACGACAATCAGCCCGAATTCGCTCGCAACGTGTGGGATTACCTTGACAGCGCGCTCTCCGAGAACCGCGTCGGAGCCGGCCGCGCGAAATTGGCGGAACATCGTGCGCTGCTTGCGGAAATCGAAGCAGATTACGGCGTGGCCGCCGAGACGATCGCCGCGATCTGGGGACAGGAATCCTCCTATGGCGCGGTGATGGGCGATTACGACGTCATCGAGGCGCTGGCGACGCTTGGCTGGAAGGGCCGGCGGACAGCCTATGGCCGAGCGCAGCTGATCGGCGCGCTGAAGATCCTGCAGAACAACTACGCCGACCGCAAACAGCTGCGCGGCTCCTGGGCCGGCGCCATGGGGCACACGCAGTTCATCCCGACCACCTACCTGACTTTCGCCGTGGACCGAGACCGCGACGGCCGCCGCGACCTGTGGACCAATCTCGGCGACGTTTTCGCTTCGACCGCCAACTATCTCGCGCATTCGGGCTATCGTTCGGGACAGCCCTGGGGTGTCGAGGTGATGCTGCCGCAGGGGTTTGACTACGCACTCGCGGACGTGGACATCAAGAGGGCGCTGGCGGAATGGCGTTCCGCCGGCATTGCCGCCGCACGAGGCGATCTCGGCGAGATGGACCCGAACATGCGCGGCCGCGTTTTTCTCCCGGCTGGCGCACGCGGTCCCGCTTTCATTGTCTTCCAGAATTTCGATGCGATCCTCAAATATAACAATTCGACCGCCTACGGACTGGCGATCGCCATGCTCGGAGATCGGATCGACGGCCGCAATGAGGGGCTCGTTGCGGGCTGGCCGCGCGAGGATCGCGCGCTGACGCTCTCTGAGCGCAAGGCGTTGCAGCAGGCGCTGAAGGACAGGGGATTCGACCCTGGCCCGATCGACGGAGTCTTGGGCGCGGGGTCGAAAAAGGCTTTGCGGGCCTGGCAGCGCAGCCAGGGCCTGCCGGCTGACGCCTATGCCTCGGCGTCGACGCTCGAGAAACTAACCGGCGGTTCCGCTACGGGCGCTACTGGCGACGGGTCTGCAACGAATTGAAATAATTCGTGATACCTAATTCGCTGCCGCGATCTTGCTGCACTGCACAAAGGAGCATATCTCCCGCGCCATGTTGCGCTGCACAAAGGCGGCGCATGTTTCTTTAGGGAGAGATCCAATGGCCGCCAAGAAAACCGTTCGGAAGAGCGCCAAGCTCGTTGCGGACAACACCGTCGATGCGTTCAACGCCGGCGCTAGCTTCACCACCGCCGCTAACGACCAGTTCCAGACCGTCCTCAACGCATTCAGCGAGAACGCCGAGACGCTCCGCGGGCAGACGGAAGAAGTCATGTCGGCGCTCCGCAGCAATCTCGAAGCGACCCAGTCGCGGCTTCAGTCGATCAGCGCCGACATGGCGGAAGCGGCCCGCACTGAGGCGAGCGAAGCCGTCACCTTCGTAAACGAACTCGCCCGCGCCAAGACCATGGCCGATGCGCTCGAAATCCAGCGCAACTACTGGACCAATCTTTTCGAAACACGGGTCGAGCGCACGCGCGAACTCGCCAAGACCTCGGTCGAAGTCGCGCGGGAATCGTTCCAGCCGCTCTCCAAGTCGTTCTCGTCGCTTCCGGCGTTCGCCTCGTTCGAAAAGCTCTTTCCCTTCGCCTCCAAGTAGGTAGCCTCGGCTTCGATGACCGAAGCCGGGCCTACGAAGATTGCGCCTGCGGAATTGGACTGGGTCGCGGACGCGCCCCGGTCCATTTCATTTGGCGACATCTACTTCTCCGGGGACGGCCCCGCCGAGAGCCGACACGTATTCCTCGACGGCAATGATCTGGCCCGCCGGCTGGCGTCGGCCCGCCGCTTCGTGATCGGAGAGCTCGGATTCGGCACGGGTCTCAATTTTCTCGCAACATGGGCGTTGCAGCAAAGCGTCGCGCCGCGAACCCCGCTCGAGTACCTGTCAATCGAGAAGCATCCGCTCCGTACGGACGATCTCCGGCGGGCGCATAAGGCGTGGCCGGGCTTCGCAGACCTCAGCGCGGCGCTGCGCGCCGAGTATCCTCCGCCCGCTCCCGGCGTTCACCGCCTTCGCCTTGAGGCGCGGGACGGCCAAAACGGAGACTGCGCGGCCGCGAACCTCACTCTTATCTTCGGCGACGCGCTGGCGTCCTTGCGCGCCGCCGAAGGGGCCGTCGACGCCTGGTTTCTCGACGGCTTCGCGCCGGCGCGAAATCCAGACATGTGGCGGCCCGAGATTTTCGACGAAATCGCCCGGCTCTCAGCCCACGGAGCAACGGCGGCGACGTTCACAGTCGCCGGCGAGGTGCGGCGCGCGCTTCGAGCCGCGGGGTTCTCCGTTGGGAAGCGCGTCGGCTTTGGTCGCAAGCGCGAGATGCTGACGGCGCAGTTGCAAGACGGACCTCCGCGTTCCACAACCATCTCTGCGGCGCCCGATCCCTGGTTTCACCGAGCCCCGCTCAGCCTGCCGCCTGGCGCGAACGTCGCCATCATCGGCGCGGGGATAGCCGGCGCGAGCCTCGCCGACGCGCTAGCGGGAGTCGGTCTTGCGCCGACGCTCATCGATCCCTTGGACGTCGCTGGCGGCGCATCGGGCAATCCCGCAGCGCTCATCATGCCGAGGCTCGATCTCGGCGACACGCCTGCCGCGCGCTTCTTCCGGCAGGCCTATTTCCATGCGTTGCGGACGATCTCCCGCCTTGGCGGGGACGGCGGGCCCCTGTTCAATCGCTGCGGGGCTTTGCTGCTGGCGACAGACGACGCGGAGCGGACTCGGCAGGACAAAATCGCCGCCGCCGGGCTCTTGCCGAGCGGATGGATCGAGCGACGCCCCGAGGGCCTCTTCTTTCCGCAGGCCGGCGTCATCGATCCGGCCGCCTATTGCCGGCGGCTGGCGCAGCGCGCGGAACTTCTGCGGGCGACGGCGATCGCCTTCGAAGATGCAGTCGACGGCGTGTCCGTCGTCTTTCATGGCGGCGCGAGGCGCCGGTTTGACGCCGCAATCCTCGCCAACGGAAGAGACGCCTCGCGTTTCTTTGAAGCGCGCACCCTGCCGCTCAAGGGCGTCCTTGGGCAGATCGACTGGTTCAGCGATGCGCCGGCGCCGCCACAGGCGATCGCCTTCGGTCCGTACGCGGCGCCGGCCCCCGGAGGCGGCCTCGTCGTCGGCGCAACCTTCGAGCCTTTGGCGGCCGGCGCCGCACCCCATGTCAGCCGACGCGCCACGGAAGAGAATATCCGCGCCGCCGCCCGCGCGGTCGCCGTTCGTCTTGAGGCGGAGCAATCAACGCCGCGGGCCGCCGCGCGCTGCCAGACTCCGGATCGGCTGCCCGTCGTCGGCGCCTTGCCCGATTGGGATTTTTACGGCGCCGCCTATGACGATCTGCGCGTCGGCAAGAGGCGCGATTATCCTCCTGCGCAAGCGGCTCCACGGCGCTACATCCTCGCAGGACTTGGCTCGCGTGGGCTGGTCACCGGGCCCTATTGCGCCGCATTTGTCGCCGCCGAACTCAGCGGCGCCCCCTCCCCTGTCGAACGGGACGTCGCACACGCGCTGCACCCCGCTCGCTTCTTCATTCGGGACTTGCGCGGAGCCCGGGTGAAGCCCAGCCGCGGAAACAGCGGCTAATCAGCGGGCGCCGACCGGCAGCCAGCTCGCGAAAGCGCCAGAGCCCCTCGCAAGGAGGACTCGTCGCGGCGCATTCAACGCAGCCTTGCATCGTAAGTGCGTCTAAGTTGCCCGCGCGTGCGATCACGGCGCCGAGCTGCTGCTGCAACTCGCGCTCAATCCCGCGTATGGCGAGGCGGACCTCGTCCTGATTCGTGACGCTGTCGCGGCAAAGGTCGCGCCCGAGGGCCACTCCTATGTCTTCGGCGAGAGCGAGCGCCTCGCCCGAACCGTTCTTTACGCGGCCCGGCGCGGCCTCCTATCCGAAGACGAGTGGACGGCGTGACTGCAGGACCTTGCGAAGTTCGAGGCCGACCCATTCGGGAGCGCCGCGGGCCTTGCGCGCCGACACGACGTTCTCGCGTTCCTTTCCGCGCTTCACGTCAATGAGTCGCTCGGGGAGAACTCGGAGGACGACGTCCTGAGGCCCGGCCGCGACTCGGCGCTGCGAGCGATCCCTTAAGGCTTCCTCAATAAGGTGCGAAGCGTTAATGGTCGCGAGCAACTTCGCGCCGCTTCGACGAGATTCGCCATGCAGGAAACTCCCTTCGGCCCGGTCTACGACAATGTCCTTGAAGGCATCGGCAAGACGCCGATGGTGAAGATCTCGAAGATCGATACGGGGCCGTGCGAACTTTTCCTGAAGCTCGAGTCGAATAATCCGGGGGGTTCGATCAAGGACCGCATAGGCCTCGCCATGATCGAAGCCGCCGAGCAGGACGGTCGTCTCAAGCCCGGCGGCACGATCGTCGAAGCAACGGCGGGGAATACGGGTCTCGCGCTGGCGCTGGTCGCCGCGCAGAAGGGCTACCGGCTCATCATTGTCGTCCCCGACAAGATGGCGCAGGAGAAGATATTTCACCTCAAGGCGCTGGGGGCGGACGTTCGGCTTACGCGCTCGGACGTCGTCAAGGGGCATCCCGACTATTATCAGGACGTCGCGCAGCGGATCGCCGACGAGACCGGCGCCTTCTATGTGAACCAGTTCGGCAACAAGGAGAACCCTTCCGCACACGAACGGATGACGGGGCCGGAAATCTGGGGCCAGATGGGGAAGAGGCTCGATGCGATCGTCGCCGGCGTAGGGTCGGGCGGCACGATCAGCGGACTCTCGCACTTCTTCGAGACAGCGGCGCCCCATGTCGAACTCATTCTCGCCGACCCCAAGGGCTCGATCCTGACCGAGTACGTCAATACGGGCGTCAAGCCGAACGAGTCCGGCTCGTGGCTGGTCGAGGGCATCGGCGAGGATTTCATTCCGGATATCTGCGACCTGTCGCGGGTCAAGAAAGCCTATGGCATTACCGACAAGGAGAGCTTCGAAGCGGCGCGCGAATTGCTGCAGAAAGAAGGCGTGCTCGGCGGTTCTTCCTCGGGCACGATCTTCGCCGCGGCGCTCAAATATTGCCGCGAGCAGAAGGCGAAAAAGCGCGTCGTCGCGTTCGTCTGCGATCGCGGCGACAAGTATCTCTCCAAGATGTACAACGACTACTGGATGTACGACCAGGGCTTCATCAAGCGGGCGCCGAAGGGCGACCTCACTGATCTCATCACCCGCAAGCACTCCGAGCGCCAGACCGTCACCGTGAAACCGGACGATCGTCTGCTCACCGCCTACGGACGAATGAAGCTCTACGACATCTCGCAACTGCCGGTGCTGAACGAAGACGGGACCATCGCCGGCATCATCGACGAAGAGGACATCCTGTTCGCGGTCGTGCGCAACCGAGAGAAATTCAAGGACCCGGTCAAATCGGCCATGACCTATCGGGTCATGACCCTCGACGCCGGCCAGCCGATGGAGGAGCTGCTGCCTGTCTTCGCCAAAGGCTATGTCGCGGTGGTGACCAAGAGCGGCAAGTTCGAAGGCCTCATCACGCGATCTGACCTTCTTAGCTACTTGCGGCTGCAAGTCGCCTAGAGCCCAGTCGACGAAGCGGGACGGCGGTGGAACAAGCTCATATCCTGGTCGACGCCGACGCCTGTCCGGTGAAAGACGAGATCTACAAGGTCGCCTTCAGACGGAACATCGCAGTCACCGTCGTCTCCAACAGTTTCCTCCGCATTCCCGATCATCCGTTGATCGCGCGCCTCGCCGTCGGCGACGCATTTGACGCAGCGGACGACGCGATCGCCGAACGGGCGGGGGCGAAGTCGATCGTAATCACCGGCGACATTCTTCTGGCTGAGCGCTGTCTGAAGAAGGGCGCGGCGGTCATCGCGCCGAACGGCAAACCCTTTACGAAGGATTCGATTGGGAGCGCGATTGCGGCGCGAGCCATCATGGCGGACCTGAGGGCCGGCGCGGAGGTGAGCGGCGCCGCCGGGCCGGCGCCGTTCACGAAGCAGGACAGCTCGCGCTTCCTCCAGGCGCTCGACGAAGCGCTGGTCCGGCTGGAGCGGTGAACAAAGAGGGCGGACCTTTCGATCCGCCCTCTGATGACTGCCTGATCAACACTTATTCCGGCTTCGGCTTCTCCGCCTCGAGCTTGGGACGTTCCGCCGGCGGCGGCGTCGCGTCGGGCGTCGCCGGCGCATCGGGCTCGTTCAGCGCCGATCCCGGCGGCGCGGGCGAGACTTCCGCACCCCCGCCCGGAGCCGACCCCGACCTCGGCGTGGAGCAGTCTTCCTTTGCGTTCTCGATTTCCCTCAATTTGGCGATGATCTGGTCGCAATCATTACGCCCCTGCAGGCGGCAAACCTGAGCGCCTTGCTTCAGCCGCTCGACATCCGCAATGCGCGCCTCTTCGCGCTGTTGACATTCCAGCGTGTCCTGCAGCTCTTCGACGCGATTGACTTCGTCAATATAGCCGACCCACTGACGCGCCTGCACAGAGACGTTCGGATAATTGGTGGCGCGTACGAAGGCTTCGCGGGCGCGAGAGCGGATCGCCCGGTCGCCAGGGCCGGCCTGAGCGAAGATCGCCGTGCCGAGCAGGAGGTGACAGTCGCCGGTCTGGACCGCTGTCATGCCGCCCTTCGCCAGCGCGGCGCGGAGGGCCGCTTCCGACTTTGCATACTGCTCGTCGGCGAGCAGCACCTGACCGAGACGGTAGGCGAGTTCGCCCTTGTCCGACAGGCGCGAAGCCTTTTCGAGCACCGGAATGGCGCGCTTATGCTCGCGCGCCTGGCTCCAAAGCTGCGACAGCAGCGTGAGGTTCTTGACGGTCTCGGCGACGGTCCCCGTCGCCATCTCGCGCTCGAGTAGTTTCGCGCCGCGATATGGGTTGTCGTAAAAGGAATAGTATTGAACCAGCGTGAGGATATCGCCTTCTTTGGTGATCAGACCCGCGCGATACGCAACTTCGAGCACGGAGAAGGCTTCGCCGTCGCGGTTGAGGGAGGCGTAAAGCGCCGAGAGCTGCGTCCAGTAAGCTCGGTCGCCCGGCCAGAGATTGATCATCTTCTCTAGAAGCGCCGCCCTTTTCGCCCCGTCATTGGTCTCTGAATAAACGAGGTTCAGGAGATCGTAATAGTTCTTCTTCGGCGTGGGCGCGCCGGCGACGGCCCTCTCTGCGGGATCCTTGGCGGCGCGATAGTCCGCCGGCTGGCGCTTGATATAGGCGGCGGCGAGCAGATAGTAGGCGTTCGGGTCGACTGTTTGGCCGGCCGCCTGCGCGGCGCGGATCCACTCATTCAGGCCGCGGATGGCCGCAGCGTAATCTTCAAGCTGGAAATAGAGCTGTGCGATGAAGTAGCGTAGCTGGTTGTTGCGCGCCGGATCGAGCGCGTTGGTGCCGAGCGCTGTTTCGAAATCCCTGAGCGCGCCGCGATAATCGTCAAGATTGTACTTGACGCTGCCGCGCAGTTCGTAGGTCGTCGCCTTGTCATAGGGCTTCATGCTTTCGCCGCGCTCGGCGATCAGCTTGTTCAGTTCGGCGAGGGCGGCCTGGTACTGGTCCGCCTGCATGAGCTCATAAATCTTCAGGAGGCGCTGGGCGTTCGCGGGATCGAGCTGCTGCGAGCGTCGCTGCGGCTGCTCCTCCTCGCCTTCCTGCATCGTCGCGGTCGAGTCGCGATCGTCCCCATATTCCCTCGAATCGAGAGTCGATCCGCGCTGGGCGAAAGCAGGCGACGGCGTCGCCAACATCACGAATCCCCCCGACGCTAGCGCAAACATGGCGCCCGCCAGGAACAGTCTCGACTTGCGATCGTCCGTCATGTTGCCGCCCTGAACCAATCCAACTTCCCAACTCGGCGGCGCGCGCCGCTCCATCCCTACTCAGTCAATTCGAAGGTCACGGTCGTCTGCACGCCCCGGCGCCATTCGGCTTTGTTATCCACGATCTTGGGCTGGTACTTCCACCGCTCGACCGATCGCGCCGCCTCGCGGTTAAGGCAGCTGTTGGTCGAACCGATGACGCGAATGTTGGTCGTGGTTCCCTCAGGCGTCACGTCGAACTCCAGCTGCACCTGCTCTCTCGGTTTCGCCGTCGCCATGCAGCGTTCGGGATATTGCGGCGGAATGCGCACCAGCGGCTGGGCGTCGCGATCGGGATTGAATCCCGTGCCGATCGAGAGCTTGGTGTCGATCTGCGGAACTCCGACCTGGACGCCGCCTAGCGCCGGCCGATTCGACGGGTCATGCGTCGCCGGCGGCGGGGGCGGGGGCGTATCAAGCGTCGGCCGCTTGAACTGCTTGTTCGCATTGATTTCGGTGTCTTTGAGCTGCTGCGTAATGTCGATGTTGATCGCAGCCTTCTCCTCTTCGAGCTGCACGTCCTGGCGGATCATGTTGGACATGATGAGGAAGAGCGCCGCCGTCACGAGCGCGGCGCCCGGGAGGCCGAATATGAGGCGGGCGATCGATCCCATCGGGCGGCTCCTTCAGGTTTCTTCGGTAGAGACGGCGATATCGGCGACGCCGGCGTCGCGGATCTGGTTGACGACCTCGACGAGGAACCGCGTGTCGGCCTTGGCGTCGACCTGCACGACAGCCGTTCCTTTCGGATTTTCGCGTTTCAGCCCTTCGACATTGTTGCGGACCTCGGCAAGATCGACATTCTTCTTGTTGATCCAGATTTCATTATCGGCGTCGATGGCGACCAGGATGGAGGCGAGCTTTCTGATCTTGCCCGACTCCGCCTTCGGGCGGTCCACGTCAACGCCCGGCTCCTTCACGAAGGTCGACGTGACGATGAAGAAGATCAGCATGATGAACACGATGTCCATCAGGGGCGTGACGTTGATGTCGTCGCCGCCGCCGCTGTCCTGAATCTGCAAACTCTTTTTCGCCATATCGGCTCCGTCTCAAACTGCCCCGAAACCGGCGAACCCGCCTGGTTCCGGACCCGGTTACTCGTCAGCCTGCAATGCGAGCGACACCGCGTTCGCGTTGCCGAGATAGGCCTGGTCCATCACCGTCACGGCGATGCCGGCCTCAGATTCGGGCGCCGCATTGACGATCACGACGCCTTTCGGCTCGCGCGCCATGAACTCCTCAACGACCGGCTTGGTCGACAGAGGGTCGATAATCCGCACGTTGTTGACGCGAACGAAGCCGTCTTCCTGAACCGACAGAAGGAGCGCCGGCGGCGGGATCGACTTGTCATCGACAGGATCGTCGTCCGGCGTCCGCACGTCGATGCCCTTCTCTTTCAGGAAGGTCGCGGTGACGATGAAGAAGATGAGCATGATGAACACGATGTCCATCAACGGCGTCACGTTGA
The DNA here is from genome assembly GCA_013389105.1 of Parvularculaceae bacterium. Classification (GTDB taxonomy): domain Bacteria; phylum Pseudomonadota; class Alphaproteobacteria; order Caulobacterales; family Parvularculaceae; genus Amphiplicatus. Next base: position 11,002 of record JACADZ010000034.1, on the reverse strand, counting down.
TGTCGCCGATGTCGTCGCCGCCGGATGATCGTCTACGAGACATGGGTTTACTCGAGCTTCAGTTGTTCGGAGAGCTTGGCGTTCGCGCGCTGAACCCAGCGGTCAAACCAGTAGGTGAACATCACTCCCGACACCGACACGAACAGTCCGGCCATGGTGGGGAGCGTCGCCCGCGAAATGCCCGCCGCCATGAGGCGGGCGTTCGATGAGCCGGTGACGGCCATGACGTCGAACACGAACACCATTCCGGTGACCGTGCCGAGAAGCCCAAGGAGCGGCGTCACGGCGACGAGCAGCTTCACCATCGCATTGAACCTTGATCCTTCGGCGCGCGCCTCTGAAAGGAGCCGCTCCCGATAGGCAAGACCGAACCAGGAGGTCTTGTCCGATCGCTTCGCCCAGGCTCGTTCGGCCCTTCGCGCGACCCCGCCTGCTGAGGTCGTCCAGTAAAGAAGCCGTTCGATGATCAGCCCCCACAGGCAAAAGGTGAGGACGAGAATCGCGATCAGGACCTCTCCGCCGCTCGTGACGAACTGCTGGAGCTGCTCAAAGGCGAAGACTGGATTGAGATATTCCATGTCTTTTACCCGTTTCCACTAAGCGAGCGCCGCCGATCAGCGGCGCCCGTCAGCGTGCTCGGCGATGATGCCCGCCGCCTGCTCCTCGAGGATCTGGATCGTGCTCTTCGCCGCGCCGGTCGCGAACGCGTGCAGGAGCACGAGCGGGATCGACACGACAAGGCCGATAACGGTCGTCATGAGCGCGACCGAGATACCGGACGCCATAATCTGCGGGTCGCCGGTGCCGAACATCGTGATGGCCTGGAAGGTGATGACCATGCCGACGACCGTGCCGAGGAGTCCGAGAAGCGGCGCGACGTTCGAGATGATCTTCACAAGGTTAAGACCGCTTTCAAGGCGCGGAATCTCCTTGAGAATCGCGTCGTCGAGCGCCAGCGAGATCGATTCCGGCGTCTTGTGGCCGACCGCCTCATAGGCAAGCATAACCCGCCCGAGCGGATTCGATTTCGACGGTTTGCCGCGACGGGCCTGCGCGCGCACGGCGCCGGCCGTCATCGACAGGGTCACCCACTTGTAAAGACCCCACAAGAATGCGAGGGTGCCAAGCCCGATGGTGAGCCAACCGATCTGACCGCCCTGATTGACGCGTTCGCTGAAGTTCGGCGTGTCGACGATCAGCGACAGCAACTGGCCGAGCGAGGGATCGATGACGCCCCGGACGAAGCCGTCGCCGTTATAGTTTTCCACCGCGCGCGCCATGCCGGTGACGGCGCTCGCCGGCTGACGGGCGAGGAATTTCAGCTGGCCGCCGTCATAAACCAGAAACTTCGCGCCGGAGAAGGCGACGAACGGGCCGATCCTTGTGATATCCTTGGACGTCGCCGTCCCGTCGGCCTGAGCGACCTGCGCGTTGAATTTGGAGACCTTCGACTGCTCGGCGATCTGCTGGATCATCGTCTCCCACAGGAACCGCAACTGGGTCTCGGTCGGGAGCGTTTCGGTCTGTGCGATGGCTCGCAGTTCGGTATCGCGGCCGGGGAACTCGGCGCTGATGAGCGAGCCCTCAAGCTGAGCCGTGAGATCGGCGGCGGCCGAGCGGGCGGCGCCGAAGAGTTCTTGGAACTGGCCCTGCTTGTCGGCGAGTTCCTGGTCGAGCTTGTCGATCTCGGCCTGGTTCGCCTCCATCAACCCTTCGAGACGGGTCGATTCGGCGGCCGCGGCCGCGACCTGGGCGCGAACGCTCGCCAGTTCCGCCTGCTGGTTATTCCGTTCCCGGACGAAACGCTCTTCGCGGGCGCGATTCTCGGCGCTTGACTCAGAGCGCTCCTTGCGCACCGCGGCGAGAACCTGGTCGAGGGTAAGCTGAGGTTTGGCCGGCGCCGCGGGGGCGGCAGGCTCCTGGGCGAAGACGGAAAGCGCCAGCCCCATCGAGGCGAGGGCGGCGACGGAGGCGATCTTGATGCGGTTCATGACTGGTTATCCTTCAATCGCTCACTGAGCCGAGACCGTCGGCGCCTTTACCGGAACCGGCAGAAGGTCAGGCGAGGTCTGCTCCTTGGCCATACGCAAGCCGATCCGGACATCGGGCAAATAGGACCGCGGCAGGTTGACCCAGGCTTTCTGGTCGGCGTCCCAGATCTTCATGACGCTGTCGTCCTCGGTCTTGAAAATCAGAGCGACGCGACCAACTCGCAGAAATTCGCCGGTGCGCAGCGTGCCGCCGTCGTAGATCGAGCCCTTTTCCGCGCCGATCGTGCGGCCGTATTCGTTTTCGATCTGGTAGGCCTCAACGATCAGCCGGTAGCGCTGCGCCACAGCGATATCGGGATTTTCCATCATCTGGTTGAGGCGGGCGACCCGGGCGCGCCGATCGTCCAGCGAGAACGGCATATCCGCTTCGACGAGTTCCCCGAGCCGGGCCAGCATATCTTCCATCAGCGGCGTCACCGCCCGCTGAAGGCCGGCGACGTTCTCGATATCCGTCCGCATGCGGGCTATCTGCCGACCCTGCGCCTCGACATTGCGCACCAGCGACGCGTTGTAGCGGCGCGCCGCCTCAAGCTGCTTCAGGTTGGCCCGGTAATCGTTCAGCGCCGCCGTCGTCTGGTCGTCGAGCTGGTCGATCCGCTGCTGCGAGGCCTTGGCCTCGTTCGCCGTGGCCTGCGCCTCATCGACTGCGCTCGAGAATTGCGCTTGGGCGGGCGCGCCCAGAGCGGCGAGAAGCGCCGCTCCCGAAACCAAGATCGTTACTCTCTTCATCATTGCCTCACCCAACGGTTTGCCTCGGCTGTTGCTGCCCGGCCTTTCGCCGGCCCTTTAAAGTTCAGTGGCACTCAGTGATCCCAGCGGATTCGAGGCGGCGAAAAAGGCACGCCGATGCCGCCTGCATCAGGATTGCACACCCCATCCCACGTAAACCCCTCTACCTCGATGCTTGTCTGAAATCCGCTTCCCTTGCAATGCAGTTTCGCCTGCAAAAGTTGAGAATTAAATTTCATCCAAGCATCGTGCCTTATCCACCACGGTCTGCCCCCGCGGCGACTCCCCTCGTTAATTTATAACAGGTAAACGGATGCGCCGCAATCGCATCAAAAATGCCACGCCCCGCGACTGCGACAAGACCTGGCCCCGACAATGGCGACCAACTTTTTTGGAGATTGGCTGGGGCGCTAGGATTCGAACCTAGGAATGGCGGAACCAAAATCCGCTGCCTTACCACTTGGCGACGCCCCAAGAGGAGCGGCCTGATAGCGTAAGGCGCCGCGAGTTGCTAGTGGCTGGGCACGCGGCTGTCGACCACATGCAGGGGCCGCTTTTCGCCGGCATTCGAGAGCCATCGGGCGGACGCCGACGTGCCTGCATCTTTGCTGGTTGACCCCTAGCCTCCCGCCGCTAACCGGCCTATAGGGGCCGCCCGTTCGGAGTGTAGCTCAGCCTGGTAGAGCACTAGCTTCGGGAGCTAGGGGCCGGAGGTTCGAATCCTCTCACTCCGACCAGTCATTGGAAAGCAGCGCGGTCTCGCGAAACGGCCGGCGCCTTAATGAACGCGCCCGGCGGGGGCGGGCGTCGCACCCCGGGAACAGTCATGAAATACGCGATCCTCATCCTGCTCGTTGGGACTGCGCTGGCTTCTTGCGCCAAAAGGGAGAGCGCCGGTCCGGCGATTGACGCGCTCTATTTCGGCGGGCCGATTTACACCGGCGTCGGCGCGGCGACGGTCGAGGCGGTCGCCGTCGCTGACGGGCGAATCGCGGCGACGGGCGGCCTGGCGGCGCTCAAAAAACTGGCTGGATCCGAAACGGCCCTGGTCGACCTTGACGGCGCCGCCATGTATCCAGGCTTCGTCGACGGGCATGCCCATCTGTTCGGCATCGGCAGGCGCGAGCTGACGCTCAATCTCGAGGGGGTTGGCTCCATCGAGGAGCTGGTCGAGATCGTCGCCGCGAATGCCGGCGAAGCCAAACCCGGCGAGGTCGTCTACGGACGAGGCTGGATCGAGACCGGCTGGCCTGAAGGGCGCTTTCCGACCCGGGACGACCTAGATCCGGCCAGTCCCGAGAACCCCGTCATCCTCCTGCGCGCCGACGGCCATGCGCTGGTTGCGAATTCGGCCGCCCTGGCCCAGGCCGGGATCGATGCAGCGACGGCAGACCCCGCCGGGGGTAGCATCGAACGCGACGCCGCGGGGCGTCCAACAGGCATCCTGATCGACAACGCCATGTCGCTCGTCGAGGCGCTGGTGGCCGCGCCGAGCGCCGTGCAGCGAGAGGAAGCCTACGCCGCCGGCGCCGAGGTTTACGCCGCCTACGGATGGACCGGACTTCACAACATGTCGGTCGATCCGAATGACCTCGACATGATCGAGCGGCTTTCCGATGACGGGACCATCGGCATCCGGGTTTACAACGCCGTCGATCCGTCCGGCCTTGACGCGCTTGCCGCGTCAGGACCCCGGGCCAGCAAGAACGCTCGCGTTCTCACCCGAGCGGTCAAGCTCTACATGGACGGGGCGCTCGGCTCGCGCGGCGCGGCGCTGCTCGCGCCCTATGCAGACCGGCCCGACACCAGCGGCCTGCTGCTGATGACCCCGGAACAGGGTATGGATCTGCTCGCCAAGGCGAAGGCCGCCGGCGTGCAGGTCGCGACGCACGCCATCGGCGACCGCGGAAACCGGCTCGTTCTCGACTGGTATGAAGCGGCTCTGGCGGATGCCGACGCCCTCGCGCTGCGCTGGCGCATCGAACATGCGCAGATCGTCGATCCGGCGGATATTCCCCGCTTCGCCCGGATCGGGGTCATCGCCTCGATGCAGCCGAGCCACGCCATCGGCGACCTGTTTTTTGCTCCTGCGCGTCTCGGGGCGGGCCGGCTCGACGGGGCCTATGCCTGGCGGAGCCTCGTCGATTCTGGCGCGAACGTTGTTGGAGGCTCAGACGCGCCGGTCGAGCGCGGGGACCCCGCGATCGAGTTCTACGCCGCGGTCGCCCGCCGCGCCCTCGACGGAACCCAATCGGCCGAGTGGCGCCCGCAACAGCGCCTGACGCGCGTGGAAGCGCTGAGGCTGTTCACGAGCGCGGCGGCATTCGCCTCGTTCCAGGAGGATGATCTTGGAACCATCGAAGTCGGCAAACGGGCGGACTTCTCGGTCTTCTCCAAAGACCTGATGATCGTCCCCGAAGCTGAAATACTCAAAGCCAAGGCGGTGATGACCGTCGTCGACGGCGAGGTCGTCTGGCGCGAGGGGGACGAGCCCGCCCGAATCGTTCCAGATTGAAGCGTTCCGGTAACCATCAGTCCAATCTTCGTTAACCAAGTTCCGGGAGGATCGCGCCTCCACGGGACTATAAAGGAGTCGCGACAGATGACCCCGAAGGCCAACTACATCCTGATCCGCCCGCTCGACAACGAAGATGGCTTTCTCGCTTATGCGATCGGGCTCGACGGCTGCGTCGTCGAGGGACGCACCGAGGAAGAAACGCTCGCCAACATCAAGGAAGCGATCGCCGCCTGGCGGCCCGCCGCCGAGGAATTCGAAACGGCGGCCTGAACGGAGAGTCAGGTCGCGAACAGCTGCTCGGGGCGCTCGAAGCACTTGAACTCGAGCGCATTGCCGGCGGGATCCTTGATGAAAAAGGTTCCCTGCTCTCCCGGCTCGCCCTTGAAGCGGATCGTCGGCTCGATCAAAAAGCCGACACCGGCGCGCTTGAGGCGCTCTGCGAGCGCACGCCATTCCGCAGGCGCCATGACGATCCCGAAATGGCGCACCGGCACATCGTGACCGTCAACGGCGTTCGACGCCGCCTCACGGCGCTCCTCCGGCGCAAGATGAGCCACGAGCTGATGGCCGTAGAAATCATAATCGATCCACTCTTCGGACCGGCGGCCGCGCGGGCAGCCGAGCACGCCGGCGTAGAATGCGTCGGCGGCCTTGAGGTCATCGACCGGAATGGCGAGATGAAAGGGCTGCATGGAGCCGGAGCCTAGTGCGCATTCCAAGCAGTGCGAAGCGGTTTTCTAAAAAGCGCGCCAACTGAAGAACCAGGACCCCGCGCTCAGATCTCGCCGACGGCGCCCCCGCGACGGATTTGACTGTCGGCGCCATTCATGTCGAACGGAGGCCTCATGTCGCATCGCCTCGCCTGCGAGGCGCCCGACATCATTCGCGGAATCATGGCGGTCGCTGGTACTGACAATACAAGGGTCTGCGCCCTTCAAACGTCTGGCGGCCATAGCTGGCCGGGCGGTGAGAAAGCGCGCGGCTCCCGAACCGACATCCAAGGCCGTGAACGCCAACGACCTGATGTGGGAGTTCTTCTCCAGCCTCCGAGGCTATATAAGGTCCTTCGCTCGGATCGGATGAGGTCATGATCGAACTCGCGCCCGGATTTCTTGTCTCGCCCCAAATCCGCCCCACCGATATCGCAACGGCGAAGGCGGCGGGCGTGACCTTGGTCATCAACAATCGGCCGGATGGCGAAGACCCTCTGCAACCAAAGGGGGCTGACATCGCCGACGCGGCGCGCGGCGCCGGCATAGCCTATGTCGCGATCCCGATCGGCGCCGCCGGCGTCTCGGATACGGATATCGACGCCTTCGAGGCGGCGATGAGCAAAAACAAAGGGAAAACCCTCGCCTTTTGCCGCACCGGCACGCGATCGACGGTCCTCAGGGCGCTCGCCCGCGCGCGGTCAGGGGTCGAGCCGGACGCCCTGATCGAAGAGGCCGCCGCCGCCGGTTACAATATCGCCGGCCTTGCACCGCGACTGATTGCGTTATCGCAATCCGCCCGCTGACCAGATTGTCCGCGTGCGCCTGATCGGCCGCCGCGCCAACCGTTCGGCCGACCCTGCTAATAATGGATGACGAGGCGCGCGCTTTTCGAGGCGGCCGGGATGACGACCGTCTCGGTGAGAGTGACGCCGCAGCGCAGCGCCGCAAGGTCGCGGCCGTCAACGTCCGTGGCGCGGCCGTCCATGCCCTCGCCGCAATCGAGGAAGCTTCCCGATTCGCGTTCGACGACATAGGCGTAATGCGGCGGGGCCGTCACATAGGCGCGATCGGTGATTCCGCCCTCGCTATCGCCGAGGGCGACGCCGCCGGCGCTGAGGCGCTCCTGCGCCGCCGCGGGGTTTGACGTCCAGGCGAGAATTGCGACGACGCCGGTCACAATTTGTTTACGCTTGATCCACATGTCGCGGATGTCGCAAGCCGCGTGCCGGGATTCGGCAAAGCGATCCTTCGAGGGGCCTGATCTTCCTTGTCATGGGCGCCGGAGGCATGCTCAAAAGCGTCCCGAGGTGGGACGGCCTCCGCGCGCCAATGTTTGACGACTTCGAGATCAACAACAATCAGATCGTCGCCAAGGAAACCGGCGCGCAAATTCCCCTGACCGCCGGTTTTTTTCGGGATGTGTGGCGCATTGCGAGCTTTGTCGGCATCGTGCAAGGGCTGCGCTGGACGCGCCTGCTCCGCGGACACGAGCCGCGCGCCCGGATTTCGTTCTTTCCACGGAAGCCGCGCTCCTATTACGTGATTTGGCCGGTTTGCCAGCTCGCCGATGTCAAGATCGTCGACGATCCGGCCGAGGCCGATCTCCACTTCTATTTCGAAGACCGCGAGTTCCGCGTCGCTCCGGCGCGCTCGCCCTCGAACAAACCTTCCTTCAATGTCGGATGCTTCGACATTCGCAAAAGCGTCGTGGCGCGCACGTTTGAGGAAGTATTCGGGTACGGACTGTCGATCGATCCGTCCGTCCACCGCGGCCGCGCCGTCGAGAAGTCTGAACTGAACGGTCGTCATGACGGCCGCGTCGTCGAGTGCCCGATTGCGGTCCCGCAACGCGACCGCGTTTACCAGCGTCTGATCGACAACACTTTCGACGGTCGGGAATTCATCGACATCCGGACGCCCGTCGTCGGCGGTAAGATTCCGTTCGTTTACCTGAAACGACGACGTCCCGATCTGCGCTTTTCAAACGAAAACCACCGTGTCGACCTCATCGACGCCGGCGCCGTGCTGTCGGAATCGGAACGCGGCAAGATCTCGGAGTTTGCGCGCGCCATGTCCCTCGATTTCGGCGGTCTCGACGTGCTGCGCGATCGCGAGGACGGCCGAATCTACATCGTCGACGTCAACAAAACGGACATGGGACCGCCATCGGCGCTATCGGGCGCCGAGAAGCTGGCGGCGATGCGGGGCCTTGCGGCCGCCTTCGCCGCGCTGGTCGACGACCGTCTCGCCGGGCGCGGCGCTTGAGCGACATTCCCTTCGTGAAGTCCTTCCCCTTCGCCTATGGCCAGGCCGCGGCGGTCTCGCCGCTGGTCCGACGGGTAATCGCGAAAAATCCGGGCCCTTACACGTTTACGGGATCGGGAACCTACATCATCGGCCGGGAAGGCGGGTCGCTCGCGGTGATTGACCCAGGTCCGGACGATGCGGCCCATGTAGACGCACTCGTAGCCGCGATCGGCAAGGGGCGGGTCACGCATATCTTCATCACGCACACCCACCGCGATCATTGCGGCGCGGCGGCAGCGTTTGCGGAACGGGTTGGAGCGCCGACGCTCGCATTCGGATGCCATCCGGACGGCGACGGGACCTCCGTCGAGGAGGGGGCGGACCGCGACTTCAGGCCGGACCAGTTCATCGGCGACGGCGCGACCTTCGAGGGCGACGGCTGGACCATCGCCGCGGTGGCGACGCCCGGACACCTCTCCAATCACCTGTGTTACGACCTTAAGGAAGAAGCAGCCCTCTTCACCGGCGACCACGTGATGGGCTGGTCGACGACGGTGGTCGCGCCGCCGGACGGCGACATGGGCGATTATCTCGACAGTCTTGAGAAACTGCTCGCTCGCGACGACCGCCGCTACTACCCGACCCACGGCGCTCCCATCGACAAGCCCCTCCCCTTCGTTCGGGCGATCAGGGCCCACCGGCGGATGCGCGACGGGCAGATCCTCGACCAGCTTATGAAGGATCGAGCCCAAATCGCGGACATGATCCCGCATATGTACCAGGGTCTCGACAAGCGGCTGCAGGGCGCGGCGGCGATGAACATCCTCGCGCACCTCATCCGCCTTCAACGGATCGGCGCTGTTGAAGCCGACGGCCCGCCGGGGCTTCGCGCCCGGTTCAGACTGGCGAAAGGCGGCGAGGTCTGAGACGACGGATTTCGCGCCGCCCCCCGTTGAATGACGGGCTGAACCCGTGTTGTCTTGGGCGGGACGGATCGCGAATCGGCCGCTTAGCGCGGCCTTGAACATGAGGAGTTAACCATGAAGCTGAAACGTTCAGCGGTAGCGGCGGCGATTTTTGCAACCATCGCGACGCCGGCGCTTGCGGCATGGACAGTCATCGGCGTCAAGGAGGTCAGTGACCGGACCGAGAACGACACCATCGTCGTCGAGGGCGCCCGCACCTTCAACCGCATCAAGATCTGCGTGAACCGTAATCCGGTGCGCTTCATTGATGTCGACGTGCATTTCCGCAATGGCGGCCATCAGGATATCGGCGTGGCCGAACGCCTCAATCCCGGACAGTGCACGCGAGTTATCGATCTTGAAGGCGGCAACCGCGACATATCGCGGATCGAGTTCCGCTACGAGGAAACAAGCTACCGGCGCGGCCGCGCGGTGGTGCGGGTTCTGGCCGATTAAGGCCATCCCGAGCGATGGCCGCGGTTTGGGTCAGCTCGCGGGTACAAGTTTTTTTATACTTTGGGATCCGGCGGTTTGGCCGCCGGTGAACGCCGGTCGTCGGGCCTTCCGCTTTCCTGATCGTCGCAAGCGTCGGGACCTGCGGCATTTTTCAGGGCCAGCGCAGTCCTGAACGACCGGCTCTAGGATCTCCTGCGGACGGGTGCCGGCGGTTGACCGGGGCTCCGTCAGGGATAGAGTCGTCGCTGCGCCCAGGCCGCCTTCGCTTCCGGGCGAACGAACTGCAGCCGGTCATGAAGGCGAAACGGGCGGTTCACCCAGAACTCGACCTGAAGCGGGACGATCCGGTAGCCTGACCAGTGCGGCGGCCTCGGGATCTCACCGAGGCCGAACTCGGCGGTGCGACGCGCAACCTCCCTTTCGAGCGCGAATCGACCTGCAAGCGGGCGCGACTGCGCCGACGCCCAGGCGCCGATACGGGCCGTGCGCGCGCGGGTGGCGAAGTAAGCGTCCGCTTCCTCCGCGCTCACGTGCTCGACGGGCCCGCGGACGCGCACCTGCCGGCGGATGGTCTTCCAGTGGAAGCATACAGCGGCTTTCGCCGTCGCCGCCAGCTGCGCGCCCTTAGCGCTTTCCGTATTGGTATAAAAGGTCAGTCCGCGCACATCGAAATCCTTGAGGAGCACCATGCGCACATCGGGCAGCCCCTCGGCGTCGACGGTCGCCAGCGCCATGGCGTTCGGATCGTTGGGCTCCTTTTTGGAGGCCAGCGCCAGCCACTCGGCGAAGAGGGCGAGCGGATCGTCCCGGGTGAAGACCTCGCCCTGGTCCTCCTCGACCTTGTAGGCCTCCTCGCTGGGGGAAGACGGGATAATGCGCGTCACCTTGGTTAACCCTCAAACCGCCGCCCTCGCCTATACTGGGCCCCATGTCGTTTAACACATTCGGGCGGGTTTTCCGCGTCGCCACCTGGGGCGAGAGCCATGGCCCGGCCATCGGCTGCGTCATCGACGGCTGCCCGCCGGGCGTGCCGCTGGTCGAAGGCGACATTCAGGCCGCGCTCGATCTGAGGAAGCCCGGAACTTCAAAATTCGTGACCCAGCGCAAGGAGCCTGACAAGGTCAAGATCCTCTCGGGCGTCTTCGAAGACGATCGCACCAAGGGCCAGCGCACCACCGGCACCCCGATCTCCCTTCTGATCGAGAACGTCGACGCACGCTCGAAGGACTATGCCGACATACGCGACAAATATCGCCCGGGCCATGCGGATTTCACCTACGACGCCAAATACGGCTTCCGCGATTATCGCGGCGGGGGGGGGGG
>JACADZ010000033.1 GCA_013389105.1 Parvularculaceae bacterium | reverse complement strand
CTCGCCCGCCGCGGCGACGGCGAGGGCGGCGAGGAAGGCGCCGGGGCGCAGCGCGGTCCGGCGACCGACCCGCTCGGGCGGCCGATGGGCGAGGCCTATGGGCGCGGCGTCGAGGTCCCTGAAGGCTGGGACGCGCAGGCCGCCCGCGACGTTCTCGAGGAGCTCCGCCGCCGGCTCTCCGACGGCAAGCGCAGCGACGAGGAGATCGAGTATCTCGAACGGCTGCTCGAGCGGTTCTGAGCGCGCTCCCGTGAAGCGCCCGCAGACTTCGGGAGATGACGCGCGTCGTCAGTCCGGTTTTGCCGGAACCGTCAGGCCGCGGACGACGGCCGGGCGAGCGAGAAAGACTTCAAGCGCGCGACCGAGGTTGGACCGGCTCCCGAACTCGAGAATCTCGCCCGCCCTGTAGTTGACGATGACGTTGCGCACCCACGGGAACACCGCGATGTCGGCGATCGTGTAATCGTCGCCCATGATCCACTCACGTCCGTCGAGCCGCGCGTCCAGCACGCCGAGAAGGCGTTTGGCCTCGTCGACATAACGCTGCAGCGGCCGCTTGTCCTCGATCGTCCTGCCGGCGAAGTGGTGGAAATAGCCGACCTGCCCGAACATCGGACCGACGCCGCCCATCTGGAACATCAGCCACTGGATCGTTTCGTAGCGGCGCGCAGGGTCCGCCGGCATGAGCTTGCCGGTCTTTTCGGCCAGATAAAGCAGGATCGCGCCCGACTCCCAGAGCGGCAGCGGCTCGCCGCCGGGACCGTCAGGATCGAGGATCGCTGGAATCTTGTTGTTGGGATTGAGCGAGAGAAATTCCGGCGTGAACTGATCGTTCGTCTCGAAGGCGACGCGATGCGCTTCGTAAGCGAGGCCGATCTCTTCAAGGGCGATCGAGACCTTGTGGCCGTTGGGCGTGCCGAGGGTGTAGAGCTGAAGCACGTCGGGCTGCTTCGGCGGCCAGCGGCGGGTGACAGGGAACAGGGAAAGGTCTTTCATGCGCGCCTCATCAATCCGACGGCCAGCAATATTTGCGCAGCCGCGTAGAGCGGCCAGTTGAAAGGGAGGATCGCCTCTGCGCCCTTGAACCAGGCGAGAGCGAGAATGGCGTCGGACACAAGGAACAGAACCGCGCCGACGGCCGCGGCGGCAGGCGCCGGCGACAGGATCGCCATCGCCGTCATCGCGGTCAGCAGGAGATGATACGCCGCGACCGACGCCTGCATGTCGGCGAGATCCGGCCAAAGCCATGCGAGGGCCGCGGCCGAAACGAGCGCCGTCGCCCCCGCGAGCGGCCAGCGCTTCGTCCGCACCCCGCCATTTCGCATGCGCGCGGCGAACGCGGCGACGAAGAAGACATGGGCCAAGGCGAACGAGCCCATGCCGGCGATCAGCATCTGCGGTTCGAGTTCGAGGAAGAAGTCGCCGGCGGCGGACGCGATAAAGGCGAAGGCCGCGACGACGGCGCCCGACAGCGCGACGGCGAGACCGAGCAGCGCGATGCCGGCGGCTTTCCACAAGGGTTCGATCGGGGCCGGGAGTTCGACAAGCCGTGAAAGGAGGAACGAAGCGGCGACGGCGACGCCGGCGACAAACGCGGTGCGTTCCCGGTTCGCCTGACGCGCTTCGGCCGGAGGCGAGGACCCGCGAAGGAGTCCCGCTCTCCCCGCTCCTCGGGCCTCTTTCGCGCCATCGACCGAGGGGTTCGAAGATGACGCGGGGGACTCGGTCACGCCGCGAGCTTCCGCACCACGTACGGCAGGATGCCTCCGTGTCGGAAGTAATCGAGCTCGTCGGCGGTATCGATCCGCACACGGAGTTCGAGGTCGCGGGTTTTGCCGTCGGCGCCCTCGATGGTCGCCTTCATCATCTGGCGCGGCTCGACGGTCTCGACGCCGTGCAGCGTCACCTTCTCGTCGCCCGTAAGGCCGAGCGCCTTCCAGCCGTCGCCGTCCTTGAACTGGAGCGGCAGCACGCCCATGCCGACGAGGTTCGAGCGGTGAATGCGCTCGAAGCTCTCGGCGATGACGGCCCTGACGCCGAGAAGGACCGTTCCCTTGGCGGCCCAGTCGCGCGACGATCCGGTGCCATATTCCTTGCCGGCGAAGACGACGAGCGGCGTTCCCTCCGCCTTGTACTTCATCGCCGCGTCGTAGATCGACATCTGCTGCGCCGAAGGCACGTGTTTCGTGAGCCCGCCTTCGACGCCCGGCAGCATCTGGTTCTTTATTCGGATATTGGCGAACGTCCCGCGCATCATCACTTCGTGATTGCCGCGGCGCGAGCCGTAGGAATTGAACTCGCTGACCGGCACCTGGCGATCCTTCAGAAACTGGCCGGCCGGCCCCTTTTCCTTGATGTCGCCGGCGGGCGAGATGTGGTCGGTCGTGATCGAGTCCCCGAACAGCGCGAGGATGCGCGCGTTCCGGATCGGCTGGACCGGTTTGGGAGTCATGGTCATGCCCTCGAAATAGGGCGGGTTTGCGACATAGGTCGACGGCGGCCAACGGTAGGTCTGGCCGTCGCCTGCGTCGATACGGCGCCAACGGTCGTCGCCCTTGAAGACGTCGGCGTAGCGGGTCGCGAACATCCGAGCGGTCACATGCGCGCGCACGATCTCGGCGATCTCGCGGTTCGACGGCCAGATGTCCTTGAGATAGACGTCCTTGCCCGACGCATCCTTGCCGATCGGCTCTTTCGTCAGGTTGACGTTCATCGTTCCCGCGAGCGCATAGGCGACGACCAGGGGCGGCGACGCGAGATAGTTGGCGCGCGCATCGGGCGAGACCCGGCCCTCGAAATTGCGGTTGCCGGAAAGCACCGAGGCGACGGCGAGATTGTTCTCGTTGATCGCGGCGCTGATCGCCTCCGGCAGCGGCCCCGAATTGCCGATGCAGGTGGTGCAGCCATAGCCGACGAGATTGAAGCCGAGCGCGTCGAGATCGTCCTGGAGGCCTGAGGCCTTCAGGTAATCGGTCACGACCTGGCTCCCGGGCGCGAGCGAGGTCTTGACCCACGGCTTCGCCTTGAGGCCGCGCTTTCGCGCATTGCGCGCGACGAGACCGGCCGCCATCAGCACGGACGGATTGGACGTATTGGTGCAAGAGGTGATTGCGGCGATGACGACGTCGCCATGCCCGAGATCGAAGGATTCGCCTTTGACCGGGAAGCGTTTGCCGGCCTGTCCGGCGAGCCCGTACTCCTTGTCGAGAGCATTGGCGAAAGAGGCGGGCGCATCGGCGAGCGGCACGCGGTCCTGCGGGCGCTTGGGACCGGCGAGCGAGGGGACGACGCCGCCGAGGTCCAGCTCGAGCGTATCGGTGAATCGCGGCTCTGGCGTAGATGAATCGCGCCAGAGGCCCTGTTCCCTGGCGTAAGCCTCGACCAGCGCGACGCGGTCGGACGATCGCCCGGTCGCCTCCAGGTAGCGCAAGGTCTCCGCGGTAATCGGGAAGAATCCGCAGGTCGCGCCGTATTCGGGGGCCATGTTGGCGATGGTCGCCTGGTCTTCGAGCGCGAGATGGTCGAGCCCCGGCCCGAAAAACTCGACGAATTTGTTAACGACCCCCTTTTTGCGCAACATCTGCGTGACGGTCAGCACCAGATCTGTCGCGGTCGCGCCCTCGGGCAGCTTGCCGACGAGGCGGAAGCCGACGACCTCGGGGATGAGCATCGAGACCGGCTGGCCGAGCATGGCGGCTTCCGCTTCGATGCCGCCGACGCCCCAGCCGAGCACGGCGAGGCCGTTCACCATCGTCGTATGGCTGTCTGTGCCGACCAACGTGTCGGGATAGGCGTAGGTCTCGCCCTTGTAGTCGGCGGTCCAGACCGTCTGCGCGAGATACTCGAGATTGACCTGGTGGCAGATGCCGGTGCCGGGCGGCACGACGCGGAAATTGTCGAAGGCCCCCTGCCCCCATTTCAGGAACTGGTAGCGCTCGAGATTACGTTCGTATTCGCGCTCGACGTTTTTCCCGAATGCGTCAGGCCCGCCGAAATAATCGACCATCACCGAATGGTCGATGACGAGATCGACCGGCGCGAGCGGGTTGATCCGTTCGGGGTCCTTGCCGAGCTTGCTCAGGGCGTCGCGCATCGCGGCGAGATCGACGACGGCGGGCACGCCGGTGAAATCCTGCATGAGGACCCGCGCCGGTCGATAGGCGATCTCGCGATCCGATGCGCCCGTCTTCAGCCACGCGCCAAAGGCGGCGATGTCGTCGGTCGTGACGGACCGGCCGTCCTCGAAGCGCAGGAGATTTTCAAGCAGAACCTTGAGCGAGAACGGCAGCCGCGAGAGATCGCCAAGGGTCTGCTCGGCCGCTTTCAGGCTGTAATAGGCGTAGGACTTTCCTGCGACCGAAAGAGTTCTCTTGGTCTTCAGCGAATCGCGGCCGGGAATCATCTGTAAGGAGCTCCGTCCTGAAGGGGTGGAAAATCGGCTGGGGTTATGACCGAACCCGGCAGCCCCGGCAATGCGGCCGCGGCGCGGCCGCGGGGGCG
>JACADZ010000121.1 GCA_013389105.1 Parvularculaceae bacterium | reverse complement strand
GACGAACGGGCCGTAGCGCGCGACCGGCTCGCGGATCGGCGCACCGTCGGCCAGCAGCAGCTTGGCGCCGGCGCTGCCCGCGGAGAGCGCGACGCCAGTGTCGCCTTCCAGCACCGCCAGCGTACCCTTCGGGACCTCACGGCGGTTCCCGGCGCGGTCCGGCGCATGCACCGCACCCTCGTAGACGTAGATGAAGCAGGCGTGTGCAGCGGGAACCACGATCTCGAAGTGCGCGTCCGCCGCCATCGCGACGTCCAGCAGGCGCACCGGTATCAGCGTGCTGGCCGCCCCCTGGACGCTCAACGCTTCGCCTGCGATCACGCGCACCGCCGCCCCCTCGCGCTCCACCGAACGGATGCGCGCAGCGGGCACATCCTGGTAGCGCGGCGGACTCATCTTCAGCCTGCCCGGCAGGTTCACCCAGAGCTGGAAGCCGCGCAGGCGGCCGTCGGCCCGTTCGGGCATCTCGGAATGAATGATGCCGCGGCCGGCGGTCATCCACTGCACGTCGCCGGCTTCGATCACACCCTGGTTGCCGACCGAGTCCGCGTGCTTCACGCGGCCTTCGAGCATGATGGTGACCGTCTCGAAGCCTCGGTGCGGATGGTCGGGGAAGCCGGCGATCCAGGAGGAAGGGTCGTCTGATCCAAACTCGTCCAGCATCAGGAACGGATCGATCAGATCCAGGATCGGGGTGCCGATGACACGCTTGAGCTTCACCCCGGCGCCGTCGGTGGCAGGCATGCCGGTTACCGTGCGGGCAATGTGTCGCATTCGATTCTCCGCTAGATCCGGGCTTGCATGGTAACGCACAGTCGGGCCGGCCGCCGCCAGGTGCGCCACGCGGGCGCGGGTCGGGAGACTCTCCTCACCGCTCGAGAAAGCGTGCGCAGGTGCTCGGTTTAATGTGTTACCAATGTGCCCGGTTTGTACCCCCCCCAGCCCTCTCCCGCAAGGGGAGAGGGAGTGTTGCGCTCGGCTGCCCGCCGCGCGGGGCTACTGTGCTCTGGAGGTGGGTGCCCTCCCCCACGAGCGGGGGAGGGACCTTGTGGTTTGTTGCGGTGGGGGGTGTGGGGT
>JACADZ010000013.1 GCA_013389105.1 Parvularculaceae bacterium | reverse complement strand
GCCCCCCCCCGCAGTTCTTTCAGCAATTGTTGGTTTCAAGGCCGCAGGACCAGCTGCGCCACCAATTGTCCGAGTTGTTCCGCACCGCACCGATATAGGTGGTCGGGGTGAGGAACGGATCCCCGAGAGTCGTCAGATCGAAGGCGGCCCGAGCCGTCTCGTTGGCGCCGTTCACGAAACGCGTATTGAAGTTGATCGTCGGCGCGACGGCCGGCGCCGAGGCGGCCGCCAGCGTGTTGGCCGTATAGGGCGCCTGGAACGGGGTCGGACCGGAGTTGTTGGCGCCCGCCGAAATGCGCGCCACCGCCTCCGGGCTGAACGTGCCCGTGGCGCCGCAGTCAAACAGCACCGAATTGAAGGTCGGCGGATTGATCGTCAGATCCGCCGATCCCCGGCCGGTCGCGTTGTCGGAGGTCGAAACGGCGAGGCAGCGCGTCGATCCGATCACCACGCTGTTGAAGAAGCGGCCCGAGGCGCCCGGCGTGCCGCCGGACGAGTCGAGCGCGATCCCGCGGATCTGACCGCCGCCGTTGTTCAGCGGCTGGCCGACGAAAGTGAAGTTCGCGATGGTCGGCCGAGTCTGCACGGTCGCGGTGGCGCCGCCCGTCGCAAGACCGATGGCGTTGGAGCATTCGACAAGGCTGTCCGGACCGCCGCCGCCGGCGCTGTAGAGGCGCTGGATGACGATCCCGAACTGGGCCGTGCCGGTCCAGCCTTCGTCGCAATCGAACGAGTCGTCGAAGGCGCCGGTGATGATGATGTTCTTCAAATTGACCCGGCCGCCGAAAATCTCGATGCCGTCGTCGCCGTTATTGTGAACCTGCACGTTGCTGATCGTGGTGCCGGAGCCGACCCCGCCCAGCGTCAGACCGTTGAGGTCGTCGCCCGCCGCGGCGCCGGGAAGGAACGCGCCGCCGAACTTGATCTGCACGAACTGCAGGCTGCCGCTCGAGTCGTTCGGCGTCGCGCCGCCGTAACGCGCCGGACGGCCCGTGGAGGCCGTGACGCCCTCGACATCCTGCTGGCAGCTGACCGACTCGGCCGGCACGGCGGTCGAGCATTTGCGGATCGGCGCGCGGCCGACGATGATCACGCCCGCCCACTGGCGGCTCGACTCAAGGCCGTTGAACCCCTGCAGCGCCGGCTGGCTGGTGAAGATGATCGGGCTTGCGGCGACGCCGTTCGCCTGAATCTGGCTGCCGCGATTGACGACCAGCATGTCAGACGCGGCCGCCCCGAAGAGGGTTACCCCGGGCTGGATGGTCAGCGTGGCCGACACGCCGCCGGCCAGCGTGCCGTCGCTGCCGACGTCGCGGCCGACGTCGACCCGGCCGTTGAGGCGATAAACGATGCCGGCAAGGTTCGGCAGCGTCAGGTTGGAAAGGATTTCACCAGTGAGGTTGCACACCGTCAGCGTGCCGAGAGCGCCGGCGTTGACCGTTCCGGCCGGACAAGTCGCACCGCCGCCGGAGCCGCCGCCCCCGCCGCCGCCGCCCGAACCACCGGAACCGCCCGGGTTTGTCGCTCCCGGAGAAGCGATGTCAGACCCCTGTGAACAGGCCGCCAGCGCAACCGACAGCAGCAGCGCGCGCGCTTTGGAAAGCTTCATTTTTGATTTCCCCGAGTGAGCCCCACGACGCCCCACGCGCCGCTTCGGGGGCGGTTCCTACCCGAGGAACAAAACAGTTTGATGATTAACAGTTGGCGGTTTCGTGACAGTGCACGATTTTGTCCCCGATTGTTTTGCCCCAAAAATGATAAGCGCCGCCCATGGGCGGCGCTATCTGCAAGACGGCAGGGACGCTTCAGACGCGCTCAATGCCGCTCGTGTCCTGGCACAGCGCCACCGGGGCGCCGTCAACGAAGATGACCGTATAGGGGAGATAGACGCCGTGCACCCCTGAAGCCTGTCGCGCCTTGACTTTGAGGTCAACCGCCCAGCCCTCGACGTCATGACCGGAGACTTCAGCACGCACGAGGTAAGGCTCGCTCACGACCTGAACCCGCGCGCCAGCCTCTTGGGCGAGCCGGCTCAACATGTAGGCCGACGCCTGATCGCGATAGTCGTCAGGACACGGGGCGACGCTGCCCGCATAGGCCGCCGTCGACAGAAGAACCGCGCTGCAAATGGCTGCGAGGCGCGCGCTGGGGGACTTTTTCATGTGCATGACCTTTTCGTGCTGTCATTGATGTGCAACGAAACTGTCACGTTTTTGTCATATTACGCGCCCGAGGTCAAGACCCGGCAACCATTGGCTGCTTTCCCCAGGCCTTCGCACGCGTCACCAAAGGGGCGGCTTCGCGGGGCCTCGCTGACGCGATCGACTCGGCTCGGTCGGCTCGTTGAGTTCGCGGAGGACATCTGATCGGGCTTCATCGAGATTGGGCGCCGGAGGGCGCGTCGGGCGATCGGGATAGCCCGAGATCTTGAAGGCGCTTCCCGACATCCGAAGTTCGCCCATCTCGGGATCGACGACTTTCACGAACATATTGCGGGCGGCGAGTTGAGGATCGTCGATCACCTCCTTCATGGTGTGAATCGGCGCGGCGGGAACGCCGGCGGCGCGGAAGGCGGCGACCCATTCGGCGACGGTTCTCGCCGCAAGCGCATTCTCGATTTCGACTTTGAGTTCGGCCTGATGGGCAAAACGCGCAAACACGCCCTCGAAGCGCGGGTCGGACTTGAAGGCGGGCCGAAGGATGACGTCGCAGAACAGATCGAACAGCTGCTCATTGGCGCAGGCGATGGCGATCGGGCCGTCCTTAGCCTTGAACACGTCGAATGGCGCGATGACGGGATGCCGCGAGCCGGTCGGCCCCTGCGTTTCGCCGGTCGCGAACTGGCGGACGAGCGCGCTTTCAAGCAGCATGGTCTGCACGTCGAGCATGGCGATGTCGATGAACCGCCCCTTCCCGCTCAGCCGCCGCTCGTAAAGCGCCGCCGAAACGGCGAGCGCCGCAAAGGCGCCCGCTGCAAGATCGCCTAGGGAAATGCCGAGCCTCAAGCCGGGGCCGCCCTCCGGTCCGTTGATCGAAATCATCCCGCCGAGCGCCTGCACGACGAGGTCGTAGGCCGGAAGGTCGCGGTACGGCCCGGTGGCCCCGAAGCCTGAAACAGCAGCGTAGATGAGACTCGGGTGCTTGCCTTTAAGAGAGTCATAGTCGTAGCCGAGGCGCCCCATCGTCCCTGGACGGAAGTTCTCCACGAGCACGTCCGCGCGCGCTAGCAGCGCCTCGAAAGTCTTTCGGTCGGCTTCCGCCTTGAGGTCGAGAGCGAGGGATCGCTTGCCGCGGTTGATGCTCGCGAAATAGACGCTTTCGCCGTTCTGGAACGGCGGGAAAGCGCGGGTGTCGTCGCCATGCCCCGGCTGCTCGATTTTCAGGACTTCGGCGCCGAGCTCCCACAGCAGCGTCGTGCAGTAGGGGCCCGCCAGCACCCGGCTCAAATCCAGAATGCGGACGCCGGCGAGCGGTCCGCGCGGTTCCTCGCTCATGAAGCCTCCTGGTCGAATGTCATCATGTCAGCCGTTCTGAAACCCCCGCCGGACTCGACGGGCTGGGCGCCGCGGCGGCCGCGGGCGCGCCAGCAGCGCGGCCGCGCCGACGAGCGCCGCTCCCTCGCGAATGATGAGATCGATCGGCGTCGCCTCGACGTAACCGCGCATGCGGCCCTTGGCCAGAAACCGCTCGATGAAGTCGCTTTTCGAGAGCGCCTCGCGATTTTTCGGGACGACGCCCCCGCCGAGGACCACGCCGCCCCGCGCGCCGGTCGAAAGCACCGCGTCGCCGACGGCCGAGCCGAGCATGGCGAAGAACAGGTCCAACGCCTTCGCCGCCAGCGGGTCGCGTCCTTCCGAGGCCGCGCGGGAGAGATCATCCGCATGCGGATAGGCGGCGCTTCCGCCGGGCGTCTCCGTCAGCGCGCGATGAATGTTGACGAGACCGGGTCCGGACAGGATGCGCTCGACGGAGACCCGGCCGTGCTCGCGCGCGAGGAACGCCAGCAGCTGCAGTTCAGCCTTCGTCTGCGGCGCGAAGCCCACATGTCCGCCCTCGGTCGGGACAATGCGGTCGGCGGCGCCCGCGACGGGGACGATCAGCGCCTGGCCGAACCCGGTGCCGGGACCGACAACCAGAACCGGCGCCTGTGCGACCGCGACTCCGCCCTTGACGCGAACAAGGTCCGAGGGCGCCAGCCTGCGCACGCTCGCAGCGAGCGCCTCGAAATCGTTGACGGCGAGGAGGCGGTCGAGCGCGAGAGCGCGCCTGGTCGCCTCGATGTCGAGCGTCCACGGCGAATTGGTGAACTCGACGACGTCGTCGGTCACGGGACCGGCGACGGCGAAGCAGGCGCTCGCCGGGCTCGCTTCGACCTCCGAGCAGAAGGCGCGCGCCGCGTCTGCGACCGAGACGAAATCTCCGGCGCGGTAGACCTTCGCGACGCCGACCACAGGGGGATCGCCCGGCGCGGCGAGCGCGAAGCGCGCATATGTGCCGCCAATATCCGCGACCAGCGCCATGCCGGATGAAGAGCCGAGGGTCTTGGTCCGCTTCGCCATGTTCACGGCGCCCGGCGCGCCGCGAGCGGCGACGCCGAACGGCGCGAACGGGCGGCGCCGCGCCCACCGGTCGCCCGCATG
>JACADZ010000127.1 GCA_013389105.1 Parvularculaceae bacterium | reverse complement strand
GCGTGGTGATGCCCAGCTCTCCTTTCTCGCCGTCGGGCAGCACGCGGCCCGACTCGGGATCGATGATCTCGGGATAGAAATGATCCTCCCACAGGTGCAGGCCGTCCTTGGTCTCCACGCACTCGTTGGCGACGCCGGGGCCGATCACCTCGGACAGGCCGTAGATGTCGACGGCGTGCATGTCGAAGGCCTGCTCGATCTCGGCGCGCACTACGGTGCCGAGAAGCTCGGCTGCACGGTGATCCCGATCTCCGGCGGCATGACCGAGCGGCAGGTGCAGATCATCGCGGACTTCCAGCCCGACATCATCATGGTCACGCCGAGCTACATGCAGGTGATCATCGAGGAGATGGAGCGCCAGGGTCTGGACCCGCGCGCCAGTTCGCTCAAGGTCGGCATCTTCGGCGCCGAGCCGTGGACCGAGGCGATGCGCCACGACATCGAGGTGCGCGCCGGCATCGACGCGGTGGACATCTACGGGCTATCCGAAGTGATGGGCCCGGGCGTGGCCAACGAGTGCATCGAGGCCAAGGACGGCCCGGTGATCTGGGAAGACCACTTCTACCCCGAGATCATCGACCCCGACACCGGCGAGGTGCTGCCTTACGATCCAGCCAAGGGAACCGAGGAGGGCGAGCTCGTCTTCACGACGCTGACGAAGGAGGCGCTGCCGGTGATCCGCTACCGCACGCGCGATCTCACCAGCCTCCTGCCGCCCACCGCCCGGTCCATGCGCCGGATCGACAAGATCACCGGCCGCTCCGACGACATGCTGATCATCCGCGGCGTGAACGTGTTTCCGTCGCAGATCGAGGAGCTGATCTGCAAGATGCCGGCCCTGGCCCCGCACTACCTGCTGTTCGTCGACAAGGAAGGCCATCTCGACAGCCTCACGGTGCGGGTCGAGCTGAGCGCGGAGATGCGCTACGCCGACCGCGACACGGTGGCTGGCGAGCTGCAGCATCACATCAAGAGCTACATCGGCGTGTCCAGCCGCATCGAGGTGGTGGCCCCTTACGAGATCGAGCGGGTGACCGTGGGCAAGGCGAAGCGCGTCGTCGACCGCCGGCCAAAGGCTTAACCCGACCCGCTAACCGCAAGGGCGCAGAGGCGCAAAGGACACGCAAAGGAAGAACATGTCGCGGCGTAACTGGAAAGCGCAGACGGACAGCCCGCAAACAGCTGCTGTTGCCGGAGCTTTGCGCCCCCTTTGCGCCTTGGCGTCTTTGCGGTCCTCGGCTGTACCGGGTGATAGCTTTGAGGGGTAGCAGATGTACACACAAGCGATAGACCTGCCGAACCAGCCCGACGAGCCCAAGCCCGGACCGAATCCGGTCGAGAACTCCGTCTACCAGACCGAGTTCGACACCAGACTCGCGCGCGGCGAGTTCATCGAACCCAAGGACTGGATGCCGGAGGCCTACCGCAAGACGCTGGTCCGGCAGATCTCCCAGCATGCGCACTCGGAGATCGTCGGCATGCTGCCCGAGGGCAACTGGATCACCCGCGCGCCCACCCTCAAGCGCAAAGCCATCCTGCTCGCCAAAGTGCAGGACGAAGGCGGGCACGGCCTGTACCTGTACGCCGCCGCAGAGACGCTGGGCGTGTCGCGCGACGCGCTGATCGAGGCGCTGCACACGGGCAAGGCCAAGTACTCGTCGATCTTCAACTACCCCACCCTCACCTGGGCCGACATCGGCGTGATCGGCTGGCTGGTGGACGGGGCGGCGATCATGAATCAGATCCCGCTCACGCGCTGCTCGTATGGTCCCTACGCCAGGGCGATGATCCGCATCTGCAAGGAGGAGAGCTTTCATCAGCGTCAGGGCTTCGACCTGCTGCTGGCCATGATGCGCGGGAACCAGGCGCAGCGCGGCATGGTGCAGGACGCCGTGAACCGCTGGTGGTGGCCTTCCCTGATGATGTTCGGTCCGCACGACAGGGACTCGCAGCACAGCGCGCAAAGCAGCCAGTGGGGCATCAAGCGCATCTCCAACGACGATCTGCGCCAGAAGTTCGTCGACGCGACGGCCCCCCCGGCGCAGGTGCTCGGCGTCACCCTGCCCGACGCGCGGCTGAAGTGGAACGAAGCACGCGGCCACTGGGACTTCGGCGAGATCGACTGGGACGAGTTCTGGGCGGTGGTGAACGGCCACGGCCAGTGCAACCG
>JACADZ010000055.1 GCA_013389105.1 Parvularculaceae bacterium | reverse complement strand
GCGCGCGGCGTTCTCGATCACGAAAGTCGCGGCGGCGATCGCATCCTGATGAGGCGCTGGAAAAGGCGCTTCAGGCGCGAGACGATAATCGACCGAGATCACGCGCAAGTCGCCGGCGAGCGCGAGCCGGCAGCACACGGGGTGGTGGGAATCGAGACTGCCGTAAACGAATCCGCCGCCGTGGAAATAAACGAGCGTCGGGCGACCTTGGGCGTCGCTCTGGTCATAGAGACGCGCGCGGAGCGGTCCGTCGGCCCCTTGAACCTCGATCTCGCGCACGACTGCAGGCTCCGTCCAGGGCGCGTTCACGATCTCGCGCCCGCGCTCGCGGCGCGCGCGGAATTCGGCCGGCGTCTGCTGCGAGGGCGGCGGCTCGCCGAGCGCGGCGATGAGGTCGAGAAGCGGGCGCGTCTTGGGATCGAGCGGGATCATGCGCGGAAGTCTGAGACGGCCGCCGGCGCCCTGCAAGCGCGCGCCGCAGTCATGACGGCGGCAGGCTTTCCCGCGCGATCATCTCATCGAAGGTCGGGCGGCGGCGGATGACGTCGAAGCGGGCGCCGGCGACGAGCACCTCGGGGACAAGCGGGCGCGAGTTGTATTCCGACGCCTGCGAGGCGCCGTAGGCGCCGGCGGTCATGAAGGCGAGGAGGTCGCCCGCGCCCAGTTCCGGCAGCGGCCGGTCTTTCGCGAAACGGTCCGAGGATTCGCAGACCGGCCCGACCACGTCGCAAGGCGACGTCGGTCCCGGTTTGCGGCGCGCCGGCTCGATCGCGTGATAGGCGTCGTAGAATGCCGGGCGAATGAGGTCGTTCATGCCGGCGTCGATGACGAGGATCCGGCGGGCGGCGCCTTCCTTCACGTAAAGGACGCGCGAAACCAGCACGCCGGCGTTGGCGGCGATGAGGCGTCCGGGCTCGATGATAAGTCGCAGCCCCTGCGGCGCGGCAATCTCGCGAACCACGGCGGCATATTGCTCCGGATGCGGCGGATCGCCATTGTTCCCGTACGGAACGGCGAGGCCGCCGCCGACGTCGAGGCGTTCGATCGCATGGCCGTCGGCGCGCAGGTCCATCACAAGTTCAGCAACGCGCGAAAAGGCGATGCGGAATGGGTCGAGATCGGAAATCTGCGACCCGATATGGAGATCGACGCCCTTTACCGCGACGCCCTGAAGACGCGCGGCGGCCCCGTAAATCGCGCGCGCCCGCGCGATCGGCACGCCGAACTTGTCCTCGGCCTTGCCGGTCGAGATTTTTTCGTGGCCGCCGGCCTTTACGTCCGGATTGATGCGGAAGGCGATCGGCGCGACGGCGCCCATCGCCAGGGCGACCTCGTTCAGCGCGCCGAGTTCGCCCTCCGATTCGACATTGAACTGGTGAATGCCCGCCTCGAGCGCGAGGCGCATCTCCTCGCGGGTCTTGCCGACGCCGGAAAAGACGATGCGGCCCGGCGGAACCCCGGCCTTGAGGGCGCGCATGAGCTCGCCGCCGGAGACCACGTCGGCGCCCGCGCCCCTGCGGGCGAGGAGGGCGATCAGCGCGATGTTGGGCGAGGCCTTCACCGAATAGGCGATCAGCGGATTAAGATCGGCGAGCGCTCGGGCAAGCACGTCATAGTGTCGAAGGAGCGTCGCCCGCGAATAGGCGTAGAACGGCGTCCCGACCGCGTCCGCGATCGCCTCGAGGCTGACATCCTCCGCATGAAGAATATCGTCGCGGTAGGCGAAGTGGTGCAAGCTAGCGGGCCTCCGCCGCCGCGGCCGCCGGCGTTTCGCCGGAGGGCGGCGGGCGCAGCGGCGCCTTCTTGCCGCAGGCGGTCAAGAGCAGCGCGCCGGCCAGCGCGACAACGAGCAATCTCATCGGGGCTTCTCCGTTTGCAGCTTCTCGAGCCAGGCGTCGGCGGCGGCGCGCACATTATCGGGGGCCGTGCCGCCGAAGGAGTCTCGCGAGGCGACCGACGCGTCGACGCCGAGGACGCCGAACGCCCGCTCGTCAATCCGGGGCTCGACGTGGCGCATGTCCTCGAGCCTCATTTCGTCGAGCCGAACGCCTTTCTTCTCGGCGAGCGCCACGATGCGCCCGGCGACGTGGTGGGCGTCGCGGAACGGCATGGCGAGGGCGCGCACCAGCCAGTCGGCGAGGTCGGTCGCCGTCGAAAAGCCGGCCGAGGCGGCCGCGCGCATCCGCGCCGCGTCCGGCGACATGTCGCGGACCATCCCCGCCATGGCGGCGAGCGCAAGCGCGAGGTCGTCGAAGGCCTGGAAGGTCGCCGCCTTGTCCTCCTGCATGTCTTTTGAATAGGCGAGGGGAAGGCCTTTCATGACCATCAGCAGGCTGATGAACGAGCCGGCGATGCGTCCGACCTTGGCGCGGCAGAGCTCGGCGGCGTCCGGATTGCGCTTCTGCGGCATGATCGAGGACCCGGTCGAAAACGCGTCCGACAAGCGCACGAAGCCGAAATGGGGCGAGGTCCACAATACGATCTCCTCGGCGAGGCGCGACAGATGGCTCGCCAGAATCGAGGCGGCGGCGAGCGCCTCGAGCGCGAAATCGCGCGCGGAGACGGAATCGAGGGAGTTGGCCGTCGGCCGGTCGAAGCCGAGCGCCGCGGCGGTCCGACTTCGGTCGATCGGAAACGAGGTGCCCGCGAGGGCCGCCGCGCCGAGCGGACATTCGTTGAGGCGCGCGCGCGCGTCGATGAAGCGCGAGCGGTCGCGCGCGAGCATCTCGACATAGGCGAGGAGATGATGGCCGAACGTGATCGGCTGCGCCGGCTGGAGATGCGTGTAGCCGGTCATCACGGTCGCGGCGTGTTCGCGCTCGCGCTCGGCGAGCGCCTGCTGCAGGTCGCGGACGGCGGCGGCGGTCTCGTCGCAGGCGCGCCGCACCCAGAGCCGGAAGTCCGTCGCCACCTGATCGTTGCGCGAGCGCGCGGCGTGTAGTCGCGACGCCGGCTCGCCGATGAGCTCCTTAAGGCGCGCCTCGATATTGAGGTGGATGTCTTCATGCGTCTTGCTGAACGCGAAGCGCCCGGACTCGATTTCCGCGGCGACGGCGTCAAGGCCGGCGTCGATAGCGCGAAAATCCTCAACGGAAATGACGCCGACCGCGGCGAGCATGGCGGCGTGGGCTTTCGAGCCGGCGATGTCCTCGCGCCAGAGCCGCCTGTCGACGTCGATCGAGGCGTTGATTTCAGCCATGACGGCGGCGGGACCTGCGGAGAAGCGCCCGCCCCACATTGCGTTGGTCGCTCCGGGCGCCTTAGTTGAGCCGTCGTCGGTCATGATTTTCAATCGTCTCGGGAGACGCCTGCATTGCGAGCTTTCCTGACCCCGCGGTTCCTGCTGCTCGTGCTCGGCGCGGTCGGCGCGATCGCCGTCCTCTACGTCATCGTCGCCGCCAGCGTAAAGCCTGACGCGGGCGCGCCCAAGCTCAGGGATCCGTCGCTCCTGACCGGCGAAGTCGCGAAGTTCCAGTACGCGCTGCAGGCGACCGCGGCGCCGGACATCCCGTTCGAGATCGACGGCGCCCCGACCAGCCTTGGCGTGTTTCGCGGCAAGGTCGTGCTGGTGAACTTCTGGGCGACCTGGTGCCCGCCCTGCCTTGAAGAGCTTCCCTCGCTCGACAGGCTGCAGGGCGCGCTCGGCGGCGAGGATTTCCAAGTCGTCGCCATCGCCGCCGACGCTCGCGGGCCCGAGGTCGCGCGCCGGTTTCTGGACCGCCTCGGAATCGAGAACCTCGCGCTCTACCAAGACCCGAGGCTCGCCCTGGTCAGCTCGGTCGGCGGCGCCAACGTCCTGCCCGTCAGCATTCTTTACGACCGGCGCGGGCGTGAGATCGGGCGC
Organism: Parvularculaceae bacterium; assembly: GCA_013389105.1. Lineage (GTDB taxonomy): Bacteria > Pseudomonadota > Alphaproteobacteria > Caulobacterales > Parvularculaceae > Amphiplicatus. Next base: position 57,512 of record JACADZ010000055.1, on the reverse strand, counting down.
CTGGTCGGGGAGGCGGACTGGCAGAGCCCCGAAGCCCGCGCGCTCATCACCAACGCCATCGCCGCCTCGCCGCGCTAAGGCTTGCGGCAAGAATGGAAACCCGCGAGAACCGCTGCTTAACCGCGCCGTCCGGGCGCCCCCCCATTTGGAGCGTCCCATGCGCATGACCGCCATCCTCCTCGCCTGTCTCGCCGTCGCCATCGGCGCCTGCGGGAGGAAGGACGCGGGCGGCGGAGCGGTCGCGGCGCGGGGCGCGGCGGATATCTCGGCGCCGTCGCCGCTCGACCGGCCCTTCGCGCTGAAGGGCGCCGAGGAAATCGATGTCGACGAACTCCTCTCTCTCATTCCGGAACCGGCTCGCCCGACCTACGTGAAGGCGACATTCGACAGGCGCCTCGGCGCGACCGTGGTCACGGGCCTCACATTCGCCGATCGCACGCCCGGCGACGACGAAAATGACGGCTTCACCATCGAACGCGCCGAACTCTACGGCGTCGACATGGAGGCGATCGCCCGCGTGAAGGCCGTCGAAACCCCGGCCGTCGATGCGCCCTTCGAAAAGCTGTTCGAGCGCGTGCGGCTCTTCGGCGTGAAGCCGGCGGACGCCGCAGCGGGCGCGTCGATCGGCGCCGTCGAGTTGGACCAGTTCCGTCTGCGCCGCGGCGGTTTTGTTCCGAATGAAGAGGAAAATCTCGCGATCTTCTTCAACGCCTTCGAGTACGCGGGGCTCTACTTCAAGGACTTTTCGGCGGCCGAGAAAGTCGGCGAGGACGGCGCGTTCGCGCTGAAGGTTCCCGATATCCGCATCGTCGGCGTCGGCGGGGGCAAGCTCGGCGCGCTGCTCGCCCGCGACGTCGCCTATGAACTCGACCGGCCTGCGTCGGCCGACGCGCTCATGGACAACGCCGCCGGCGGCCCGTTCGGGGCGATGATCACGGGGCCGCTCAAGGGCATGGTCGCGCCCGACAAGCAGCGCGTGACCATCAAGTCGTTCGAGTGGCGCGCCGTCGACCTGTCTGGCCTCATGGCTTACGGCGTCAAGAAGGAGCGCCCGCCCATGAGCGCCCGCGATCTCATCGACCTCGGTTCGATCAAGGCTCTCGGCGCGACCACTTACATCAACGGCAGAAAGGCGATGTCCGCCGATGAAGTGAGCGTCCCGGTGATGGATTTCGTCTGGCTGGCGCCGGCGAAGATCCGCAGCCAGACCAAAGGCCTCGTCTATGATTTCACCGCCTATGCCGGCGCGGGCGAGACGAAACTGCTCGACGTCCTCAAGGCGCACGGCCTTGGCGACGTGAAGGCGTCCGCCGACTTCGCCTGGGACTGGGACCCGAACCGGGGCGGCGCAACGCTCAAGAGCGCATTCCTCTCGGACAAGCTCGCGGACTTCAAGCTTGATGCGGCGATCTCGGGCTGGGACCTGAAGAAGATGTCGGCGGCGCAGGCGGCGAACGAGAGCGACATCTTCGCGAAATTCGCCCGGCTCGACAGCTTCGCCATGACGCTGACCGACAAGAAGCTGCTCGACGCGGTCTTCGACATTTCAGCGATCGAAATGGGCGGCACGGGAGCTGAGCTTCGCAAGAACGCGCCGGCGATGGTGCGCCTTTCCGGCGCGGCGTTCGCGGTCGCGAACCCGCGCCTTGCCGACTATGTGGACGCCGTCGCGGATTTCGTGGGCGAGGGCGGATCGCTCGAAATCTCGGCGAAGCCCGCGGCGCCGGTCCCCCTGGCGGCGATGGCAGGGGACCCGGAACAACTTCCGGAGGTCCTCAACCTTCAGGTCGTCCACAAACCCAAACAGGGCGCGAAGTAGGGCGCAGGAGCGTTGCGGCTCGCTAGGCGGTGCAGCAATTTCATGCCATTCTGTTCCCTATGGGGCGGGTTGCGTTGCAGCGGGCGGCGGCGGCATGAAAATCGAGTCGGTCATTTCCGGCGTCGGATCCCATTTGCCGGCGCGTCGCGTCACCAATGACGATCTGGCGAAAATCGTCGAGACCTCCGACGACTGGATCCGCTCGCGATCCGGCATCGGCGCCCGGCACTTCGCCGCCGAGGGCGAGGCGGTATCCGACATGGGCGCGGCGGCGGCGCGGCGCGCGATGGCGGCCGCGGGAGTCCGGCCCGAGGACATCGGCCTTATCATTCTGGCGACCGTCACCGGCGACAAGACCTTCCCGGCCTCGGCCGTTTACGTGCAGGAAAAGCTCGCCGTCCCGCCATGCCCGGCCTTCGACGTCTCGGCCGCCTGCGGCGGCTTCATCTACGCGCTGTCGATCGCCCACAAATTCATCGCGGCGGGCGAGGTGCGGCATGCGCTCGTCATCGGCGCCGAAAAGCTCTCCTGCTTTCTCGACTGGACCGACCGGGCGACCTGCGTGCTGTTCGGAGACGGCGCCGGGGCGGTGGTGCTCTCCGGCGAGACCGGGACGGGGCGGGGCGTCGTCGGCGCCCATATCTCCGCGGACGGACGACTGGCCAAGCACCTCTATTCCGACGGCGGCCCGTCGACGACCGCGACCGTCGGCAAGGTGCGCATGAACGGCAAGGAAGTCTTCCGCAACGCCGTCGAGAACATCTCCAATTCCGTCATCGAAGTGGCGCGCAAGTCGAATGTGCGCCTCAAGGACATCGACTGGTTCGTGCCGCACCAGGCCAACATCCGCATCATCGAAGCCTGCGCCAAGCGTCTCGACCTCGACAGCGAGAAAATTATCGTGACCATCGACCGCCACGCCAATACGTCGGCGGCCTCGATCCCGCTCGCCCTCGACGCCGGCATCCGCGACGGCCGAATCAAGCGCGGCGAACTCCTCGCCTTCGCCGCGCTCGGCGGCGGGCTCGCCTGGGGCGCGGCGCTGGTGCGATATTAGCCGCATTTCTATTTCTTATTGTTAGATTGCTTGCTTTCTATATTAACGAGCAAAGGGGGTGGCGTATTTCCAACGCGCAGCGTTTAGGAACGCACTATGATGGACATTCGCTTTAAGGGTCCGTTTGCTGTTCTTGTTGCGCTGGCCGCGCTTGTTTCCCCTGGTTTAGCCGTTCCACAGGCCATTGCTGGCGAACCCAGTGCAAAAAGGATTCAAGTTGAACGTTTTCTAGCGGTTACGAGGGACCAAAAAACGGGCAAAGAGCACTCGCTAGTCGCATTGATTTTGTCGAACGGCGAGCCCGTTAGTGCGACTGCGGTCGCCATAAAGGACGCCGCCGGAAAGGACATTGCTGAAGCCAGAATTCAGGAAGCGAGGCGTAACGCCACTCGCGGGAGGCCGATCGCAACCACTACCTGCGTTCCCAGTGACAGCCCTCACGTAGCGGATGTTCAGTTCGTTTTGCAAAGCGGGCCAGTTACGGTCTGCCAGCTTACGTATTCGAAGGGCGCTGAGCAGATAATGGCCATCAACCAGCAGAATGGCGAGGTCACGCTCGGACCTGTGGTCGGCGGCTGCTAGCCGGGCGCCTTCCGATCTCCGTCGGCGACCCTGACCGACCGTCTCGCAGACGTGGTTCCTCTCGACGAAAGTAGGAGAGGAGCCGCCTAGGTCTGTTGCAGTTTCGCGCCGCCGTTGCGCCTCGGCAAATGACCCGGGTTACGACAGAAGATCCCTTCGGGACCGCGCGCGCCCCTATGTCGAGACCCCGCCCGCCCCGGAGCGACTTATCGGAGAAAAATACAACCGCCGGGGGCTTGAACCTTGACCGCGTTCTTAATAACTTACCGGTCAGTTATTAGGAGGCCAGTCGTGGGCCAGGACAGCGGAAAATCGAGGAAGCGGTCGAAGGCGCAAGATGGCGCCGCCTCGCCCCGCCGCCCGCCGCGGTCCGCTCCTGGCCCGCGGCAGGCGCCCGTCCCGGACAAGGCCGCATCGAGCGAGTCCCCAGAAATCAGCGCCTTCCGCCGCGCGCCGGAAACCAAATTCCGGGGCGGCGCCCCGATCGTGAAAGCCTTCGACGCGCTTGCGTTCGATAAACCCGGAGCGCACCCCCCTTTGTCTGCCTTCCCCCCTCGGCTTCGCCGCCGGGAGGAGGACGCCGGCGCGAAGGCGCAGGTCTCATCCGACGCCGCGCCGGAACCCAGATGGCGCCGGCGGGCGGAGGCGCGGCCCGACGAGATTCTCGACGCGGCGCTCGCCGCCTTCACCGAGCAGGGCTTCGAAGCGACGCCGGTCGACGACGTGGCGCGCCGCGCCGGCATCTCGAAGGCGGGGCTCTATCTCTATTTTGAAAGCAAGGAGGCGTTGCTCCGCGCGCTGATCGAGCGCGAGATCGCGCCCTTCGCGCGGCTGACGCGCGTCCTCGCCGACGAAGGCAAAGACAATCCGGCGGCCACGATCGGGGGCATCATCGCCGCGATGACGACGCTGTTTGAGAACCCGCGCATGTTCGCCGCCCCGCGGATCGTGCTTTCGGTCGCGCCGCGGTTCCCCGAGATCGGGGCCTATTACCGCGAGCATGTGGTCGAGGAAGCCCTCGGCGCCGTCGCCTCGCTGATCGAGGCGGGCGTCGCGCGGGGCGTCTTCCGCAAGGTCGATCCGGTTCTTGGCGCGCGCGCCGTCATGGGGCCGCTCGTCCTGCAGGCGATGTGGACGCATGTTCTGGGCGGCGCGCCCTCGCGCGGTTCTCCTCAGGAACGCGCCAGCGCGCAGCTCGACCTGCTGATGCAGGGGATGGCGTCGTGAGTAAACGGCGAAAGAGGGTTGGCCGCAGGCGGGACAGCCTTCGCCTTGGGGGGATGCTTTTGCTCCTGCTCGCCGCGTGCGGCGAGAAATCCGACGGCGCGATCTCCGGCTATGTCGAAGCCGAGCTCCTCTATATCGCGCCGCAGGACGCTGGCGTCGTCGCCGAGATTTCGGTCGCCGAGGGAGACTCAGTGCCGCAGGGCGCGCCGCTGTTCAGGATCGATCCGGAACGGATGAAGCTGTCGGTTGAGCAGGCGGAGGCGACGGCGAACGCCGCGCGGGCCCGCGTCGCCGAGGCTGGCCCCTTGCAGGAACAAGTCGCCGAGGCTGACGCGCAGTTCACTAACGCCGAGCGCACCTATAACCGGTCGGCGGCGCTGAAACGGCAAGGCGTCGTCACCCAGGCGCGCGTCGATGCCGACCGCGCCGCGTTCGAAGCGTCGAAGGCGCGGCTCGCCCGCGCCAAAGCCGAGCGCGACGCGGCCGCGCGCGAGGCGGAGTCGGCCGAAGCCCTCGCCTCGTTGTGGAAGAAGCGCCTCGCCGATCTTGAGGTGAGCGCCCCGGCGGCGGGCACGGTCGAGCGCATATATCGACGGTCCGGCGAAATGGTCGCGGCGGGAGATCCCGTGCTTGCGCTCCTGCCGCCCGCAAACCTCAAGATCCGGTTCTACGCGCCCGAAGGCCTCCTGTCGCAGATCGCCGTCGGCGGCGCTGTGTCCGTCTCCTGCGATCGCTGCGACGGCGTCATCGACGCCCGCGTCACCTATGTCGCGAGCGAGCCCCAGTTCACGCCGCCGGTCATCTATTCAGTCGAAGAGCGCGAGAAACTGGTGTTTCTGGTCGAGGCGCGCCCGGTCGCGAACGCGCGCCTCACGCCTGGCCTGCCGGTCACCGTGCGATTGGGGGAACCCGCCGTGACGAAGTCTTGAAGGCTCGCGCTTGCCACCCCATGTCAACGCTAGGTAAACTATTCGGTGTAATGAGATAACAATGACGACAGCCATGATAAAGAAGCGCGCCGAAGTTCCCGACCATCTCATCCAGTGGGTCGACGGGTTTCCGGTCCCTCCCGACCTGCCGTTCCGGCCGCTTCATGCGGCGGTCTCGACCGGCAAGCTCATCCTCAACAAGGAGGATACCCGCCAGGTCTATGAGGTGATCGAGGCTTTGGCCGGCGGCGCAGGCAAGAGGCTGTTCAGGCGCTTCGTTTCAACGCCCTACGGCCGACGCGTCGTCACCGAGCCGGTCAAGCTTGAGGAGATCCTCAGCGACCGCCAGCGCCTGCGCGCCATGCCCGAGGGGAGTTTCGGGCGCGCCTATCTCGCCTTCATGGAGGGGGAGAACCTGACCACCGACGGCCTTCTCGGCGCGGCCGAGGAAGCCGGCATCGACTACAAGGGCGAGACTCAGTTCCCGCAGTTCCGGCGCATGTTTCTCCACATCAATGTCAGCCACGACCTCTGGCATGTGCTGACGGGCTACGGCCGCGACGCGCTCGGCGAACTCTGCGTCCTCGCCTTCACCCGCGAGCAGACGAAGAATCCCGGCATCGCCTTCATCAACCGGATCGGCATTCTTGCGCAGAAACTGACCAGTCCGGGCGTGCCCGTTCTCGCCGCGTTCGAAGAAGGCAAGCGCATGGGCGAGGGCGTCGATTTCCTGCTCGGCGAGGATGTCGAGGCGCTGCTGCCGCTGCCGCTCGCCGAGGTCCGCAGGAAGCTCGGCGTCATCGAACCGTCCGTCTACAACGCAATCCCCGCCGCCGTGAAAGCCTCGATCCTGAAGCCGGCCGTCAAGAATACCCAGGCCGAGCGCGAAGGAAGGGCCGTCGCGGCTTAAGGGGAGGATGGCGCGCCTCTATCTCATCACGCCGCCGGACATCCCCGATCTCGCCGCGTTCGCCGGGCGGCTGAAGTCGGCTCTCGACGCCGGCGATGTCGCCTGCCTGCAGGTTCGGCTCAAGTCGCGCGACGGCGTTCCGGCGGCGGACGACGCCGTGCTGGCGGTCGCCGATCGGCTCTCGCCGATCTGCAAGGCGCGCGACGTCGCGCTTCTCATCAACGACCGTCCGGACCTCGCCAAGAAGGCGGGCGCCGACGGGGTCCATCTTGGCCAGAAGGATGCAGGTCTCGCCGAGGCGCGCGCGATGCTCGGGTCGGCGGCTTCGATCGGCGTCACCTGTCACAACTCGAAGGACCTCGCCATCGACGCGGCCGAGGCCGGGGCGGACTATGTCGCCTTCGGCGCCTTTTTCCCGACGTCGACCAAGGACGCGCCGACCCGGGCCGACCCGTCGATTCTCGCCTGGTGGAGCTATGCGACGACAGTCCCGTGCGTCGCCATTGGCGGCATCACGCCTCAAAACTGCGCCCCGCTCGTGCGCGCCGGCGCCGATTTCCTCGCCGTTTCGAACGCGGTTTGGGCTTGGGACGAGGGGCCGGGCGCGGCGATTCGCTCGTTCGCCGCGGCCATCGCGCGCGCGCGGGAGTCCGCCTGAGCGATGGCGTCCGGCGGCGAATTCGGCGATAGGGGCCCGGTCCACGGATTGACCTCGCCATGAAGAACCTGATTGCCGCCGTCGCGCTCGCGCTGCTCGTCCTCCCGTTCGGCGTATCGGCTGCCGAGACGAAGAAGGATGCGCCGGCGCCTGAACTCGCCCGCGCGCTGGAGCTCCTGGAGGCCAAGGATTTCGCCGGCGCCCGCGCCGCGGTCGCGCCGCTCGCGGCGGCCGGGGATCGCGACGCCAAGCACATGCTCGGCTTCATGGAGGAGCGCGGCTATGGCGGGCCGAAGAACGTTCCGCGCGCCATCGAGCTTTATTATGAAGCCGCGATGGCGGGGAGCGCCGACGCGCAATACGCTCTCGGCGAGCTCGCCTTCAACGGCGGCGGCGTCAAGCAGGACTACGAGCGCGCGCTCGGCTGGTATCGCATGGCCGCCGACGCCAAACATCCGGGCGCAGCGACCCGGCTCGGCCAAATGCATGCGGAAGGACTAGGGGTCGCCAAGGACGCCGGTCTCGCCGCCAGCCTGTTCGAGCAGGGGGCCAAAGGCGACGATCCGCGCGCCGCGTATTTTCTCGGCAACGCCTATCTCGCCGGCGAGGGCGTCCCGCGCAACGACCGGAAGGCCGCCGAATACTACCTGCGCGCCGCCGAACAGGGCCACGCCGACGCGCAATACAATCTCGCGCTCCTTTACGATTCCGATCGCCTCGGGCCGCCCGACCTCCAAAAGACCTATGTCCTCATGAAGGCCGCCGCCGAGGCCGAACTGCCCGAGGCCTATGTCGCGCTCGGGCTGATGGCTCATAACGGCAAGACGCCGACGCCCGAAGAGCCCGCCGACTGGTTCGAGAAAGCTGCGCGGGCCGGCGATGCGCAGGGGCAATTCCTTTACGCGGTCGCGCTCGCCGAGGGCGACGGCCGCGCCAAGAATCCGGCCGAAGCGCTGATGTGGCTCGACAAGGCGCTCCTCGCCGCCGACAGCCTGCCGGAGTCGATGCGCCTCAACGCCGCCGAGCTGCGCGCGCGGCTCGTCAAGGACGCGCGCGCCAGGGCGCCGAAAAAGCCCCAGCTCAGGCAATAGGGGCGAGAGATTCCCGTTTCGTTCCAATGGGCCTATGCTCGCCCGATGGCCGAAGTGATTCGCATCCTGGGCGTCGATCCCGGCTCCGCCGCAACCGGCTGGGGCGTCATCGACTGCGCGGGGCCGCGCCTCGCCTTTGTCGCCGCCGGCGTCATCCGGCCCAAGCGCGCCGCCGCGCGCGCCGAAAAGCTCGCTCATATCTTCCGCGAACTGGCCCGCCTGATCGAGGAGCACCGTCCCGGCGAGGCCGCCGTCGAGGCGACCTTCGTCAATTCCAATCCGCAGGACGCCCTTGTCCTCGGCGAGGCGCGCGGGATCGCGCTGCTCGCGCCGGCCGCCGCCGGCGTCGACGTCTGCGAATACGCGACCAATTCGGTCAAGAAGGCGGTGACCGGCCGCGGCCATGCCGACAAGAGACAGGTGCAGGCGATGGTGCGAATTCTCCTGCCGGCGTCGGGGGCGCAAAGCGCGGACGCCGCCGATGCGCTCGCCGTCGCAGTCGCTCATGCCCATATGAGAGGGGTACGGAAGATATGCGCGTGACCGACGAAAGGAGCCTTCGATGATCGGTCGCCTCAAGGGGGTCGTCGCGGCCCTCGACGCCGACAGCGCCGTCATCGACGTCAACGGCGTCGGCTACGAGATTTACGCGCATGCGCGCCTGCTCGGCCGCCTAGCGCTCGGCGAGAGCGCGCCGCTCGCGATCGAAACCCTCGTGCGCGAGGACCTGATCCGCCTCTACGCCTTCGAGAGCGAAGCCGAGCGCGCCGCGTTCCGTCTTCTCCAGACGGTGCAAGGCGTCGGCGCGCGCCACGCGCTGTCGGTGCTGCAGGTTCTGCCTCCGGACGATCTCTACGACGCCGTCGCGGCCGAGGACGTGACGGCCATCGCCCGCGCTCACGGAGTCGGCAAGAAGCTCGCCCAGCGCATCGCCGCCGAACTCGTCTCGAAGGTCGGGGGCGTCGCGCGCTCGGGTTCGGTGCTGACGGCGGCGGCGCGCAAGAAGGCTTCGGGCGAGACCGGAACCGGCGCGGCGGCGGCGCGCGCCGACGCGGTCTCGGCGCTCGCCAATCTTGGTTATGACGGCGTCGATGCGCGGCGCGCGGTCAGCGTCGCGGCGCAGGATCTCGACGAACAAGCCGGCGTCGGCGAGATCGTCAAGCGCGCGCTGAAGGAGCTGGCGGCATGATGTTGCGGATCGCGCGCCGCCTTTGCGGGGATCGCCATGGCTGAACCTCAGCGCAAGGACGATCGCCTGATCGACGGCGCGCGCAAGGGCGACGACGCCGATGCGGCCCTGCGCCCGAAACGTCTCGCCGATTTCGTCGGACAGGCGCACGCGAAGGACAATCTGCGCGTCTTCGTCGAGGCCGCGCGCGCCCGCGGGGAAGCGCTCGACCACGTGCTCTTTCATGGGCCGCCCGGGCTCGGGAAGACGACGCTCGCGCACATCGTCGCCAACGAACTCGGCGTCAATTTCCGCTCGACGTCGGGGCCGGTGATCACGAGGCCCGGCGATCTCGCCGCGATCCTCACCAATCTCGAGAAGGGCGACGTCTTGTTCATCGACGAGATCCATCGCCTGACGCCGGCGGTCGAGGAGATTCTCTATCCTGCGATGGAGGATTTCGCGCTCGATCTGATGATCGGCGAGGGACCGTCCGCGCGCTCGGTGAAGATCGAGCTGCCGCGCTTCACGCTGATCGGCGCGACGACGCGCTCGGGTCTCCTCGCCAAGCCGCTCCTCGACCGGTTCGGCATTCCGGTGCGGCTCGATTTTTATTCGCCGACGGAGCTTTGCGCCATCGTGCGACGCGCCGCCGGCAAGCTGAACGCGGCGATGAGCGAGGACGGAGCCCTGGAGGTCGCGCGCCGCTCGCGCGGCACGCCCCGCGTCGCCGGGCGCCTCATGCGCCGCGTGCGCGACGTGGCGACGGTCGAGGGCGCGCCCTTGATCGACCGGTCCGTCGCCGACCGGGCCTTGAAGCGCCTCGAGATCGACGCGCTCGGTCTCGACCCGCTCGACCGGCGCTATCTACGTCTGATTGCGGAGCATTTCGGCGGCGGCCCCGTCGGCGTCGAGACCATCGCCGCGGCGCTCGCCGAGTCGCGCGACGCGGTCGAGGATGTGGTCGAGCCCTTCCTCCTCCAGTGCGGCCTCATGCAGAGGACGCCGCGCGGGCGCGTGATCTCGGCGACGGCATGGAAGCACTTAGGACTCGCCCCGCCGGCGGCGACGCCGGGGCTGTTTGACGCGTAGGCCCGTGGCTCAGGCGTTCGTTCACCCCGTCCGCATCTATTACGAGGACACCGATTTCTCGGGGGTCGTCTATCACGCCGCTTACCTCAAGTTTTTCGAGCGCGGGCGGACCGAGGCCCTGCGGGCCGCGGGCGTCCGTCACAGCGACCTGCTGAACCGCGCCGAGCCGCTCGCCTTCGCCGTGCGCAAGATGACGACGGAGTGGATCGTCCCGGCGCGGATCGACGACCTCCTCGAGGTGCGCACGTCCTTCGAGGAGGTGCGCGGCGCGCGGATGTTTTTGAAGCAGGAGATCTGGCGCGGCGAAACTCTCCTCGCCCGCGCCGAGGTCGAGGCCGCCTGCATGAATCTCGACGGGAAGCCGCGGCGTCTTCCCGGGGACGTCATCCAAGCGCTCGCCGCCGCCGGCCTCGGGAAAGACTGAACGCCGGAGCGATCCGGCGTCGCAAGGGCGGGACCGGCGCGCCGACGCGGGCCTGCGCGAAGAACGCGGCGGCGATCCGGGAAGGCTAAGGGGGAGCCGCTAACGCATCGGACGCAGTTAACCCCCCGCGCGTCTTAAAATCTTCGCGAGATCGCCCTAATCCCAAGCATAAGGCCGCCGAGCGGGCTAGGAAACCGGTCCCGGCCGATGTTAGGGAAGGGGCAGGCGGCTGATGGAGCCCCTGAAGAATGCGAACCTGTTGAACCTGGGGGCTCGGCCCTCCGGGCGAGCGTAGGGGATTTTGAATATGGAGACAGAAGTCGCTGCGGCCGCCGCCGGGACTGAGTTCAGCCTCGTCAGCCTGTTTTTCAACGCAGGCCTCGTCGTCAAGATCGTGATGGGCATCCTCGCGGTCGCCTCGGTTTGGTCGTGGGGCGTCATTGTCGATAAGTCGCTTCTGTTCGGACGGCTGAAGACGAAGTCGAAGCGCTTCGAAGACGCTTTCTGGTCGGGCAAGCCGCTTGACGATCTCCACCGCAAGCTCGGCGACAAGATCGACCATCCGATGGCGCGCGTCTTCGACGCCGGCATGACGGAATGGGCAAGGACGAAAGACGCCGGAAAGTCGGAAGCGCTCGTCGCCGGCGCCAAGGAGCGCATCGACAAAGTGATGAACGTCGCCGTCGCGCGCGAGCTCGAGGAGGCGGAGCGCCACCTCGGCGTCCTCGCGACGATCGGATCGGCGGCGCCGTTCATCGGCCTGCTCGGCACGGTGTGGGGCATCATGACTTCGTTTCAGGCGATTGCGGTCACCAACGACACCAACCTCGCCGTCGTGGCCCCCGGCATCGCCGAGGCCCTGTTCGCAACGGCGCTCGGTCTCGTCGCGGCGATCCCTGCGGTCATCGGCTACAACCGCTACTCGGCGGCGCTCAATTCGTTCGCGGTGAAACTGCAGGGCTTCGCCGATGAATTCTCGGCGATCCTGTCGCGACAGCTCGACGAGAGGGCGCGCTGATGGGCGTGTCGCTCAACACCGGCCAGCATCGCCACCGGCCGGGCCGGGTGCGGCCGATGTCGGAGATCAACGTGACGCCGCTTGTCGACGTCATGCTGGTGCTGTTGATCGTGTTCATGGTGGCGGCTCCTTTGCTGACCGTAGGCGTCGCGGTCGATCTGCCGGAGACGGCCGCCAAGCCGATCCCGGATCAGGGCGAGCCGCTGACGGTCACCGTCACCAGCGAGGGCGTCATCTTCGTCGAGGATACCCAGGTCGACATTGACAACCTCGTTCCGCGGCTCGAAGCGATCGCCAAGGCCGGCTACGACCAGCGAATTTTCATCCGCGGCGACCAGAGCCGCTCCTATGGCGAGATCGTGCGCGTCATGGGCCGCATCAACGCCGCCGGGTTCCGGCAGATCGGGCTCGTGACCGACCCTGAATCCAAGTAACCGCGGAGAGCCGCGCTTTGCGTATCGGAGTCCCAGTCTCGCTGTTGCTGCATGCCTGCGCGTTGGGGCTTGCCTTCGTCTCATTGCCGGATTCATGGCGCACGCGGGTCGTGTCGGAGCCGGTGGTCCCGATCGACATCATCAGCAAGGCTGAACTCGCGGAACTCACGAGCGTGCCGGCCACACAGAAAAAGCCGGAACCCAAACCTGAGCCGCCGAAAGCGGAACCGCCGGCGCCCGAACCCGAAGTCAAGCCCGAGCCGAAACCGGAGGCGAAACCCGAGCCAAAACCCGAACTGAAACCCGAGCCGAAGCCTGAACCCAAACCGGAACTGAAACCTGAACCGAAGCCGGAAAAGAAACCGGACCCGAAGCCGGCCAAGCCCAAGCCGGACGAGCTTGACTTCGACCAGCTCTCGCAACTCGTCGACAAGGAGCGCGACAAGGAGCCCGCGAGGGGCGCGCCGTCCGACGTTCCTGAAGGCGAGCGCGATCAGGAGCGCGTCGGCGCCGGCGACCGGCTGACGGCGAGCGACATCTCGAAGATGCAGGCGGCGGTCGGCCGGTGCTGGCAGACGCAAAGTCTCATCGGCGCCCCGGAGCCCGAGAAGCTGATCGTCCGCCTCGAATTCGAACTCAACGAAGACGGGACGCTGAGAAGCCAGCCGCGAACCGTCAACGGGATTGAGATCAGCCTTTCCGGCAACCAGTTCTGGAAAATGGCCGAACAGGTCGCGGTGCGCGCGGTCATCGCCTGCCAGCCCTATGACTTTCTGGCGCGTGAGCGCTACCACATCTGGCGGGAGATGGAGTTGAACTTCGACCCGAGCCAGATGGCCGGGTTTTAATTCGGCCGCATTCGCGGCTGAGCCTAAGGGGCGATCAAAGCTCCGTAAACATGCGGGAAGACGAGAAGATGAAGATGACGTTCAAGCTCCTGGCCGTTGCCATCGCTCTTGGCCTAGCGCCGCTTTCGGCGGATGCGCGGGTCAAGATCGACATCACGCAGGGCAATGTCGAGCCGATGCCGATCGCGGTGCCGGAATTCATCGCCGCCGCCGGGGGCAACCCCGAGCTCGCCAAGAACATCACGGAAGTCGTCAAGGCTGACCTCGACCGCTCGGGACTGTTCAGCATCATCGATCCGCGCGCCTATATCGAAGATGTTGCGAATTTGAACGTGCGGCCGCGCTTCGCCGACTGGCGCCTCATCAACGCGCAGGTGCTCGTGGTCGCGGAAGTCAAATCATTGGCAGACGGACGGATCGACGTCGCGACGCGGGTCTGGGACGTCTACGCCGACGAGCAGCTCGGCGCCGTCTCGTTCAAGACGCCCGCCGACAACTGGCGGCGCGCGGCGCACAAGGTCGCCGATTTCGTCTACAAGGCGCTGACCGGCGAGGAGGGCTATTTCGACACGCGCATCGTTTTCGTCCACGAGACGGGCCCCAAGGCGAAGCGCGTAAAGCAGCTCATGATCATGGATCAGGACGGCGCCAACCCAGCGCCGCTGACCGACGGCCTCAATTACCAAGTGCTGACGCCGCGCTTCTCGCCGACGCAGCAACAGATCACCTACATGGCCCTCTACGACAAGAAACCGGGGCAGATCTTCCTGTTCAACATCGCAACCGGCGAGCAGGAGCAGCTCGGCACGTTCCGCGGCATGACTTTCGCGCCGCGCTTCTCGCCCGACGGCTCGCAGGTGCTGATGGCCATGGAGCGCAACGGAAACTCGGACGTCTTCCGCATGGACCTTGCGACGCGCGCGCTGACCCGCCTCACCGACAATCCCGGCATCGACGTGTCGCCGACCATGTCGCCGGACGGGCGCCGGATCGCCTTCGCCTCCGACCGAGGCGGCAGCCAGCAGATCTACGTCATGGAGGCGAACGGCCAGAACCAGAAGAGGATCACCTTCGGCGAAGGCCGCTACATGACCCCGGTGTGGAGCCCTCGCGGGGATTTGATCGCCTTCACCCGCCAGTACCAGGGCCGCTTTTACATCGGCGTGATCCGCCCGGACGGGCAGGGAGAGCGCCTCCTGACCGAGAGCTATCTCGATGAGGGCCCGACCTGGTCGCCGAACGGCAGGGTGCTGATGTTCCACCGGGAGCAGTCCCCGGGCGACGGGCCCTCCCTTTGGTCTGTCGACCTGACAGGCCGGAACCTGCGCCGGGTCCGGACCCCGGCAGACGCCTCGGATCCGGCCTGGTCGCCGCTGCTGCCCTAGGGCGCCGATGACCCATTGTTCATTTCAGGCGCGGAACGGAATTCCTTGATCAGCGCGCCGACGCTCGCTACCAGTCAAAGGACGGTTTACGAATCTTGTGTAATCGTCACGCCGCGCCCGAATTCGCGGGCCAGGCGTCGCCGAGTCATCGGGGGTTGAAGCGGGGGGCGCCCGCAACGATCTCCTCAGTCAAAGTGGAGCACGGAAGAGCATGAATTTTTCAGCGGTTTTCAAGGCGGCCGGCGTCGCGGGTCTCGTCCTGCTGGCGGCCTGCGCCAGCAGCAAGGGACCTGACGTCGTCGCCAATGGCGACACAGGTTCGACCGGCGGCACGCGCGGCAGCGCGGCGGCTCCAGGCAGCCAGGAAGATCTCGAACAGAACGCCGGTCATCGCGTGTTCTTCGGCTACAACGAGTACACGCTGACGCCGCAGGCGCAGGCGACGCTCGCCCGCCAGGCGGCGTGGTTGAAGCAGTATCCGAATGTGCGCATCATGCTCGCTGGAAACTGCGACGAGCGTGGGACGCGGGAATACAACCTCGCGCTCGGCGCCCGGCGCGCCGAAGCGGCGCGCGCCTACCTCGTCAGTCTCGGCGTCGACGGGTCGCGGGTCCAGACTGTTTCCTACGGCAAAGAGCGCCCGCTCGACACGCGTTCGACGGAGGACGCGTGGTCGGTCAACCGCAACGCCACCACGACCATCACGTCGGTCGGTTCCTGATCGTCAGGGCAAGGAAGTCGTTCAGGCGGCGCGCCGGCATCCGGCGCGCCGTTTTTTGCGCATCTCGCTCCGACATGCCGGCGCCTGGGCCGCTGACGGCGCGGAGGCGTCGTCGCAATTCAGCCCCGCCGCCGCCCAAACTTTCGCGAGTTTGAAGTCCAGCCTGCATCCTGGCTATGGCGCCGAGCCGGGAACGCGGTTAGATTCCCGCTCGGGTTCGTGCGGTTTCGGCCGTTGTCGGCGTGAAAGGTTTTTGCCATGCGTTCAGCGCGGTTCCTGGCGGTTCTCGGAAGCGTCCTGTTCCTCACGGGTCCGGCATTCGCCGGCACGAAGGAACGGCTCGAGCTGCTGGAGCGCGAGGTGGCCGATCTGCGCGCTGCCGCTGCGACCGCTACCCAGAGCGCGCTGAAGCTCGCCGAGATGGAGCAGCAGATCCAGATGCTGACCGGCAAGGTGGAGGAACTGACCAACGATCTCGACCAGGCGAACGCGCGACTGGCGTCGGTGACGGCGGCCCTGTCCGGCTCGGCGCCCCCGTCCCCGTCGGGCGGCCCGACAAGCCTCACGGGCGACCCCATCGCCGACCGGATCGCTGAAAGCGGCGCGCCCGGCGGCGTCGAACTCCCTGCCTACCCCGAGGCCGCCTTCAACTACGCCTACAGCTTCCTTTTGAACGGCGATTACACGCGCGCCGAGACGGCTTTCGAACTTTACCTGAAAGCTTTCCCGAGCCATCCCCGGACGCCGGACGCGCAGTTTCGACTGGGCGAAATCTACCTTGCGAGCGGCGCCAATGCTGACGCCGCCGACGCCTTTATCGCTCATATCAAGAAGTATCCGAACGACGCCCGCGCCGCCGAAGCCTATCTGAAACTAGGCACCGCGTTTTCGCGCATGCAGCAGACTGCGGAGGCCTGCAAGGTCTTCAAGACAATGAAATCGAAGTTCCCGAATGCGGCGCAAACCGTGCAGGAGCGGGCCGCGGTGGAAATGACGAAGATCGGCTGCAAATAGTCGAGGCGGCGCCGGGTCCGCCCGCTTGCGGCGGAACTCAGATCTGACGCTTGCGCAAGGCGTTCCTTCCCGCCAAGTCTTCGGACATGAGCGACCCTGATGGCGTCCGCGATCCCGCCGCCGCAGTCGCCGCGGCCGTCGTGGCGAGCGGCGCCCGGCGAATTCTTCTCGCCGTCTCCGGCGGATCGGATTCGCTGGCCCTGTTGCGAATAGCCGCGACCGCTTCCGAAACCGTCGCGTTTGTCGCTGCGACGGTCGATCACGGCCTGCGGCCTGAGGCTGCAGAGGAGGCGCAATGGGTCGCGCGACACTGCGCCGAGGCCGGCGTTCCCCACTCGGTGCTAACCTGGGCGGGCGAGAAGCCGGCTTCGGGCGTTCAGGAGCAGGCGCGCCTCGCCCGCTACCGGCTCCTCGTCGATGAGGCCTTGGCTCGCAGTTGCGACGCCCTGATGACTGCGCACACGGCGGACGATCAGGCTGAAACGGTCTTCATGCGACTCGCTCGCGGCTCCGGCGTTCGCGGCCTCGCCGGCATCCAGCCGACATCGCGGATCGCGGTCGGCGCCGGCGAGCCAGTCCTCGTGCTGCGTCCGTTGCTGGCGATCTCGCGTCAGTTCTTGCGCGAAGGCCTTCGGCATGCCGGACGGCGGTGGATTGACGATCCGTCCAATGAGGATCTCCGTTACGAACGGATCCGCGTCCGCGGGCTGCTGGCCGCGCTCGAGGAACAGGGTCTCTTGTCGCGCGATGCGCTTGTGGCGACGGCGATACGCATGAGGCTCGCGGCCGAGCGGCAGGAGGCTGCCGACCATGCCGCCTTCGATCGCTATGAGGGCGTCCTCCACGGGCTCGGTTTTGTACGGCTGCGCGCGACCGGCGACATGCCCGCGTCGCTGGTCGGTCGGATCATCCGCGCCGTCGGCGCCGGCGATCATGAACCGGCGGAAGCCGATGCGTCGCGGGCCCTCGCGCAGGCGCTGGCCGCCGGCGCATCGACCCTCGGCGGCGCCATGCTGAAGCGGGAGGGCGACGCCCTCTACGTCTTCCGCGAGCCGGCCGCGGTCCTCGGACGGGCCGGCGTCCCTGGATTGGCCCGCACGGAAATCCCTTCGGGGGCCCCTCGATTGTGGGATCGCCGTTTCATTATTGGCGCGCGGGCCGACGAAAGCGGCGTCGTTGAACCTCTGGGGCGCAATCCGGACCTGCTCGGCCGGATGGCCTCGCTTCATCGCTGTCCGGCTGAAGCGCTCATGGCTGCGCCCGATTCGGGCGGCCGCCTGCCGACGCGCAGCCTGCTGCCAGAGCGATTCCACGGAAAAGTGATGCGGATTGCCTAAAATACCGGCAGGGATCTGTGAAACCCTTGGCGGTCGCCTTTCTTAACACCTATCTTCTAGGTCAATGAGACCTTTGGAGGCTGCCCTTGCTCGGCGCTCTCCTGATTCGAGGACGCGAATGAACGGACGCAATCTACTGATCTGGGGCTTGGTTTTCGTCTTTTTCGTCATCGCCCTCCAGCTATTTCAGCTCTCGCCGTCCGGGAACGCCGCCGACCCGCTCACCTATTCCCAGTTCATGGACAAGGTCGGCGAAGGCGCCGTCAAGCAGGTGAAGGTCGACGGCGCGCGCGTAGTCGGCGAACTTGCCGACGGCAAGAAGTTTCACACCATCGTTCCGGAGGAAGCGGTCGGCGCGCTGGCGGATCGTCTCGACACCGCCAATGTGAACATCGAGTTCGCGCAGCCCGAAGAGCTGCCGCTCGCGCTCTCGCTCCTGTTCAATATCCTGCCGTTCCTGATCTTCCTCGCCTTCATCTTCTTCGTCATGCGCCAGATGCAGGGCGCCGGGGGCAAGGCCATGGGCTTCGGCAAAAGCCGCGCCAAGCTTCTGACAGAGCGGCAGGGCCGCGTGACCTTCGACGACGTCGCCGGCATCGACGAGGCCAAAGAAGAGCTTGAGGAAATCGTCGAGTATCTGAAGGACCCGATGAAATTCCAGCGCCTCGGCGGCAAAATCCCGAAAGGCGCGCTCCTCGTCGGACCGCCCGGCACCGGCAAGACCCTGCTCGCGCGCGCCATCGCCGGCGAAGCCAACGTGCCGTTCTTCACCATCTCCGGTTCTGATTTCGTGGAAATGTTCGTCGGCGTCGGCGCGAGCCGCGTGCGGGACATGTTCGAGCAGGCCAAGAAGAACGCCCCCTGCATCATCTTCATCGACGAAATCGACGCCGTGGGCCGGCATCGCGGGGCAGGGCTTGGCGGGGGCAACGACGAGCGCGAGCAGACCTTAAACCAGCTCCTCGTGGAGATGGACGGCTTTGAAGCGAACGAGGGCATCATTCTGATCGCTGCGACCAACAGGCCGGACGTCCTCGATCCGGCGCTCCTGCGTCCGGGCCGTTTCGACCGCCAGGTGGTTGTTCCGAACCCGGATGTTGTCGGACGCGAGAAGATCCTCAACGTGCATATCAAGAAGGTGCCGCTTGCGCCTGACGTCAACCTCAAGACCATCGCCCGCGGAACGCCGGGTTTCTCCGGCGCCGATCTCGCCAATCTGGTGAACGAGGCTGCGCTGCTTGCGGCCCGCCGCGGCAAGCGCTTCGTGACCGCGAAGGAGTTCGACGACGCCAAGGACAAAGTTCTGATGGGGGCGGAGCGCCGATCTCTGGTGATGACCGAAGAGGAAAAGCGCTTGACCGCCTATCACGAGGCGGGGCATGCGCTCGTCGGCATCACCATCCCCGGCAACGATCCGGTGCACAAGGCGACGATCATTCCGCGCGGGCGGGCGCTTGGCATGGTGCAGTATCTCCCCGAGCGCGACCGCTATTCGATGAGCCTTGAACAGATGAAGGCGCGCATCGCCATGGCCATGGGCGGGCGCGTCGCCGAGGAACTGAAGTTCGGCAAGGAGAAGGTCACGTCCGGGGCCCAATCAGACATCGAGCACGCGACCAAGATCGCGCGGGCCATGGTCACCCAGTACGGGCTCTCCGAAAAGCTGGGGCCGATCGCGTGGGCGGAGGACGAGGGCGAGGTGTTTCTCGGCCAGTCGATCGCGCGGACGAAGGCGATTTCCTCCGACACCGCCAAGCTGATCGAGGATGAAATCCGGCGTTTCGTCATGGACGGTTATGAGACCGCCCGTAACGTCCTCACCACGCGCAACCGTGAATGGGAAGGGCTCGCCGAAGCGCTGCTCGAATATGAAACGCTGACAGGCGAGGAGATCAACAAGATCCTCGCGGGCCAGAAGATCGTCCGCGAGGAGCCGACCGACACGAGCCAGACCCCGCCTCCTGCGTCGGTCCCGACCGCGGGCGGCGCCAAGCCCGCCGGCGGATCGCCTGGCCTCAACCCGAGCCCCGCGGGCGCCTGACGCCCCGGGGCGGACGCCTTTACAAGGCGAGGGCCATGTCGGCCATTCCTCTCCTCATGGGCGTCATCAACGTGACGCCCGACTCGTTCTCCGACGGCGGGACCTTTCTCGATCCGGGGCGCGCGATCGATCACGCCTTGAGGCTCGTCGAAGACGGCGCCGCGATTCTCGATATCGGCGGGGAGTCGACTCGTCCGGGCGCTGACGATGTGCCGGTCGAAACCGAACTGGCCCGCGTCCTTCCTGTTGTCCGCGGCCTCGCCGGCCGGACCGCCGCCGCGATCTCGATCGACACGCGCAAGCCTGAAGTCGCGCGGGTCTGCATCGGGGAAGGGGCGTCGATCTGGAACGACGTCTCCGCCTTGCAGTTCGGCGCCGAGAGCCTTGCGCTGGCCGCGCGTCTCGGCTGCCGCGTCGTGCTCATGCACGCAAAGGGCGGCCCGAGGACGATGCAGGAGAACCCCCGCTATGAGGACGTCTGCGTCGAGGCGCTCGCTTTCCTTGAATCGAGACTGGAGACGGCGGTGCGCGCCGGAATCGCTCGAGAGCGCCTGATCGTCGATCCCGGAATCGGGTTCGGAAAGACGCTCGAACACAATCTTGAACTCCTCGGCGGGCTGCCGCGCTTCGCCGGTCTTGGCGTTCCCTTGCTTGTCGGGGTGTCGCGCAAGCGATTCATCGGCATGATCGGCCGATACGGCGATGAGGAGCCGGGGCCTGGCGATCGGCTGGGCGGGTCCATCGCCGCGGCGCTCGCCGCAGCCGCCGGCGGCGCGTCCCTCCTGCGCGTTCACGATGTGTCCGCGACACGACAGGCGCTGGCGGTCGCCGCGGCGATCCAAAAATATAGAACAAGGCCTTAAGGTATTCCGCCAAGGTCTGTGCTATACTTTTGCGGCGGGTCCAGGAGTTGAGGGGGCGACCATGCGCGGCGACGACGAAGCCGGCGGCAAAATGACCGCAGAGCGCAAGATTTTCGGAACCGATGGCGTCCGCGGCCTCGCCAATGCCGGCGCGATGACCCCCGCCGCCATGCTGAACCTCGGCATCGCCGCCGGTCGCGCCTTCAAGAACGGGGCTCACCGCCACCGTGTCGTCATCGGCAAGGACACGCGCCTTTCGGGCTACATGATCGAGCCGGCGCTCACGGCGGGTTTTGCGGCGTCGGGCATGGACGTGTTCCTACTAGGGCCGCTGCCGACGCCGGCGATGGCGATGCTGACGCGCTCGCTCCGCGCCGACCTCGGCGTGATGATTTCCGCGTCTCATAATCCGTACCACGACAATGGCGTGAAGTTTTTCGGTCCCGACGGCTACAAGCTTTCGGATGAAACCGAGGCGCGCATCGAGCGCTACATGGCCGAGGGCGCGGGTGAGGGGCTGGCGGGGTCCCTGGAGCTCGGGCGGGTCAAGCGGGTCGACGACGCCGGCGCGCGTTACATCGAGTTCGCCAAGAATTCGTTCCCCAAGTCGCTCTCGCTCGAGGGCTTGAGGGTTGTGATCGATTGCGCGAACGGCGCAGCCTACAAGGTGGCGCCGACCGTGCTCTGGGAACTCGGCGCCGAGGTCAAGGAAATCGGCGTGGAGCCCGACGGCTTCAATATCAACAGCCAGTGCGGGTCGACGGCGCCGAGGTCCATGCAGGACGCGGTTCGCGAGTATCGCGCTGACATCGGCATCGCGCTCGACGGCGACGCTGACCGGGTCATCATCTGCGACGAGAAAGGCGAAATCGTCGACGGTGACCAGATTCTCGCCCTGATCGCCCGCACATGGCGCAAGAACGGCAAGCTCCGGGGCGGCGGCGTGGTGTCGACCGTCATGTCCAATATGGGTCTTGAGAAATACCTCGCGGGCGAGGGCCTGAAGCTGGAGCGCACCAAGGTCGGTGATCGATATGTGGTCGAGACGATGCGCGCCAAGGGCATCAATGTCGGCGGCGAGCCCTCCGGCCACGTCATCCTCAGCGACTACGCCACCACCGGCGACGGGCTGGTCACCGGCCTTCAGGTTCTCGCCGTCGTAGCCGCCGAAGGGTGCAAGGTCAGCGACGCCTGCCGAAGCTACGAGCCTTACCCGCAGGTTCTCCAGAACGTGCGGCACGCGGGCGGCGATCCGCTCGCGAACGCGATCGTCAAGGCGGCGATCAAGGATGCGGAAGCGCGGCTCGGCTCGAAAGGCCGACTTGTCATCCGGCCCTCCGGCACCGAGCCCGTCATTCGGGTCATGGCGGAGGCCGAGGACGCCCGGCTCGTCCGGAGCGTCGTCGTCGACGTCTGTGCGGCGATCGACAAGGCTCGCCCCTAGAGGGTCGGCGCGGCGCGCGATATCGTAAGCGCCGCAAATGAAGACCATGTCGTGCAGAGGCCGCGTGCTCATCGTCGCCGGTTCGGACCCGTCCGGCGGAGCGGGGATTCAGGCGGATATCAAGACCGTGACCGCGCTCGGCGGTTACGCCGCCGCCGCCGTGACTGCGCTCACCGTGCAGAACACGCGCGGCGTCACCGCGGTGATGCAGGCCCCGTCGGACATCATCAACGGGCAAATCAGGGCGGTGCTCGACGACATCGGCGCGGACGCAATCAAGATCGGCATGCTTGGAGACCTGACAGCGGCGGAAGCGGTTGAGGAGGCATTAAAGTCCGTCGCCCGCGATATCCCGATTGTCCTCGATCCCGTATTGATCGCGACCTCCGGCCACAGTCTTGCGCAAAAAGGCGTGGCTGAATTCCTTGTTAGGCGTCTCGCCCCGCTGGCGGCCGTCGTCACGCCCAACGCGGACGAAGCCGCCTCCCTGACCGGCTTCCCGGTCAGCGGTCCGGCGGATCTCGCCCGGGCCGGCCGCGATCTCTTGCGCGCCGGGGCGGCCGCGGCCCTTGTCAAAGGCGGGCATCTCACGGGCGAAGACGTCGTCGATGTTCTGGTCGATCCGGCCGGTGAAATCCTTTTCCGGAACCCACGGATTGCTTCGACATCGACCCATGGCACCGGGTGCACGCTGTCGTCGGCGATCGCGACAGGATTGGCGCAAGGGATGGCGCTGCGGCCGGCGGTCGCCCGAGCCATCGACTATGTGCGCGAGGCCATCCGGACGGCGCCCGGACTCGGTTCAGGGGCCGGCCCCCTCAATCACGCCCACCCCGTGACAGAGGCGAAAAAGTGAAAGGCCGCCCGGAGGGGCGGCCCTACTGTATTGTTCGGCTGGCGATCAGTTCTTGCCGCCGCGCTCCTTGAGGGCCGCGCCGAGAATGTCCCCGAGCGATGCGCCGGAATCGGCCGAGCCGTATTGTTCGACGGCCTCTTTCTCCTCAGCGACCTCGCGCGCCTTGATCGACAGCGAAATACGCCTGGTCGTGCGGTCGAAACCGGTGACCCGCGCATCGACCTTGTCGCCGACTGCAAAGCGCTCGGGACGCTGCTCGTTGCGATCCTTGGAGAGATCGGAGCGGCGAATGAACGCCTTCGGGCCGCCTTCGCCGCCGACCTGCACCTCGACGCCGCCCGACTCGATCGACGTGACGGTGCAGGTGACGTCGGCCCCTTTCCTCAGCTCGCCGACCGAGTCCATCGGATCGGAGCCCACTTGCTTGATGCCGAGCGCAATGCGTTCCTTATCCGGATCGACATCAAGGACCTTGGCTTTCACGCGCTGGCCCTTTGCATAGTCCTTGATCGCCTCCTCGCCCGGCTTGTTCCAGTCGAGATCGGAAAGGTGCACCATGCCGTCCATCTCGTCGGTGATGCCGACGAAGAGACCGAATTCGGTGATGTTCTTGATCTCGCCCTCGATGACCGAGCCGATCGGATGCTGCTCGGCGAAGGTCTCCCAGGGGTTGTTGGCGCACTGCTTCAGGCCCAGCGACACGCGGCGCTTGCCTTCATCGACCTCGAGCACCATCACGTCTACCTCCTGAGAGGTCGAGACGATTTTGCCGGGGTGCACGTTCTTCTTCACCCAGCTCATCTCGGAGACGTGGACGAGGCCCTCGATGCCCTGCTCGAGCTCCACGAACGCGCCGTAGTCCGTGATGTTGGTGACGCGGCCGCGGAACTTCGCGCCGACCGGATATTTCGCGGCCACCCCCTGCCACGGATCGGGCTGCAGCTGCTTGATGCCGAGCGAGATCCGATGCGTTTCCGGGTTGATCTTGATGATCTTGACCTTGACCGTGTCGTTCACGTTCAGGACTTCCGACGGGTGATTGACGCGGCTCCAGGACATATCGGTGACGTGGAGGAGGCCGTCGACCCCCGGGGCCAGTTCGACAAACGCGCCGTAATCGGTGATGTTCTTCACCACGCCCTCGCGCGTGTCGCCCTCGTTCAGCTCGCGCACGACCTCCTGCCGGTGCTCAGCGCGATCCTCTTCGAGAATGGAGCGTCTAGAGACGACGATATTGCCGCGGCGCTTGTCCATTTTCAGGATGCGGAACGGCTGCGGGATGTTCATGAGCGGCCCCGCGTCCTTCACGGGACGGATATCCACCTGGCTGCCCGGAAGGAACGCGACTGCGCCGCCAAGGTCGACCGTGAAGCCGCCCTTCACGCGGTTGAAAATCACGCCGTCGACGCGCTCCCGCTTCTCGAAGGTCTTCTCGAGCCGGTCCCAGGCCTCCTCGCGACGGGCCTTGTCGCGGCTAATGACCGCCTCGCCGTTCGCGTTCTCGACGCGCTCGACATAGACCTCCACCGTGTCGCCGACCTTAAGCGTTGATTCCCGGCCCGGTGCGGTGAACTCCTTGAGGGGGACGCGGCCCTCCATCTTGAGTCCGACGTCGATCACGGCGACGTCCTTTTCGATGGCGGTGATGATCCCTTTGACGACGACCTCCTCGAAATCTCGGCGGGCGGTCATCGAGGCTTCAAGCATCTCCGCAAAATCGTTGCGGCTGGGGCTCAGCGATTGGGTGTCAGACACGTCGGTGCAGTCCTTTCATATTCAGCTTTTCCGGCCGACCGGTTGATCCGGCGGTCTAGCCCCGCGCATTGACCGCGCGGCGCCTGATGGGTGGAGCTCTCTCGTTGAGCGGCGTTGGCGCGGCCGACGGACACAAAAACCCGCTATCCGATTACGGCCAGCCCGAACCTGACATTGGATTTGGGGCGAACCCCAGGTCAGCTTGGGCGGCGCCGGAGAGCGCCGTCGATCACGCGGCGCGCGGCCGCGAAGGCGGCCTCTATAGACAAATGGGTGGTGTCTAGCAACTCCGCGTCCGTGGCCTGGACCATGGGCGCATCGGATCGGGCGGCGTCCCGGGCGTCGCGCTCGGCGAGGTCTGCGAACACATCAGCCTCGGTGAGGCCCGGTTTTGCATCTTTCAGCTCCAGAAAGCGGCGGTGGGCGCGGGTTTGGGGGCTCGCAATGACGAAAAACTTCACATTGGCGTCGGGGCAGACAACGGTCCCGATGTCTCGTCCGTCGAGGACGGCGCCCTTCTTGCCCCCGGGAGGTTCGTGGGCGAAGCGCCGCTGAAATTCGAGGAGGGCTTTGCGGACCCCCGGCATCGCCGCCACTTTCGAGGCCCCTGCGCCGATCTCTCGCGTTCGAATGTCGGCGCCGGCGATGAGGTCAAGCGAGAAGCTCTGCGCGGCCTTGGTCGCCGCGCGTTCGTCCGCCGGGTCGCCGCCGCTCTTGAGGACCAGATACGCGACGCCGCGATAAAGGGTGCCGGTATCGAGATAGGCGAAGTCGTAGTCCCTGGCGATCAGTTCCGCAAGCGTGCCCTTCCCGGAAGCAGCAGGGCCATCGAGGGCGACGACGAAGGAGTCTGACATGGAGGCAAGCCTTAACGCCTCCTTATCAACTGGGGCAAGACGGCCGCGGTGCGTCCTGATGGAGATTTCTGCGACGATTGGCGATTCCGCGGTCGTCTATGTCTAAAGACACTTGGATTCGATCCGCCGACGCCCCCATATGCCGTGGCCAAAGGAGAGTGCGTGCGCGCGTTTGACCACATGACCGACGGAGCCGGCGGGGCCCGGCACGACGCCCGCCAGCGCGCCAGCGCCACGCAGATGTTTGAGGACATCGGCGCGGCGGGAACCGGCGAACGCGTTTATGTTCGCGACATGCTCGCGGCCATGAAGGGCCGTGCGTTCGGCATGGCGGCGCTGGCGTTCGCCCTGCCTGTCTGCTTCCCCATGCCGCCCGGCGTCCCGACCGTCGCAGGCGTCGGCCTTTCAGTCGTCGCCATCCAGATGGCCCTTGGCAACGAGAAACTGTGGCTTCCGAAATGGCTTCGCGAGAAATCGATCAGCCGCTCAAAGCTCCAGGCGGCGATCCGCCAGATGATGCCGAAGCTCCACCAGCTCGAGAAAGCCGCCAAGCCGAGGCTGATGCCGCTGACCTCGCCGCTGGGGCAGCGCCTGTTTGGGATCGTCATGCTCGTTCTCGCGGTCATGCTGATTCTCCCGATCCCGATCTTCGGCAACATGCCTCTTGGCTTTGCGGCGGCGATTCTGGCTCTCGGCCTCATCGAGCGCGACGGATTCTTTGTGATCGGCGGATTGCTTGCGACCGTGGCGGCGATCCTCATTACAGGCTCGTTCGCCATGATTGCGGTCAAAGCGATCATGCTGGCGGCCTGACCGGCAGTCCCGTTAGAAACCGCCGCCGGTCTTGAATCCGCCGCCGCTGCGGCTTCCTAATCCGCCGCCGGTGCGAAAACCGCCGCCGCTTGGAACGCGGGGAATACGGACGGTTCGCCCGCCCGGCAAACCGGGTCGCGGCGAAGGCAAACCGCCGCCCCAGGTTCCGCCGCTCCAGTCGCCGCCGTCCCGGCGCGGACGGCCCATCGAGTCTCGCCAGGCGCCGCCGCCGAAATCGTCGTCCCAGTCGCGCCTGCGCGTGCGGTGACCCCGCTCAATGCGCCGCCACACGTCGTCGCGCGTGAGACCGCCCCGGAGAAACTCGATGATGAGCGCGCCGAGCAGGTCTTCGCCCGGAAATTCCGAATAGGGACTGTCGAATCGAGCCTGCTTGAAGCGGCGTCGCAAGTCTTCAAGATCGGCGAGACGGCGTCGATGAGTCTCGAGCGTCTTATGCTCGGCTGCTCGCGCCTCCTCGAGCTCGAGCCGTTCGCGGCGAAGTCCCACAAGTTCATTGACGATGCGGTCGTCCTCGGCGGAGGCGGTTTCCGCCGCCAGGACGCGCAGGTCCGGGATGGGGCGGCCGCCAAGCGCGTCAGCCAGCAGCGTTCGGGCCTCCGCAAGCGGTCCCGCGGTTCCCCCCGCAGTCTCATTGAAGCGCGCGACGATTTCCGCATGGCGGGCTTCCGCAGCGGCGATTTCGGCGTCCAGGGCTTCCAGGCGGCTGCGCGCTTCGCTCGCGGCGTCGCGAAGCCCGTCGACGCCATCCTTTTCCAGCGCGGCGCGCTCATAGGCTTCGAGCGCTTCAGACAGACGGGCCGCCTCCGCTTCGACGCGCGCGGCATGTTCAGCGAGACGCTCGGGCAATTCGACGAGGCGGTCGTAATTGAGCTTGAAGTCGCGGTAGCGGATGAGGGACGCGACCCACCCGTCAAGCAGCGCAAAGACGGGAAAAGCTCGATAGTCGCGCGTGCCGAACTTCCTCCTCTCAAGATAGGTGAAGAGCGGATCGGCCTCGTAGGGAGCGCCCTTGGACTTGCGGTCGGCGCGAGCGGTTTCGAGCTTTTGGCGCGCGCGGCGCGCCACCGCCTCGGCGCCTTCGAGCGCGCTGGCGCGACGCTCATATTCGGGGTCATGGTCCAGCCGCGCGCGCGTCGCGGCGACCGCCGCCTCGTGGCGGGCGACTTTCTCTTCATGGTCTTTTTCGGCGGCGCGGCGGGCCTCTTCCAGCCGGGCGATCTCCGCATTGGCGCGGTCGCGCTCGTCGGCGAGCGCGGCGACGCGCGCGCCATGCGACGCTACGAGATCGCGCGCCTTGCGGTCCGCGGCGCCGAGACTCTGCGCGATAGCGTTCTGGCGTAAATGCTCGATGCGCAGATTGGCGAGTGCGTGATAGGCCGCGAGTTCGCGCGCGTCGATGGCGGCGGCGCGACCTGCATCCGCCGCCGCCGCGTCCGAAGCGCGCGACAGGTATTTCCGCGCGTCGGCGATGGTCGCGTCAATGCGGTGGAGGGCGTCGCGGCCCGAGGTCATCTCACCACTCCAGAATGGCGCCGCCGGCGCCTTGGATGTGATATTGGGGGAGCAGCTTGCCTTTGGGCTTTTCTCCGACCACGGCGTTTTCAACGATCTGATCGTCGCGTTTATCGGCGGCGACCGCGTTGAAGACGCTTTCGGGAATTCGAACGCCCCA
Source organism: Parvularculaceae bacterium (assembly GCA_013389105.1). Lineage (GTDB taxonomy): Bacteria > Pseudomonadota > Alphaproteobacteria > Caulobacterales > Parvularculaceae > Amphiplicatus. The sequence goes on along the minus strand of JACADZ010000055.1, from coordinate 29,476 downwards.
CTTGTCGACCCGGGCTGTGCGCTGGTCCTCCTCGCTCGTGATCTCAAGGTCGTGGGCGCGCCCGGATCCATCGACGGCTTCAACGATCAGATAGTAGTTTCGCGTGTTTGGCGCCGTATCCGGGATTCTGAAGACGCCGGAATATTCGTCTGGACGCGAAACAATTCGCACCGTGAGCTGAATGTCGAGGTCGGTTTTAATCTGCTGAAGGTCCATGACGGCGGCGCGCGCCTTCTTCGCGTCCCGCGCGTTCACGCCGGCGAGGCCGGCCGCATAGGCCGCTTCGATCCGGTTGCGCGCATGCTCGTCGGCGGCGACCGAAAGCGCCGCTTCGCGCGCCAGCGACAGGGAACTGGGCAGCCTCTCCGCGAACTCTATACGCGCCTTCTCAAGCTGCGCTTCGCGGCTGCGAACGAAGCCGAAGTCATAGGCGAGGTAGGCGAGCACGGCGACGCCGAGGACGGCGACAAGCGGGGGCAACCATCGCTCGCGCGAGATGTAAAGCCTGGCGAGCCGGATGGCGAGGCCGTCGCGCGGCGGGTCGTAAACAAAACGCTTTTCCTCGAGCGCTTTCACGCCATCCCTGAGGGTGGATTCGGGAACATCGATGCCCTGCGCGGCGTAGATCTCCTTCAGCCGCTTGATCAGCGCCTCCTCGCGCGCTTCGCCGCCGAGCTCGAGTTCGACAAGCCGCTCGCGGTGCCGCAAGGTGTCGACGATATCCATGGCGAGCATGACATCGTCGAGCTTTTGCGGCTGGGAAGGTGCAAGGGCGGTCGCGGACATCAAGAGAGGCGTCGGCGTCGTGCGCGGCGCGGCATGCCGTCAGGTCCGGTCGAGGGCGGCGGAGGCGCCCGACTGGATGAGCGCCGTCAGGCGCTTTTTGCCGTCCTCGACCGCATCGCGGATTTCCTTGCTATTGTCGGTCGAGAGCTTGCGCATCTCGGCGATGATGGTCTGGCTCTTCTCCTGGAAGTTGACGACCGACTCGACCAGCTTCTTGACGGCCGCCGCCGAGACCGTCGGTCCGTAACCGGCGCGGATCGCAGCTTCCTGGACCTTCCCGCCAATGTCCGACAGCGTCTCCAGGCTTTCGTTGATGCCCTTCTTCATCGCTTCCACGGTCTGGGTCGATTCATGCAGGCCGTGCATGCCGGTAAACGTCGCGGTCAGGGCGGTCAACACCGTTTCATTCGTGCCGAAAAACGAAACAGCCTGCGCGTAGACCCGCTCCTTGGCGTTCGTCGTCTGCACGAGCCGCGTCATGATGACTTCCGACGTATTATAGCCGATCGTGATGTTGTCGGAGAGATCCTTCGCGACCTGGTAACGCTTCTCCTCACGCTGCAGCGCGCGGAGGGCCTCGTCGCGGTCCAGTTCGAGCGTCGAGCGCTGCGCCGGGTCGGTCCCTGCATAGGCGGCGACCTTGTCGGCGGCGTCTTTGAGGCGGCGCTTGGCCTCCTCCAGCTTCCTTTCCCCTGTCTTCAGCACTTCGAGCGCGAGGACCTCAGACTGCTTGAGCGCGCCGCGGAAATCCCGATAGGCCTCGAGGATGCGGGCTTCGCGATCAACCTGGTTGCGCGTCTCCGCTGCGACTTCGAGGTAGAGCTTCTTGATCTTGTCGAAACGCGTGGCGATGTCGCCGCGCGTCATCTTCATCCAGACGTTGGAGACCCGCTCCATGGTCGAGATCTTGCCGTCGGCATACTGATCGACGAGCGACTTGGCGTCATCCCGGATTGAATCGAAGGCGGCGGTGATGCCCTCGTAGCGCTCGCCGACTTTCATGTTGGCGACTTCGCCGCGCACCACCTCGTTAAAATAAGAGGCCTGGTCGAGCGTTCGCGCGATGGCGGTTACCCGGTCCTGGTCGAGGTCGGCGATCTGGTTCAGGAGCGCGATGATCGGCGCGGGCTCGGAGGATTTAGCGACCAGGCCCATGTCGCGGAGCTGGCCCACCGCCCGGTCAAGATACTGGAGCGCGGTCGAACGTCCGGAAACCGCCGTTTGCGTCGCCATCGGTCCCTCCCATCCAGCGAAAGCCCTAAATAGGCGCCCCGGGGCCCGGCGCCAAGCGTCCGCCCGTAACCCTTTCTCCACTCTTCGCCGCGACAACGAACCGAAGCGTTCCAAAGAGGGACGAGGCGGGTCCATGACCGACAGAACCGTCGGACTCCTGTGGCATTCGATGAGCTCCGAAAACCTCGGAGTCGGCGCGCTGACGCTCGGGCATCGCGAGATCGTCCGTGCGGCGGCGGCGCGATCGGGCGTTCGCGTCCGGTTCAAGGTGCTCGGCTGGGCCGACCCGAAACCCGCTTACTTCACCGCAGACGACATTGCCGTGCGCTCGCTGCGCCTCTCCGACTTCGCGCGGCTCGACGCTCGCGGCTTCCTCGCCGAGGCGCGAGGGTGCGACCTCGTGCTCGATATCGGCGCCGGCGACAGCTTCTCCGACATCTACGGACCGTCGCGCATCCTCAAGATCCTCGCGGCGCAAAATCTCTTGCGCCTGTCCGGAACGCCTTACGTCATCAGCCCGCAGACCATAGGTCCCTTCGAGAACGCCGTCATCCGCCGCGCCGCGCTCGGCGTCTTGAAATCAGCCGCGCTTGTCACCGCGCGCGACCAGGTCTCGGCCGATTACGCGCGGGAGATGGGTTTTAGCGGCGAGGTTCTGGTATCGAGCGACGTCGCCTTGAGATTGCCTTATGAGGCGGCTTCCTCCCGCAGCGGGCCGGGGCGGGTCGGCCTCAATGTCTCTGGACTGCTTTTCAACGCCGGCGCCGATCGCTTCGGGCTTCGTGGAGACTATCGCGAGCTTGCGCGACGCGCGCTCGCCATGCTCGCTCGGAAGCCGAATACCAGAGTTACGCTTGTCAATCACGTCCTTGCGGAGGACCCGAACGAGGACGATCGCATCGCGGCGGCCGTTCTCGCGCAAGAGTTTCCCGAGGCGGAAGTCGCCGCTGATTTCAAAACTCCATCAGAGGCCAAGAGCTATATCGCCGGCCTCGATTTCTTCGCCGGCTCACGCATGCACGCCTGCATTGCCGCGTTCTCGGGCGGCGTTCCCTGCGTGCCGATCGCTTACAGCCGGAAGTTCTCGGGCCTCTTCGGCGCGCTCGGTTACACGCGCGTCGCCGACCTCAAGCAGCAATCCCACGAAGAGATCCTGAAGGCGCTCGATCGCGCCTTCGACGAGCGAGAATTGGTCCGGCGTGAGACCGCTGCGGCTCTTGAAGAGGGCCTGTCGAGGGTCGCGCGCTACGAGGATGCGCTAGCCGCCCTCGTCAACCGCTTGCCCATCGCGAGGAAGGCCGCTTGATCTCGCCGACGCTGGCCAGGGTTGAGGCGGCGCGGAGCTGTACCGGCTGCGGCGCCTGCGCGGCGTTGGCCCCCGAAAAGTTCGCGCTGAGCCTTTCCGACGACGGGTTCCATCGCCCGCGACAGACTGCGCCGCTTGACGACAATGAGGAAGCGGCCTTCGCCGCGGTCTGCCCCGGACGCGGCATGAGCCAGCCGCGAGCGGAGGGCGAGGACGACCCCTTCTGGGGACCTGTCGTCGGGCTCTGGAAGGGCGCTGCAACGGATCCGGAGCTTCGGCGCAACGCTTCGTCCGGCGGCGCTCTGTCGGCGCTGTTGATGCATTTGCTCCACACCGGGCAGGTCGCCCATGTGGTGCAGACGGGCGCCGGCGACATTCCCTATGGCAATGGAACGGTTGTCAGCCGAGACGCCGCCTCGGTGTTCGAGGCCGCCGGCTCGCGCTACGCGCCGTCATCGCCGGTAGCCGGGATCGACTCGCATCTGGCGAAGGGGGAACCCTTCGCGTTTGTCGGAAAGCCCTGCGACGTCGCGGCGCTGCGCGCCATGGCGCGGCGCGATCCGCGCATCGACCGGCTGGTTCCCTACATGATTTCATTCTTTTGCGCCGGCGTTCCAAGCCTGAAAGGCGCAGAGGCAGTCCTGCAGCGGATGGGCTGCCGCCCCGAAGATGTCGCCAGCTTCCGCTATCGCGGCGAGGGCTGGCCTGGGCCGGCGCGCGCCGTCCTGAAGGACGGATCTGTACGAACCCTCACCTACGAGCAGAGCTGGGGCGACATCCTCAGCAAGCATCTCCAGTTCCGGTGCAAGATCTGTCCCGATGGAACCGGCGGCGCCGCCGACGTCGTCTGCGCCGACGCTTGGGAATGCGACGACGAGGGATATCCCTTGTTCGAGGAGCGCGAAGGCGTCAGCCTCGTTCTCGCCCGCACGACCAGGGGCGCGGCGTTGGTCGCGGCCGCGCAGGCGGCCGACGCAATCGAGATGTCCACGGCGCGGGTGGCGGATATCGCCGCCATGCAGCCGGGTCAGCTGAAGAAGAAGCGCCTCGCGCTGTCGCGGCTGCTCGCTCTTCGCTTGATGTTGCGTCCGGTCCCGGCATTTCACGGCTACCGTCTCGGCGCGGCGGCGCGCTCGGCGGGACTGATCGCCAATCTAAGGAGCTTTCTGGGGACGTGCCGGCGCATCGCCGGGGGGCGCGCATGACGCGCCTGGACTGATCGCCCTCATCACGGCCGACCAAAGCGCCTGCGAAAAAGTGGAGTCACAAGTTTTTCGAAACCCGGCGCGACCAAGAAAAACTGGACCGGCGGCCGATGCGCGCTTATCGCCCACCGATCTAGGCGTGTTGCGACGCCGCATGTCATGCCGTAAGGGCCAGTTCGTCACGCGGCGGGGAGTCCTCGATGAACATTCACGAATACCAGGCCAAGCGCATCCTGAAGGACTTCGGTGCGCCGGTCGCGGAGGGCCGGGCCGTGTTCGCGGCTGCCGAAGCAGAGAGCGCGGCGAAGTCGCTGCCGGGTCCCGTCTGGGTCGTGAAATCGCAGATCCACGCCGGCGGACGCGGGAAGGGGAAATTCAAGGAAGCCTCGGCCGGCGAAAAGGGCGGCGTCAGGATCGCGAAATCCGCCGCCGAAGCGGCTGAAGAGGCGCGGCGCATGCTCGGCGCGACTCTGGTGACGAAACAGACCGGGCCGGCCGGCAAACAGGTGAACCGCCTCTACATCGAAGACGGCGCGGACATCGCGAAGGAATTCTATCTCTCCTTCCTCGTCGACCGGCGCGCCGGGCGCGTCGCGATCATCGCTTCCACGGAAGGCGGCATGAACATCGAGGAGGTGGCCGCGCAGACGCCGGAGAAGATCGTCACGGTGCGGATCGATCCGGCGAGCGGCGTCATGCCCCATCACGGCCGGCGCATCGCCGCAGCCCTGAAGCTTTCGGGGCCCGCCTACAAGCAGTGCGTCGCGCTGGTGACGACGCTCTACGGCGCCTTCGTCGCCAAAGACATGAGCCTTCTTGAGGTGAACCCGCTGATCGTCATGAAGGACGGAAATCTGCGCGTGCTCGACGCCAAAATCAGCTTCGACGACAACGCGCTCTTTCGGCATCCGAACATCGCGGACCTACGCGACGTGACCGAGGAGGACCCGCTCGAGCGCCGCGCCAAGGAGTTCGATCTCTCCTACGTAAAGCTCGACGGCGCCATCGGCTGCATGGTGAACGGCGCCGGTCTCGCCATGGCGACGATGGACATCATCAAGCACTACGGCAAGGAGCCGGCGAACTTCCTTGATGTCGGCGGCGGCGCCTCGAAGGAAAAAGTGAGAGAGGCGTTCAAAATCATCACCTCCGACCCAGGAGTCAAAGGCATCCTCGTCAACATTTTCGGCGGCATCATGCGCTGCGACACTATCGCGGAAGGCATCATCGCCGCGGTGAGGGAAGTGGGGCTGAAGGTCCCGCTCGTCGTGCGGCTCGAAGGCACGAATGTCGAGAAGGGAAAAAAGATTCTCGCCGAAAGCGGCCTTGCGATTACGCCGGCGGACGATCTCGAAGACGCCGCGCGCAAAGTGGTGAAGGCGGTGGGGTAGGACTATTCGATGAGATTCAGCCGAGCCCGTGCGACGCCGACCTCATAGTCCCAGTTGACAATCATCGATTCGCAGGCCGAGCGCATTTGCCCGGTTTCAGCGCCGTTAAACCGCGTTTGGATGCCACAGGATATGGCGGCGATAGATCAGCGAGAGTGCTAACGAGTCGCGAGCATGGTCACCGCTTGACCAACAGTCAGGAACTGCCATATTCTCGATTCTCGGTACGTGAATCGCGAGCAGCGATGACCATCCAAGTGAATGTCGCCGAAGCGAAGGCGCGCTTCGCCGAGCTGATGCGCCGCGCGGAAGAAGGCGAGGAGGTAGTGATCGCGCGCGGCAACGAGCCGGTGCTGCGTCTCGTGCCGTTTGAGCACAGTGCGCGCGCCGGGGCTCGGGCGGCGGTCGAGGAGTTCTTGAAGCTCCGGACAAAGATGAAGCCGACGACGCTCGAGGAAGTTCTCTCTTGGCGCCATGAGGGGCGCAAGTACTGATGCCCTTTGTGGTCGACGCCTCGATCGTCGCCGGGGCGCTGTTGGCTGATGAACAATCCGATGAAGCTGCGGCGGTGCTGCGCGCCGTCGCCCGCGACAGTGCCTTCGTTCCGGGTCTCTTCTGGAACGAAGTGCGCAACCTTCTCCTTTCCGCCGAGCGGAGGAAGCGATTGCCCCTTGGGGAAGGCGACGCCGGCCTCGCGCAGCTACGCCAGGCCTCGATCCTTGTGCTGCCGGATCGGGGCGACCGCGAAGTGCTCGCCCTCGCGCGGGCGCAGGGACTCTCCGCCTATGACGCCGCTTATCTCGCGCTTGCGAAGCATGAGGGGATCGCAATTGCAACGCTCGACCAGGGCATTCGCCGCGCGGCGGCGAAAATAGGCGTCGCGCTGTGGGCCTTGAAGGCCGCCGATCCCGCATGATGCCGGCGAGTAGGGGCATGGGAACGTTCCTATCTGTTGTTCTGATCTCGAGCGCGCTTGGAGCTCCCGCATTGTCGCCGCAAAACCAGACCATCTTTGCAAATGCTGTTGCGGCGGAGTTTAGTTCAGTCTGCATAAAGACCGATGCCGAAATTGCGGCTGCCGAGGCGGCGGCGTCCAGACGAAAATGGCTGGCGAGGCCGGCAGATATCAGCGGCGCAGTGCGAACGTTGGCGAAAGCTTGGGATGCGGCGGTTAGAACATACTCTGGTCGAGAGGTCGCAGAATACTCGTTCACGGCCGGCGTTGGGGAGCATGGGGGCGAACGCTGGTGCGAATTCGTAACGCCCGAATTGAGTTTTTCGGCTCTGCGATCGGCCCTGCTAAATCAAGGGTTTGAGTTGAAGGACGTACTGGAGTACGGGTCTCCTAACTACGAGTTGCGCCAAGCGGTCTTTTGTGCGCCAGACGTTCTGCGCAATGGCCGCGCGTATGACATTAGCGTCATTTCACGGCGCGTTGACGATCGGCCGTGGTTCAACGGACGGCGGTTGGTCTTTGTGCGCAGCCTGACACAAACTCATTCGCTGTGCCCGATTACGCTTTACCTTGGCCGGGCGGACGGCCCGGCGCCGCAAAAACCAATTATTGAGCCATGGCTTGGACAAAAGGCCGACGGCCCCCCAACTCAGAACAGCCCCCGCAGATGATGATCGCCCGCGCCGACTTCGCCTTCCTCCACCCCTTGCGCGTGCGCTGGAACGAGTGCGACGCACAGGGGATCGTCTTCAATGCGAACTACTTTCTCTATTACGACATCGCCGTCTGGGAGTGGACGCGCGCGCTCGGTTTTCCGCGCTACCAGGAGGCGCCGGAGTTCGTGACGGCGCACGCCGAGTGCGACTTCCTCGGTTCGGCGCTGTTCGACGACGAGATCGAGATCGGCATGCGCTGCGCGCGGCTGGGCTCGAAATCGATGGAGATGGCGACGGCGGTCTTCCGCGGCGAGACGCTGCTGAACGCCGGGCGCCTCATTTACGTGCATGTGCGGCAGGGGACGAAGGAGTCAACGCCGCTCCCGGACTCGTTCAAGGCGCGCATTCGCGCCTTCGAGAAAGTCGCACCGACCTCATGAGCGTCGCGCGGTCGATTATTTCGGGGAAAAACGGCCATATATAGGGCTTTCCATTCGCCCGACTACAATATATTGTGCCACCCTGGTTCCCTAAAACCCTTGTTGACGAGCGCCCTCATGTCCGCCTTCCAGAAAAAGACCGTCGGCCTTTTGACCCCGTCCTTCGCCTACAAGCCGTTCCGGTATCCGTGGGCGCACGACTTCTGGAAGCGCCAGCAGCAGATCCATTGGATGCCGGAGGAGGTGCCCCTCGGCGAGGACTGCAAGGACTGGGCGGGCAAGCTCTCGGACGCGGAGCGCAATCTCCTCACCCAGATCTTCCGCTTCTTCACGCAGTCGGACGTCGAGGTGAACGACAACTACATGGAGCGCTACGCGCGCGTCTTCAAGCCGACCGAAGTGAAGATGATGCTCTCCGCCTTCTCCAACATGGAGACGGTGCACATCGCGGCTTACGCGCTGCTGCTTGAGACGATCGGCATGCCTGAGGCGGAGTTCAGCGCCTTCCTCGACTACAAGGAAATGCGCGACAAGCACGACTTCATGCAGAAGTTCGGCGTCGATACCGAGGCGGACATTGCGCGCACGCTGGCCATGTTCGGCGCCTTCACCGAAGGGCTGCAGCTTTTCGCCTCATTCGCGATGCTCATGAATTTCCCGCGCTTCAACAAGATGAAAGGCATGGGCCAGATCGTCTCGTGGTCGGTGCGCGACGAGTCGCTGCACTGCGAGGGCATGATCAAGCTCTATCACGCCTTTGCGCGCGAGACCGGATGCGTCACGAAAGCGGTCGCCTCCGACATTGTCGAGTGCTGCCGCACGGTCGTCGCGCTCGAGGACAAGTTCATCGATCTCGCCTTCGAGATGGGGCCGGTGCAAGGGATGACGCCGGCCGATATCAAGAGCTACATCCGCTACATCGCCGACTGGCGATTGGGGCAGTTGCAGCTTCCAAAGCTCTTCGGCGCCGATAAGCATCCGCTGCCGTGGCTTGCGGAGATCCTCAATGGCGTCGAGCACGCGAACTTCTTCGAAGCGCGCGCCACCGAATATTCCAAAGCCGCGACGAAGGGCGACTGGCATGGCGAGGGCGGCGTTTGGGCGGCCTTCGACGCCATGCAGGCGCGTCGCCGGGAAAACGGCGCGACGCAGTCTACGCAATAATATCGGGCGTCATCTGGTCCTTGACCCGCTGCATGATATCCTTGAGCTGAAGTTTCTTCTTCTTCAGCCGCGCCACCGAAAGCCGGTCGTGATGGGGCTGGGACTCGAGCGCCTGAATCGCTGCGTCAAGATCGGCATGCTCCTGCTGCAGCGTCTGAAGACGCGCAAGCAGCGCCTCGTCATTCGCGCCGGCGATCGCGCCTGCACCGCCGATAAAAAGGCGGAACGGCGTGACGTTGTCACCGTCGTCCGGCGGGCTGCCGTCTTTCATCGCGAAAGAGCCTCCATCAGCGCATCGGGAATGACGACGCGGACCAGGTCATCGAGAAGGAGCGTCGAAAAGCCCTTCTTGCGCGCCGCTCCGGAAATATCCGCATAGCGGGCGAGGGACCGCCTCGCAACGGAGGCAGCGTCAGGGGCTTCGCTGTTTTTCGTAAGATCGCGGGCAAGATTTTCAAGCATCGCCTGCTCCAGCTTTTCGGCGTCGAGCTCGACGCGCTTGACGCTGGCGCGGAGCGCCTCGGCCCCGGCCGCGTCCGCCTGTTTCGGGGGCGCCTTCAGAGCGCGTCGCGCGGCCCGCAGGGGTTCGGTCACTTCGTGAGACCAGGACGCAACCAAGTCCTGCGCCTTGCGCAGCCCCAGTTCGGGAATCGCGGCGCCGGCCTGCGCGCACCAGCAGCACCAGAGCAGGATGTTCACGTTGAGGCCGAATTCGTCCTGCAGTTTGAGGAGCGATTCAGAGGCGCCCGGCCGCGAATAAGCGCGTAGCGACCAGTCCCAGAAAGAGGAGGGCATCACGGTCTGCGCCCTTTCTCGAGGTCCTCGCCCCAACGCCGCGTGAATCCGCAATCGAGGCCAAAAAGGTCAAGCGCGCGTCCCACGCTCTGTCGCGCCACGTCGTCGACGCTTTGCGGCTCGGCGTAGAAGGCAGGGACAGGCGGGGCGATGATCGCGCCCATCTCGGCAAGGGCGGTCAGCGTGCGCAGATGCCCAAGGTGCAGCGGCGATTCGCGCACCATGAGGACCAGCGGCCGGCGTTCTTTCAGCGTCACGTCGGCGGCGCGGCTGAGCAGCGAGGAGGTCACCCCTGTCGCGATCTCGGACATGGTTCGCACCGAACACGGAACGACCAGCATGCCGGCGGTCTTGAACGACCCCGAAGAAATCGGCGCGCCGACATCGCTCGCCGCATAAGATCTGGCGGCCAGTTGCGCAAAGTCGCGAGCCTTTTCACCGAGCTCATAGGCGATCGTCATTTCGGCGGACTTGGAGACGACAAGGTGCGTCTCGACGCCTGCGGCGGCGAGCGCCTCCAGGGCGCGCCGAGCGAGCAGGGCGCCTGAGGCGCCGCTCACCCCGACGATGAGTCGTGTCGAATTTTTCATCGGAAATCCAAAGGGTTGCCGAGCATTTTACCGCTCTCGCCAAGGCTTAAGAAAGGCAAAAGTCATATGTGTTAACGGCGAAACCGGATCGACGGGAAGGCCGTCTCGTGCTTAAATGTGACACCCTCGGCAAAAAAGGAGGCCAGCTATGGCGATGAAGGCTCATCTGGACACGCTGACACAGCGGCATCAGGAGCTGGAGGCGGCGATCGCCGCGGAGATGAAGCACCCTAGCCACGACGATAGTCGCGTAAATGAGCTGAAACGCCTCAAACTGAGAATCAAAGACCAGATCCAGAACATTCGAACTGCCGAAGAGACACACTAGAGTTAAAGGCGCCGGTCGGACCGGCGCCCCGCGCGACGGCGCGGCGAATTTGTGGGCGTCCCGGCGCGGACGCCCGTCCCCGCCGGGAAGGAAATCATCATGAGCGGTCGTTCAGTCATCGTGACGGGCGCCGCCCATGGTGTGGGCGCCGCTTGCGCCCGCCGCTTCGCCGCCGCCGGCGACCGCCTGGTGCTCGCCGACCGCGACGAGGCGGGCGTGCGCGCGCTCGCCGAAGAACTCAAGAGGAAGGGCGTCGAGGCCGCTTTCGTGCATGCCGATGGCGCGAACAGGCTCCACGTGCACAACATTGTCGCCGAAACGTTGGATGCATACGGACGCATCGATGTGCTGACGCACATGGCGTACGAAGACTACTCAGCGCCGTTTCTCGAGACCACCGAAGACGATTTTGACCGCGTGGTGGCGCTGAACCTTAAAGGCGCGTTTCTGATCAACCAGGCGGTAGCCAAGCAGTTCATCAAGCAGAAGGCCCAAGGCGGCGCGATCGTCAATCTGATGTCGGTGGAAGCAATTACGGCGGCTCCCGATCACGTCGCCTTCGCCACGACGCAGGGCGGCCTGCATCAGATGACCAAGGCGGTGGCCCTTGCCTTGTCTCCTTTCGGGGCGCGCGCCAACTCGGTCGGCATCGGCGCGATCGCGACCGAACTGCCCGAGGAGAGCGATGAAGAGGAGGTCGGCGCGAGCGTGCCCCTAAGACGCATCGGTGCGCCGGAGGAGGTAGCGGAGACGGTTTTCTTCCTCGCGTCGAGCGCGGCCTCGTACATTACCGGGCAATCGATCTTCGTCGATGGCGGCCGGATGATCCGGAGCGGCGACGCTGCGCCGAACGCGGACGAACAAGACGCGCTTCGTTAGGGCCGCTCTTCGTCGTCGCGCTTCTGGATGGAGCCGCCGCCGAGCTTGCCGAAGACCTTCTCTACATCTACTTTCTCGTTGCGGGGCGCGTCTTCCTCTTCCCGTTCCGGCGCCAGGCTCGCGGAGACCGGCTCCAGGGTCGGCCCCTGATCGACAGGCGCCGGCGCGAGTTTTGCTCTCTTGGCCGCCGCTTTGCGCACTAGCATGTCGAGTTCAATCTGCGAGCAGAGCCCGAGACCGACCGGGTCGGTGGGCGAGATGTTCTGGGCGTTCCAGTGCGAACGGTCGCGCACGGTCTGAATCGTGGCCTTTGTGGTGCCGAGGAGTTTGGCGATTTGCGCGTCCGAAATCTCAGGATGGTGCTTGATGAGCCAGGCGATAGCGTCCGGGCGGTTCTGACGCTTGGAAACCGGCGTGTAGCGCGGCCCCTTCTTCGGCCGCTCGGCGACGATCGTTTTGGGACGAGACAAATGCATGCGGTAGTTCGGATCGGCCTCGGCTTTTTCGAGTTCCTCCCGCGAGAGCTGATGGTTCGTGATCGGGTCGATGCCGCGCACGCCCGCGGCCACGTCGCCGTCGGCGATGCCCTTCACCTGCAACGGGTGGAGCACGCAGAAATCGGCAATTTGGTCGAAGGTGAGGCGCGTGTTCTCAATGAGCCAGACTGCCGTGGCGATCGGCATGAGCGGTTTGTCGGACATAAAGCCTCTCCAAAAGTTTCAAGGACCGGTCCCCGGTCTTCCCGGGGACCGCGCTTGCCGCCGCAAATTTCGGGGAAAGCGCCCGGCGCTCCTACAAAGCGCCCGAACTGGCGACGGCTTATAGAGGGCCTGCCGGCCGCCGCAAAGCTTAATCTTGGACCTTCAGCACGATCTTGCCCGTGTGGGCCCCCTTTTCCATGCGTTCATGGGCGGCGGCGGCCTCAGCCAGGGGAAAAACCTTGTCGAGGACCGGGGTGATCCGCCCGGCCTCGATGAGGGGCCAGAACTGCGCCTTGAGACCCTCGGCGAGGCGCGCCTTGTCGGCCAGGTCCCGGGCTTTCATTGTCGAGCCCGAGAGCCGCAAGCGTTTGCGCATGACGGCGAAAATGTCCATTTGGCCGATCGGCCCGCGCAGGAAGGCGATCGAGACGTGCCGTCCGAACGGCTTCAGGCAGCCAATATTCTTCTCCAGGAAATCGCCGCCCGCCATGTCGAGCACGACATCGGCCCCGCCGAAGCTTGTTACAGCCGTGGTCCAACCGGCATCGCGGTAATCGAGCGCAAGATCGGCGCCGAGGGCCTGGATCGCTTTAAGCTTGTCTGCGCTTGAGGCCGTTGCCACGACCTTGGCGCCAGTTGCCTTGGCCATGCCGATGGCGGCGACGCCGATTCCGCTCGTCCCGCCGTGAACGAGAAGCGTCTCGCCGGGCTTCAGTGCCGCATCGTCGAAAACATTAGCATATACGGTGAAGAAGGTTTCCGGAAGCGAGGCCGCCTCGAGCAGCGAGAGCCCTCGCGGCGCCGGCAGGCACGAGCTCTCGTGCGCGGTCGCGAATTCGGCGTAGCCGCCGCCGGTGAGCAACGCGGATACGACGTCGCCGACCCGCCAGCGGGTCACGCCAGCGCCGAGCGACGTAATCTCGCCGGCGACCTCGAGGCCCGGTAAATCGGAGGCTCCCGGGGGCGGCGGGTAAAGACCCCTGCGTTGCAACACGTCCGGACGATTGACGCCGGCGGCGGCGACCCGGATCAAAACCTCGCCTTCGCGGGGGGCAGGAATGGGCCGCTCCGCGAGCCTCAGAACCTCGGGGCCGCCAGGCCCTTCAATTTCAATGCAGCGCATGGGGCCGCATCTGACTCCCCTTGCGGCGCCCATGCAAGACGGAGGCGCCCGAAAGCGCGGGCGTCCTCCCTTTAATGGAAAGCCGCCGTCAACTGCTGGCGGCGCCTTCGGACGAAACGATGTCGCCGTTCTCAGCGATTTCGAAGCCGCGAGTCTCGCCGCCGAGGCTCACTTCGACTTCGTAATAGAACCGGCCGTCGCCGTGGACGGACGTCTCGACGAATACGATGTCGCCTTCCGGCGCAATTTTACCGACGGCGTCGAGGACGGCCTGCGGCAGATCCGAAACATCCGCCTCCATCTCAATCTCATCGAGTTCGCCGTTTGCGAAAATGTCGATTTCGATCCGCCGTCCGTTCGGCAACGGTCCGGACAACTCGTAGATCGTCAGTCCGCTTTCGATCTCAATGCCGGCCGCGGTGAAAGTCGTTCCCGGCGCATAGTACTCTGCAACTCTCCGGATGTTCTCCGGAACTTCGTCGAGGCGGATTTCGTCGGCGGCCGACGCCGAGCCGAGGCCCGACGCCCACAACAATGAGGCTGCCGTCAATGATTTAGAACGCATGGTCTCTCCTGTTGTTTGTTTGGCTGGCGAGACGCAATGGCGTCTCGCAGGTGCGAGATAGATGCGTTGGGCGACACTCTTTCGACATGCGCGCGTCGATTACGTGACTCCGGAAATTTTTCCTTCCAGGTGACCGAGGCGCGAAACTTGCCGGATTGTCGATTCACGCAAACGTGTCTGGCGTGTGATCTTCGTCACGCCGAGGTTTCCCGGGGCGCATAGATTTAGATGGCTTCCCGGGAGGTTTTAATGAAAGACATCCTCTTCACCGCCGCCGTGTTCTTCTCCTATGCCGCGGGCGTCGCTCTGGTCGGCGGCGCAGGCCTGGCGCTCGGGGCGATGATCGTCTGAGCCGGTGCCCGGGACGGATTGATTTGCAATTCCGGCCCGGCCCGGCCAGAAGAGGGCGGCGCCGGAGCAGAATATGCAAGACGCCGAACTGGACGAAAATCTCGACATGCGGGCCGGCGCCGTCCGGCTCCACGGGCCGGAGGGCTTCGCCGGCATGCGCCGGGCCGGTCGCCTGGCGGCCGAGTGTCTCGACATGATCGCCGACCATGTGAGGCCCGGCGTCCGAACGGACCGGCTTGACAGCCTCGTCCGCGAGTTCGTCCTCGATAACGGGGCCCTTCCCGCGACCATCGGGTACCGCGGGTATCGTCACGCGTCCTGCATTTCCATCAACCACGTCATCTGCCACGGCATTCCTTCGGAAAAGACGCTGAAGGACGGCGACATTCTCAACATCGACGTGACGGTCATCGTCGACGGCTGGCATGGCGATACGAGCCGCATGTATTACGCGGGCGAGCCCAAAGTGAAGGCCCGCCGCCTGGTCGAGACCACGCATGAGGCCATGATGCGCGGCATCGGCGCGATCAAGCCGGGCGCGACGCTCTACGACATCGGCAAGGCCATCCAGTCATTCGCCGAGGCCGAAGGCTTTTCCGTCGTTCGGGATTTCTGCGGCCACGGTCTCGGACAAGTTTTCCACGACGCGCCGAATATCGTTCACTATGCTGAGTATCGCGACCGCATGACTGGCCTGCACCGCGCCGCCGACACGCCGCTCAAGCCCGGCATGTTCTTCACGGTCGAGCCGATGATCAACGAAGGCCGTCCCGACGTGAAAGTGCTGAAGGACGGTTGGACCGCGGTTTCCCGCGACAAATCGCTCTCGGCCCAGTTCGAGCACTCCGTCGGCGTTACGGAAACCGGCGTCGAGATTTTCACCCTCTCGCCCAGAGGGCACGCACGGCCGCCCTACGGCTGAGCGGGCCCGTTCAGTAGGGCGCCAGCAGCGAGCCGATGCGGGTCAGATCGCCGATGCTGCGCGCGCCGGTTTTCGTCAGCAGTCTCTTCACATGCCATCTTACGGTGGCGACCGAGCGGGCCGAGCCCTCGGCGATCGTGCGGACAGACTCGCCGCCGACGAGCGCACCGAGCACTTCCTTTTCGGCTTTCGACAGCGTCGCAATACCGTCGACCGCCCGTTTACGGATGGCGCCGGCCTCCGACAGCAGCATGACGAAAACCAGTACCGGAATGTCCGCGCGAGCGCGTCGCGCACGGGCAGGCGCGGCCCTGCCGATTGGCATGACTTGAAGGATCATCGCAGGTCCATTCGTACGCATACGAACGATTTCGGTTCCTGAATGACGCTTCTTCGATCGGACTTCCTCAAGCAGCGCCTCGGCGCAAGGATCGGCGAAGCGCGCGACTCCGGCGGCGTCAAGCGTGAGGACGCCGGCGTTGATCAGGCGGTTCGCCGCGCGGTTCTTGAACTGGACGCGGCCGTCGACCACGATGAGAATCGGCGCCCGAAACGCTTGCAGCAGTCTGGCGTAGAGGCAGTCCTGGTTGACGGCGTCGGCGGCGCACAGGGCGTTGGCCGCCGGGAACGCCTGCCGACCTTCGTGGCTTCGCTGCTGACCCAAGGCACCCTCCCTCAATGGCGCCATCAGAGGCGAGCTTTCGACGTTTAAGTCAACAATCAATCCGCCCTAAATTTGGAGCTTGATGTAATATATATACGCTGAACTCTAGGCGAAGCCGGCAAGCGAAACTGTGCCGCGCGTTACACAGCCTGCGATTGTCGTCGCCGTAATGGTCAAACCGAGGGAGCCCGGCCCGGGTCGGTCGGCGGCGACAGCAGCCGGCGCAATATGACGGGCAGGGCGTCGGGCAGGTCTTCGGCGATGAGGCCAGGCCCGGCCGCCTGGCCGCAGGCCCCATGCAGCCACACGCCGATGAGCGCCGCCTCGAAACCGGGCGTTCCCTGCGCGAGCTGACCGGCGATCATACCGGCGAGCGCGTCGCCCGACCCTGCTGTCGCGAGGTCGGGAGGCGCATTGCCGTTGATCGCCGCACGCCCGTCGGGAGCCGCGACGACCGTATCGGCGCCTTTGAGCGCGACGACAGCCCCGCAGCGGTGCGCTGCAAGGCGTGCGGCGCCGAGGCGGCCGAGCGTTACGGGGTCGATATCCTTAAACAGCCGCCCGAACTCGCCCTCGTGCGGCGTCAGCACGTCGTTCGGGCGCAGACGGGAGAACAAGGTGTCCGGCCGCGCCTCGAAACTCGAAAAGACGTCGGCATCGAGAACGGCGTGTACGGAGGAGTTCAGAATCGCCTGGGTTGTCTCGACTGTGGCCGGTCCGATTCCCGCCGCAGGTCCGATGACGGCGGCGGTTATCCGGGGGTCGGCCAGCGCCGCAGCGACCCCTCGGGCTCCGTCGACGACCCGCACCATCACCGACGTCGCCTGCGCGGCGCACTCGTCGGCGGCCTCCGGGTCGGCGAGCAGGGTGACGAGTCCGGCGCCGGACCGCAGCGCCGCGCGCGCGGCGAGCCGCGCAGCGCCTGTTCTCAGCCTTGGTCCGCTCACGACGGCGACGTGGCCGCGGGAGAACTTGTTGGCCGTGAACGACGGCCGGCGAAAAGCCGCGGCCCACACCTCCGGCTGGTTTTCATAGGTAGACGGAGCGATTTTTGCGAGCACGGATACGGGGATGCCGATATCGACGACATCGACCGCGCCGCAGAACGCCCGGCCGGGAAAAAGCATGTGGGCCGGCTTTTTCGTGAAGAAGGTCGCCGTGCGCGCCGCCCGGATCGCGGTTCCCATCACGGCGCCCGTGTCGGCGTTGACCCCGGACGGCACATCGACCGCCAGCACCGGCGCCGCGTGCGCGTTCGCCGCGTCGATCATGGCCGCGGCGGGCCCTTCAACCGGGCGCGACAGGCCCGTTCCGAACAGCGCGTCGATAATGAGCGTCGCGCCACTGAGCGCCGCGGGAGAAAAATCCTCGATCGGGCCGAAATTACGCTCGGCCATGGTCTTCGCGTCGCCCTTGAGAGCGTTGCGATCGCCGAGCAGGGCGGTGCGAACGGGCCAGCCCTGTTCGGCGAGGAGTCTCGCTGCGACGAAACCGTCGCCGCCGTTGTTTCCCGGGCCGCACAGGACGGCGACCGGCCCCTTCGGCCAGAACTTCGCCGCCGCCGCCGCGACGCCGCCGCCGGCGGTCTCCATCAGGGTGAGGCTCGGCACGCCCCCCGCGGCGGCCAGTTGCTCCGCGCGCGCTGTTTCAGCGGCGGTCAGGATGAACGGGGGAGTCATGCGTTTGACACCATGGTGCGCGCAGTTGATGCTAGACCGCGTCGTAAAGGCAATGCGTCATGAAAAAGATCGAAGCCATCATCAAGCCGTTCAAACTCGACGACGTGAAGGAGGCCCTGCACGAGATCGGCCTTCAGGGGATGACGGTGATCGACGCCCGCGGGTTCGGTCGCCAGAAGGGCCATACCGAAATGTATCGCGGGGCCGAGTACGTGGTCGATTTCCTGCCCAAGGTGAAGATTGAAATGGTGGTCCGGGACGACCAGGTCGAAGCGGCGCTCGAAGCGATCGCGAGGGCCGCCCAATCCGGGCGAATCGGGGATGGCAAGATCTTCGTCTACCCGGTCGAAAACGTGGTGCGAATTCGCACTGGCGAGACGGGTGAGGACGCAATCTGACGCGGCTTGGTACATTTCTGGCAATAAATCGCTGAAAACTTGTATACTGCGCTACTTTCGGCGAGCGCATGCTGCAGCGCAAAAATTCTTCTTGATTTCCAGCGAATCCGCCGGTCAACTGCCGTGCGGTGAATCAGCGATCCCGCGTGGGCCGGCGTTCAGCTGCCGCCGCGGAAAAGCGAGTCAGATACGTCCAGAACAGGAGCTTTTCGGGGAAATGACCGTCAACGCGATCTTGAAGCGGATCAAGGACAAGGAAATCCGTTACGTAGATCTGCGCTTCACCGATCCGCGCGGGAAGTGGCAGCACGTCACCTTCGACAAGGATCTCGTCGACGAGGACCTCCTCAGTGAAGGAACCATGTTCGACGGCTCCTCGATTGCTGGATGGAAGGCGATCAACGAGTCCGACATGATCTTGAAGCCGGACCTTTCGACCGCCATTGAGGACCCCTTCTTCGCCCAGCCGACGCTGACGCTCATCTGCGACATCCTCGATCCGGCTACGGGGCAGCCTTACGCGCGCGATCCGCGCACCATCGCCAAGGCGGCGGAAAACTATCTCCAGTCGACCGGGATCGCCGACACCTGCTATTTTGGTCCGGAGGCGGAGTTTTTCGTTTTCGACGACGTGCGCTGGTCGACCGAGCAGAACCACATGAGCTTCCAGCTCGACTCGGTCGAGGGGCCCTACAACTCCGGCACGACCTATGAAGGCGGCAACCTCGCGCACCGCCCCGGCCCCAAGGGCGGCTATTTTCCGGTGCCGCCGGTCGATTCCGCTCAGGACATGCGCAGCGAAATGCTGACCATGATGGCGGAGATGGGCGTTGTCGTCGAAAAGCACCATCACGAAGTCGCGCCGTCCCAGCACGAACTCGGCATGAAGTTCGCCACGCTGACCAAAATGGCGGACTCGATGCAGATCTACAAATACGTCATCCACCAAGTCGCCGCGGCCTACGGCAAGACGGCGACCTTCATGGCGAAGCCGGTATTCGGCGACAACGGGTCGGGCATGCACGTCCACCAGTCGCTGTGGAAGGGCGGCAAGCCGATGTTCGCGGGCGACCGCTATGCGGACCTCTCCGAGACCTGCCTCTACTACATCGGCGGGATCATCAAGCACGCGCGCGCCATCAACGCCTTCTCGAACGCGACGACGAACAGCTACAAGCGCCTCGTGCCCGGTTACGAGGCGCCGGTGCTGCTCGCCTATTCGGCGCGCAACCGCTCGGCCTCGATCCGTATTCCGTGGGTCGCCTCGCCGAAGGGCAAGCGTATCGAAGTGCGCTTCCCCGATCCCGCGAGCAATCCCTACCTGACATTCGCGGCGCTCCTCATGGCGGGCCTCGACGGCGTCGAGAACAAGATCCATCCGGGCGACCCGATGGACAAGGACCTCTACGATCTGCCGCCGGCGGAACTGAAAGACATCCCGACTGTTTGCGCCTCGTTGCGCGACGCGCTCGCGACGCTCGACCGCGACCGGGCCTTCCTGAAGAAGGGCGGCGTCTTCAACGACGACCAGATCGACTCCTATATCGAGTTGAAAATGGGCGAGGTGAAGCGCTTCGAAATCACGCCGCACCCGGTCGAGTTCGCGATGTATTATTCGAACTGACGGGTCGCGCGGAGTAAGGTTTCTCCCATTGCGTAAGGTTGCGTAGAGTGAAGTGCGAGACGGAAGGCCGGGAGCGATCCCGGCCTTTTTCGTGTGTTCTGAGCTGGGTGACGGGCTTCGTCAAACCGCCCGCGTCGCGGTCTCCAGCCACGCCGCGACATCCTTCGGCACAAGCGGCCCGATCGTCGCGCGCACCCGCGCGTGGTAGGCGTTGAGCCACTGGCGCTCGCCTTCCGTCAAGAGCGAGGCGTCGAGGCAGTTGAGGTCGATTGGCGCGAGCGTGATGGTCTCGAACGCCATCATCGGCCGCTCGCCGCCCGGGATCGGGGCCGGCTCCGTCACGACAATGAGGTTCTCGATGCGAATGCCGAATTCGCCGGTCTTGTAGAAGCCGGGCTCGTTCGAAATGATCATGCCGGGCTTCAGGGCCTGGGCGTTCGGCGCCTTGGCGATGCGCTGCGGGCCTTCGTGCACGCCGAGAAAGCTGCCGACGCCGTGCCCGGTGCCGTGATCGTAATCGAGCCCCGCCTCCCACAAGGGCTTGCGCGCGATCATGTCGAGCTGGTGCCCGGTGGTGCCGGCCGGAAACCGCATCGTGGCGAGCGCGATGTGTCCTTTTAGCACGCGTGTGAAGCGGTCTTTCATTTCCGGGGTCGGCGTGCCGATCGCGACCGTGCGCGTGACGTCCGTGGTCCCGTCCGTATACTGAGCGCCGGAGTCGATGAGGTAAAGCGAATTGACGGGAAGCTTCCGGTTGGTCGCGGTCGAGACCTTGTAATGAACGACGGCGCCGTTCGACGCCGCGCCCGAGATAGTGTCGAAGGAGAGATCGACCAGCCGCCCGGTCTCGGCGCGAAAGGCTTCGAGCTTTTTCGCCGCCGCGATCTCATCGACATCGCCGCCCTGCGCCGCCGTCGCAATCCAGTGGAGGAAGCGCGTCACCGCCGCGCCGTCGCGGACATGGGCGGCGCGCGCGCCGTCGAGCTCCGTCTTGTTCTTGGTGGCGCGGGGGAGCGCGCACGGATCGGTCATATCGATGACGCGCGCTCCCGCCTCCTTCAGCAGCTGCGCGTATTTCACCGGAGCGAGCGCCGGATCGAGCGCGACCGACTTGCCTTCGCGGCCGAGCCGGGCGAGCGCGTCGCCGACATCGCTTTCCGCGCGGATGTCGACATCGCTGAGATGCGCGGAGAGCGTGTTGTCCACCTTATCGGGCGAGACGAAAAGCGTGGCGCATCCGTCCGCCGTCACAAGCGCGCGGCTCAAGGGCAGGGGCGAACGCGACACGTCGCCGCCGCGGATGTTGAACGCCCACGCGACCGAGGTCGGCGAGGTGAGCAGCACCGCGTCGGCGCCCGCTTCCTTCACCGCGGCCGCGATCAGCGCGCGTTTCTCCGCCGCCGGCTTGCCGGCGTATTCGACGCCGTGGGACCTCACCTTCGCAGTCGGGCGCGCCGGTTGGTCCGTCCACGCTGCATCGACCGGGTTGTCATCGACGGCGACCAGTGAAAAGCCGGCTTTCTTCGCGGCCGCCTCGAGGCGGGCGAGTCCGGCCGACGTGTGCAGCATGGGGTCATAGCCGATGCGCGCGCCGGCTTTCGCGTTTTTCGCAAGCCATTGATCGAGCGGCGTCTCGACAAAGTCCTCGTAAGAAAACATCTTGTCGTCCACCTGCTGGCGAACCTGCAGCGTGTACCGCCCGTCGACGAAGATGACGGCGCTCTCAAGGAGAATGATCGCCGCGCCGGCGGATCCTGAGAACCCGGAGACCCACATCAGTCGCTCGGCATATTCGGGGATGTATTCGTTCTGGTATTCGTCGTCATGCGGAACGAGAAAGCCGTCTAGGCGGCGTTTCCTCAGTTCGGCGCGAAGCGGCGGCAGATGCCTGGCGGCGAAGCTGCGGTCTGAGACGGGTTCAAAGGTCTGGAACATGACGGCCTCGGGGGGTATGTCCAGCCCGTTCTAGGATTGCGGCGGCGCCGTGTCATCCTCGATCGGGCGCCCGGCGCCCTGGGCCCTGAAAACCGAATGGAGGTCGCAATGAGAGTCGCGGTCTTGCTTGCCGCAGGGCTCGCCGCCTGCTCTGCGGGCTCACACGACGCGCCTGCGGATATCTTCCTTGGGGCGCTGGCGCAGCATTGCGGCAAGGCCTTCGAAGGCCGGCTAGTTTCGACTGACGAAGCGGACCGCGACTTCGCGGGCAAGCGTCTCGTCATGGAGGTGCGCGAGTGCGCGCCGACGGAAATCCGCATTCCGTTTCACGTCGGCGAGGACCGGTCGCGAACCTTAGTGGTGACGCGAACTGAAACCGGTCTTCGCCTGAAACACGATCATCGTCATGAAGACGGGTCGCCGGACGAGCTCACCAATTATGGCGGCGACACCGTGGCGGCGGGATCGGCGTCGCGCCAGGAGTTCCCGGCGGATCAGTTCTCGAAGGACCTCTTTCTAGATGAGGGCCGCGCCGTCTCGGTCGACAACGTCTGGGCTGTTGAAATCACGGACGCATCGTTCGCCTACGAGCTGCGGCGTCCGAACCGGCATTTCCGCGTCGAATTCGACCTGACGAAGCCGGTCGCCCCGCCGCCCCCGCCATGGGGCGCGGCCGCCGCCCGCTGAAGGCGCCGGCCCGCCCCGCTTTGTCCGCACTACGGTTTGAAAAACAGGAGCACCGGCCAGGTCGCATGGTCGAGCCGGTTCAGTCGCTGAAATCCTGAAGCCTCGTAAGCGCGGGTCACGTCGCCTTCCTGGTCCGCCATCAGGCCGGCGATCAGCACGCGCGCCTTCGCGGCGGCATGCGCCGCCATGGCCGGCGCAAGTTCGATAAGCGGGCCGGCGAGAATATTGGCGAAGATGAAATCGAACGGTCCGGCGGCCGCGATGCGGCCGTCGCCGAAGCCGTCGGCCAGGATTACCTCGATGCGGCCGGCGCAGCCGTTGAGCGCGATGTTCTCACGTGCGATCTCGACCGATCTTGCGTCGATGTCCGTGGCGATCACGTCGCGGTCCCACACCTTGGCGGCGGCGATGGCGAGCACCGCGGAGCCTGTCCCGAGGTCGAGGATGCGCTCGGGCGCCACGCCCGCCAGGCGGTCGAGAAGCTCAAGGCATCCTGCCGTGGTCGGGTGATGCCCGGTGCCGAATGCCTGGTTGGCTTCGATCCGGATCGGCACGTCGCCGTCGTCGCCGGGCAGCCTGTGAGCATCATGCGAGCCGTAAAGGACGAACCGCCCCGCGCGCACAATGCCGAGCCCGGCCAGCGCATGCGCCACCCAGTCGATGTCGGGGAGCGTTTCGAGGACTGGCGGCGACAGTCCCCCGACACCGCCGAGCGCGTCGCCGATCGCCGCCAGATCCGGCGCGTCCTCAAAATAGGCCTCGAGCCGCCACGACGCCGCATCCTCGCTCGCAGCATCGTCCGATTTCGTGACGCTGACGGCCCCAGCCGGAGGGTAGAGCACCTCGGTGAGGCGAATGCTCGCCTCCTCAACGTCCAGCCTCGCGCCGGTGAGCGTGAATTTCGCAGTCATAGCGTCATCAGGCCGCCTCGAGAAAGGCGTCGACCACTTTTTTCTCGCCCGAATGATCGAAATCGACCGTCAGTTTCTGGCCCTCGACCGCCGTGATCCGTCCGTACCCGAACTTCTGGTGGAAGACGCGGGCGCCGACGGCGAACCGCGAGCGGCCCGGCGCGGAAACCGATACGCTGCTCGCCCGGCCCTCGATCATCGGCGGCGGCGAGGGCCCGCGACCCGACGCGGCGCGGGCGCGACGCCAGCCCGGATTGTCGTAATAGGCGTCGTCCTTGAGCTTGGCGCCGTCGAAGGAGGAATGACTCGCGAAGGTCTTGGCGGCGGCGCCGTAAAGACCGGGCTGCGACACGACGTCGACGGCGTCTTCGGGAAGCTCGTCGATGAAGCGCGACGGCATCGCCGCCTGCCAGCGGCCGTAGACCTGACGGTTCGCGGCGAATGAAATGCGGCAGCTCTCCTCGGCGCGCGTGATGCCGACATAGGCAAGGCGCCGCTCCTCTTCGAGCGCCGCGGCGCCCTTCTCTTCGAGCGATCGCTGCGACGGGAAAATGCCTTCCTCCCAGCCCGGCAGAAAGACCACGGGAAATTCCAGCCCCTTCGCGGCGTGCAGCGTCATCAGCCACACCTGCCCCGACTCCGAGGCTTCCGTCAGTTCCGAGACGAGCGCGACGTGATCGAGATAGCCCTCGAGCGTGTCGAATTCGGACGCGGCGCGCACCAGCTCCTTCAGGTTGTCGAGTTTGCCGTCGGCTTGCGCCGACTTCGAGGTTTTCCACATGTCGACATAGCCGGACTCCTCGAGCGCGAGTTCGGCGATTTCGGCGGGGGTCATGTCCTTCGCGTCGCGCGCCCAGCGCTCGATCGCGCCGACGAACTGCGCCAGCGCCTTCTTCGCGGCGCCGCCAAGATCGTCCGTCTCCAGAGAAAGCTTCGCTGCGGTCATCAGCGAAACTCCTCGGGCGCGGGCGATCACGTGCAGGGTCTGCAGCGCCTTGTCGCCGAGTCCGCGTTTCGGCTTGTTCACCACGCGCTCGAAAGAGAGATCGTCGTCGCCGTTGCGGATGAGTCGCAGATAGGCGAGGGCGTCGCGCGTCTCCTCGCGCTCGTAGAAGCGCGGGCCGCCGACCACGCGATAGGCGATCCCCAGCGTGTTGAAGCGGTCCTCGAAGGCGCGCATCTGAAAAGCGGCGCGCACCAGCACGGCCATGTCCGACAGCGCTCGGCCCCTGGCCTGTTCCGCTTCGATATCGTCGCCGATGAGGCGCGCCTCTTCTTCCGCGTCCCAGACCCCGCGCACCTTGACCTTGTCGCCCTCGGCTCGGTCGGTCCACAGTGTCTTGCCGAGGCGCTGCGCGTTGGCGCTGATGAGTCCGGAGGCGGCGGCGAGAATCGCCGGCGTCGACCGGTAATTCCTCTCGAGGCGGATCACCTTGGCGCCCGGAAAGTCCTTCTCGAACTTCAGGATGTTCTCGACCTCGGCGCCGCGCCAGCCGTAGATCGATTGGTCGTCGTCGCCCACGCAGCAGATGTTCCTGCTCTTCTGCGCGAGGAGCCGCAGCCACAGATATTGGGCGACGTTGGTGTCCTGATACTCGTCGACCAGCAGGTAGCGGAAGCGCTGGTGATATTCCTCAAGGACGTCGGCGTGCTTCTGGAAGATCGTGAGATTGTGCACGAGAAGGTCGCCGAAATCGGCGGCGTTGAGCGTCGTGAGCCGCGCCTGATAGGCGGCGTAGAGCTTGATGGCGCGGCCCTCGGCGAAGCGCCAGGCTTCGTCCTGCGGAACCTTGTCGGGCGTGAGGCCGCGGTTCTTCCAGCCGTCGATGAGGAAGCCGAGCATACGGCCCGACCAGCGCTTCTCGTCGAGCCCTTCCGCCTCGATCACCTGTTTGGCGAGACGCGCCTGGTCGTCGGCGTCGATGATCGCGAAGGTGGACTTGAGGCCGACAAGCGGCGCATGGCGCCGCAGGATCTGCGCCGAGACCGAGTGGAAGGTGCCGAGCCACTGCAAGCCCTCGGCCGCAGGTCCGATCAGTCGTGCGACGCGGTCCTTTATCTCCCGCGCCGCCTTATTGGTGAACGTGACGGCGAGAATCTGCCAAGGTCGGGCGCGGCCCGTCGCGAGAAGGCGGGCAAGCCGCGCCGTAAGCGCCCGGGTCTTGCCGGTGCCGGCGCCGGCCAGCATCAGCACCGGGCCCTCCGTCCAGAGCACCGCCTCCCTCTGTTCGGCGTTCAGGCCGTCGAGGTAGGGGGCGTCGGCCCCGTCGAAACCGCCGCGGGATTCGGCGAATCCGGCCATGGCGCGCTGAGAGATGGAGGAGTCTGAGGTCATGTCCGCCACCCTAGACGAGCGAGAACGATTCTGGAACATCCGCCGCGCCATGTCCCCTCGGCGACGGTCGTTCAGACCGGGCCGTGACAGGGGCGGGTCGCGCATCTAATCAGGCGGTCAAGGTTTTGAGGAGAAAGCGCGATGGCCGGCAAATTCGAACTGTTCAAGGACAAGAAGGGCGAATTTCGCTTCCGCCTGAAGGCGGGCAATGGCGAGATCGTGTTGAGCTCAGAAGGCTACAAGGACCGCGCAGGGGCGCTCAACGGAATTGAGTCGGTGAAGAAAAACGCCGATGACATCGGCCGCTTCGAAATGAAGGTGAGCGCCAACGGCAAGCATCACTTCGTGCTTAAGGCGGCCAATCATCAGGTGATCGGCGCGTCCGAAATGTACGACAGCGAAGACGCCTGCAAGAATGGCGTCAAGAGCGTCCGCGCGAGCGCCATGGGCGCCGCGGTTGACGATCAGACCGCCTAGCCGAAAGGCGAATCGAGACTGCGCGCGGGCTCGGTGAACCAGCGCGGACCGGTCGCCGTCATGTAAAAGTGGTCCTCATGACGGATGCCGAAGCGGCCGGGCAAGACGATCATCGGCTCGTTCGAGAAACACATGCCGGCTGCGAGCGGCGTCCGGTCGCCGCGGACAAGATTCGGCGCTTCATGAATGTCGAGGCCTACGCCGTGGCCGGTCCGGTGCGGACAGCCGGGCAGCGCGTAGCCCGGTCCGAAGCCATGAGCGACCAGCGCCTGGCGCGCGGCGGCGTCCACCGCCTCGCAGGCGACGCCGGGACGCGCCGCTGCAAAGGCCGCGGCCTGCGCCTCCTTCTCGGCGTTCCAGACGCGACGCATCTCGGCGGTCGCCTCGCCGAACGCATAGGTGCGAGTGATGTCGGAGTTGTAGCCGTCGATGCGGCATCCGGTGTCGATGAGGACGATGTCGCCCCTGCGCAAGGCCCGGTCCGCGTCGGGCCCGTGCGGCAGGCTGGTGTCCTCGCCGAAAGCGACGATGCAGAAGCTCGATCCCCCGGGGGCGCCGAGCCGCCTGTGCTCGCCGTCGATGAAGCGCGCGACTTCGGAGGCCATGACGCCCTCCTCGAGCGAGGCCCAAGCCCGGCGGTGGACTTCCAGCGTGATCTGTTTGGCGTGCGTCATGAGGGCGATTTCCGCGCCCGACTTGATGCGGCGCAGGCTGTTGATCATCGGCCCGGCGTCGAGCAGGCGTTCCGCTCCAATGAACGCCGCGAGACGTCGATACATGAACAGCGGCAGGTGCTCGTCGAGGGCGAGGCGGGCGCCTGGCTTCAGACGCGCGGAGACGAGGCGGAACGGGTCCTCCTCCTCCTGCCAGGTCAAAATCTCGCCTGGCGCGCCGATCAGCGTGCTGACTTTCTCGAGCTCGAAGCGCGGCGTCACATAGTCGATGCGGTCGGCGTGGACGATCGCGCCGGTCAGCCGTTCGGACGGCGACCACGCGACCCCGGTGAAATAGCGAAGGCTCGAGGTCGAGCCGAGCAACACGGCGTCGGCGCCTTCCCGGGCCATCAGACCGCGCAGCGCTGTGAGGCGGGCCTGTCGCTCGGCGGCGGAAATCGGCGGCGGGGCAGGGGAGAGGGACATCGGATGATTCCGAAAACTGGTGCTGCGAGAGAGGATTGAACTCTCGGCCTCCCCCTTACCAAGGGGGTGCTCTACCACTGAGCTACCGCAGCGCCTTAAAGGCGAGAGGGCGCGATATAGCTTGGCGGCCAGGGGAAGGAAAGGGGAAGGAAAGACCCGCGCGGACCGTCTGAATCGCGCCATGCTGTCCCCATGGAAACCGCCGCCGCCGTCTTCGCCGCGCTCAACATCATCGGCCTCTTCGTCTTCGCCATATCGGGCGCGCTGACGGCGCTGCGCAACGACATGGACGTGTTCGGGGTCGCCATGATCGCTTTCGTGACCGGCGTCGGCGGCGGGACGGTGCGCGACGTGCTGCTCGGCGCCTTTCCGGTGTGGTGGGTCAAGGAGCCGATGGCGATCGGCGTCTGCCTCGCCGGGGCCCTTGTCGCGACGGTCGGCCAGCCGGTCATCGCCTCGCGCCTCAAGGCGCTGATCTGGGCCGACGCCGTCGGCCTTAGCGTGTTCGCGATCCTCGGCGCGCAGGCGGCGCTCGCGGCCGGAGCCTCGCCGGTGATCGCCGTGTTCATGGCTGCGGTCACCGCGACCTTCGGGGGCGTGGTGCGCGACGTGCTGTGCAAC
Source organism: Parvularculaceae bacterium (assembly GCA_013389105.1). GTDB lineage: Bacteria > Pseudomonadota > Alphaproteobacteria > Caulobacterales > Parvularculaceae > Amphiplicatus. Next base: position 1,616 of record JACADZ010000055.1, on the reverse strand, counting down.
GAGGTGCCCCTCGTGCTGCGTCAGGAGATCTATGCGACGGCGGCGCTGATCGGCGCCGGGCTCTATGTCGGGCTGCTGCACTTCGGTGCGCCGGCGGGGCCTTCAGCCGTCGCCGCCGCCTTCGCGACCTTCGCCATCCGCGGGGCCGCCATCGTGTTCAGAATCGAGAGCCCTAAATTCGGTCGTGAACGGAAGAACGAGCTTTGACCGACCCGGCGGCGAAGACTCCTGCGTCGACGGCTTGCCGGGCCGCGGCCGCTTGGGGATAATCTCTGCCAGGAAGCGGGAGGGGTTGATAGGGGATGTCGATGATAGTGAAGATTGCAACGGCCGCCGCCGGCGCGTTGCTGGCGATGAGCGCCGGCGCGCACGCGCAGGTCTGGTCGCTCGAGAAGTCCGCTTATGTCGACCTATCCGGCGCGCTCTTCGTGAAAAAGCCGCCGGTTGGGGCTGCGATCACGCCGTCGGTCCAGATCGCCATTTCGATCAACGGGACGCCGGTCTACGCCGACGCCTTCGGTCTGGCCGCGCCCGGCGTTCCGGCGAACGTCAACACGGTCTACAGGTTCGGCTCGGTCTCCAAGCAGTTCACGGCGGCGGCCCTTTTGAGCCTCATCGAAGAGAAAGGCGGCGCCCTGCTGGACGGCGGCAAGAGTCCCGCCGGCGCCAAAGCGACGCTTGATACGCCGTATGCGGATATATTCAGCTATGCGGAGGCTTGGTCCGAAAAACCTGTGACGCTGCGGCACATGCTGAACATGCAAAGCGGCTACGCCTCCTACACGTCGCCGCCGGCGACGCCCCCGAATCCCTTCGACACGACGAAACCGATCAAGCCGGTCGATCTGTCGCGGCGCATCCTGTCGATTCTCACCTACAATAAATCGCCGGGCGGGGGCGGGGCTTATAACTACTCTAACACCAACTATTTTCTTCTCGCGCAGGGCATCGAGATCATTGGCGGTCTGACGAACTATCAGGACGCGATCCGCGACCGCGTGCTCGACAAGGCGGGAATGTCGAAGAGCGGCTTTATAACCGACTCGATGACAGGTCTAGTCGTCGCTCAGCCGGGCGTCGACGTTTCGAATCGGTCTTACAAGGATCCCTCTTGGCCGAAGGGCGCCGGCGAACTCATGGGAACGGCGAGCGATCTTCTCAAATGGCACAAGGCGCTGATGGACGACAAACTTATGTCGCCGAAAGCGCGCGCCGCCATGTTCGCGCCAGGGCCGCTCGCCGATCCGAAGACCAACGCCTATTACGCGATGGGCTGGACCGTCTCGAGCGTCGGCACGGTCACCTGGGCCTCGCATGGCGGAACGATTCCAGGGTTTAGCGCCTATTCCGGCATCCTGTTCGACGCCGCCAAGAATAAGTACGTGTCGGTCGCCATTCTCATCAATAACGACCTGGCAAATACGCAAGGCGGCCTGCTTGACGCCTGGGGCAAATGCTACGCGCAGCTCGCGATGGACAAAGCTTCGCAACTCTCCAAGCTCGGGCCGGTCGCCAAGGCTCTTTGCCCGGGCGCCTAGAGCGGCGTGCGCAAAATTGTGCGTGATTTTGCGCGACAGCGCCGCGACACACAGCGGCTAGAGCTTACGGGGGGGGGG
>JACADZ010000113.1 GCA_013389105.1 Parvularculaceae bacterium | reverse complement strand
GCTTTACTTGGTCAAGCGGCAGAGTTGACAGTTGTTTCAATTGCTGCTGATGATAAGGTTATAGCAGTAGGAGTAACATCTGATATTCCAAGTAAAAATACCAATAAACACATTACTTTAGCAGTTAATCGTGATGGTGGAGGTAAACCGGTAATGAGCAACAATTTAACAAATTGGGAACCCCTACCTGAACAATTTGATCTTTATGGTACAATTGAAGAAGTACAATGAGCGCAAAAAAGAAAGAAATTCGAGCCGAGTTTCGTAGAGCAGTTTTTGAACGAGATAACCACAAGTGTGTGATTTGCGGTCACAACATTTGCTCCAAGGGCATTTATACGCATCTAGCAACGGAAGATGTGCTAGATGCGCATCATATTACACCAAGAGAAAAAATGCCAAATGGAGGATATGTCAAAGAAAATGGTATTTCTTTATGTAAAGAAAAGTGTCATTTGTTGGCAGAAGAATATTTGCAAGGTACCAATACAAACGAAGAATATTCTCCAAAATCTCTGTATGCAAGAATTGGTTCTAGCTTTGAACAAGCGTTGATTGCAAGCAAATGCTAATCTAGAATTTAGGCAAAAATGATTGTTAACCAACAAGATTTTAATCCTTTAATTGGTGAAGTCTATCATACTTGTTTATTACCAAGAGAACAAGTTGAAGCAATAAATGCTCTTGTGGCCACAAGAGACATGCATGTTGTTGGGATTCAATGGTGTTCAAAAATTAAAGTAGTTAAATTTTTAATGGGAAATTTTGCAACAATTTCAATTCCTGCTGAATATTTTTCCGAAGATGAAAATGGTGTTACACCACAATTTGAATATCCATGGATTGATGATTGGGGTTTCGATTTATATCTTGGAAATTATAAAATTGATATAAGAGCAGCTTTGCTGCTAAAATAGGAGTATTGTTATGGAAATAGTTTTAGCTGTTGTGTCTTGGATTGCAACAATCCTTTTACCGTTACTTATTTTATCTGTACCAACTGATTTGATTTTATCAAAAGTTAAAAAAGATTGGCCAAATTCAAAAGAACAATCAATCTACAAAACTGTTCAATTAGTCACGCTTGGTGTGTTTTGCCTGGCATTGATGATGACTGTTGTTTTAATGGGGCTATAATTTAGGAGAATTTATATGGCAAAAGAGGGAGTAGTAAGAGCTTATACACATCACAACAATCAAGTACTTGGTTTAGTTCAAGTATCTTGTGATTCTGATTTCGTTGGAAGAAATGCAGAATTTTTAGCATTTGTTGACGAGTTGGCTATGCATGTAGCTTTTGAATGTCCAGATACTTTGGAAGAACTCTTATCCTCTTCTCTTTTGACCAATGATTCAAAGACCATTGCGCAATATGTTGCTGAACAGCGAAAGAAGTTTGGTGAAGATATTAAAGTGATCAGATTCGCTCGTTGGGATACAACTTTTAATCCGGATGTAAACCAAACACTCTCTGTAGAGAAAACCGGATGAAATATATTGGTATAAACACAACAAAATTTAAGTTAGTATCAGGATATGGGACTAAAATTTTTTTCTGATCCGCCATCTGCAAATTCCTATGGAACGGTTGATGGACATAGTAATTTACATGTTGCTCCACCATATCAGGATGGCAATCCCAACAAATATCGATACAACATTCTAAAAACAGAAACAATTGGACAAGTTATAGTTGTTGAAATTCACTATCCGGATTGTTTCTCTTGGTCTGGTCGTAAAATTTGTGTTTATGACAATGTTCATAAGTTTCAAAATTTACACTCAAAAGGATGTATTGATCCTCACTTTTTAGAAAGTGAATATTCGCCCTTTGCTCGATTTGAACCTACGCAGAGAGGTTGGAATTTGGCAGTAAAGTTAGCTGAAACATTGAATGACGAGTTAAAGAATCAATGATTATGTTAGAAGAATATATTTTTGTACTTGGTTGTATCTTAACTGACCCTGCCAATACACTCTTAATTGGCCACATCATAAGCCAAATAACCTCCTCATATAGAGGTAAAAGATGAAATGGTATTTTGCATATGGTGAAAACCATGATGTAGTTTCCCATATTCTTCCAGAAGAGTTATTGTTACCGGTAATTGATGATCTTCACAGAAGAGGCATTGTGGACATTTCTTATTCTTTAATCAAAGAATCTGAAGGTCCAACACATTTTGATTTACCAGGAATGGTAATGACCGATCGCCATATGCATACCGTTACTTTTGATGGCCTTTCATTGTCTATTCCTTCTACTGATATTGAAGTGATTTTATTGTCTTTGCCGAAGATAAGAAACAGACCAGAAATTGCAGAATCTTGTTATAAGATGCATGGTCATTATCGTTGCATTTGCCTAACAGAAAAACAAAAAAAGTTGTTTTCTTCTGCCTTGGAAAAAATCTTACCAGAAGCCAGAGCTATAACTGAGGCTGAAAACAAAATTTTCAATGAACGTTTAGCAAATGCAAATAAACACAATCTTTTGATTAAGCCTAGGCCAGTTAAAATTACCAACAAGGGATAAAGATGATTTCTGTAAGATTAATTTTACCAGATTTTGTTCTCTCAAAGAAAAAAAGAGAAAGAGCAGCAAAGGCTCCTAAAACACCCAAAGTTAATGAAGCAGCTTCAAATCCTATGGATCTTTATGGAGAATTTTTCAACTCAATATTTGGTAAAACGCCTATAATGGCAGAATTTGAATCTGAACCATTAAAACCAGAAGATTATGTTGGCGAATATGAATGGTCTTTTAAGGACAAAAATCCTTTCATATATGGTAAAAAAGGTCGT
>JACADZ010000120.1 GCA_013389105.1 Parvularculaceae bacterium | reverse complement strand
TCTCTGGGCTTACCCCTAGGCCATGCCATATACGTTACGTCGGTTGGGGTGCGTGATGATATCTATGCGCCATCCTGTTGGATGCGCGTTGTGATACAACAATAATAATTTATTCATAATTAGCTAATACTCAATGAGTTACAAGTGTTGTGACACACGTAAGATTGACGCATCGTATATTGTGCGAAGTTAAGTCGCCACCTGTTGCTCTCTCTGTGTTTCACAATTTCCATCTTTAATATATGGGCAGAGGGGGGATAAATCAACCAAAAAAATCTTTTATACACCCCACTCACCCATAGGTTGTTTTTTGCGTTAAGTTTTGGTGTTATAAGGGTCATGGGGTTCCTAGAGGCATGAGAGAGTCTGAGGGTTTGCGGAAGTAAGCGCGGTTATCCTCTTTAAGAGTTTCCTCAAGTCGGTTGAGGTATCCTGGGGAGGCGAGTTCTTGGAGGTTGTGTAGGATGAGGTAATCGAGAGCTGGTTTGACGTAGAAGAGGTTGAGGAGAGGGGTATTTTGTTGAGTGAGTTTGATAGCTTGTGCGGCTGGGAAGTTTTCTTTATTTCCTTGGAGGTATTGAGCTAGGCTTGAGTAAAGTTTTAGGGAGTCGGATTCGGTGGAGGCGGTTGGGCCTAGCAGAGTGGTTAGGGGGTCTGAGCCGTAGCGATTTTTTCTGAAGGTGGAGGAGAGCAGGAAATCGCCGTATATGCCTAGGCCGCCTGCTTGCATGAGGGCTGCGAGGGTTGTTTTGGGGTCTGTTGGTGATCTGGGTTTTTTGCCGTCTCTGTAGTCTTTGATGGACATGGCTAGGTATCCGAGGATGGCGCCTTGAGCTATGAAGAGGGCGAGGTTAGGGAGGGTTTCCCCCAAAGAGTTGCGGCCTTGGAATTCGCGTCCTAGGGTTTTTGTGGTCATGGCGACGCTGAAGGTTTTGAATTGGGCGAAGAATCTGAGGGCTTCTCCGACTGGAGTGCCTGCTTGGGAGCCGCCGCGTAGGATTGAGAATTCACGTGCGCCGGGTTGGAGGACGGCGTAGTCGGTTCTGTCGAGGAGGAGGTTGCGGTATTTGGATTCGAGTTTGTCTGGCAAGTTGTCGGGGAGGAGATAGTTGGTGTTGTTGAAGGATTGGATGCCGTAGGTGCGGAGGGTATCCCAGTCTTGTTTGTTGATGTTGTAGAGTTTGAAGATGCGGAGGGTTTCTAGTGGCAGGTCGTTGAAGTCTAGGTGAGCGAGAGAGGCGTAGTGGTGGGCGAACATGGTGGATGCGCCTTGTTTGAGGGCGTCGGTCCAGTAGGTGAGGCCTGTTAGGCGGAAGAAGGTCTGCATGAGTTTGGCGGTTCCGGTGCCTACTGGGTCTGCGGAGTCGAAGCGTGCGTGGATGTGGCCGAGGGTTCCCTCGATTCCTGCGCCGATGAGGGATGCGATTTGGCGTTGGGTATTTTGTGGGTGTCTGGACAGGAGGGAGGAGAGAGCGGATTGGTATGCGGTGAATGCGGATATGCCGTGGTATCTGGCTTCTGCGGAGAAGCCTGCGAGGTCGGAGATAGAGGTAAGGAGGACGCCGCCCAATTTTGCCATATTTTGCCATGCTCTGATGCCGCGAGACATTTTTGCGATGGTGAGGTTAGCTGGGATGTCAGATGAGCCGAGCAGGTGATTGAGGAGGTTTTTGCGATTATTTTTGTTGGAGTTGAACGAGTCGAGGGCTTTTAGGTCGTTTGAGAGAGCTGCTGAGATGGTGGCTTCGAGAGTGTCGAAGGTTTGTTGGGGGTTTGGTCCTAGTTTTTCTAGGAAGGCTGTGGCGTTGGCGAGGGATTTGAAGTCGGCTAAGATGGCATCGGCGAGTTTGGCCTCACCGTATTTTCTCTGGTAGGCGAGGAAAGCGTTGGAGTTTTTGAAGTGGAGCTTGCGGTGAGCTGAGAGTCTGTCGGCTAGGTTGGATCCGCGTGTTGGTAGAGAGAGTTGGGCGGCATCGTTTTGGAGGTGGATGCCTGATGAGAGGTTGCGGTAGGTGTTGTTGAGGAAGTCGTCAATTTCTTGAGGGGAGGAGAGACCCTTGAAGGTTTTTGTATCGAGGAGAGGGACAATTTCTTTTTTCCATATATCGAGCCCTGCGCGGCGGATTTTTGACATATCGTGGGATTGTCTGGCAATGCGTCCTTGGAGTGGCTCGATGGATGCGCCTGCGTTGTTGGCTCTGGCGATGAGTTTGTTTTGTTCTGTGACGATGTGTTGTGCGAGTTCTAGGATATTAGGGGGTATGGAGTTGGTGTTTTGGTTTGGAGTGGTGAGCTTCCAGAGGGCGTCAGCGAGGATGTCGTCGAGTTTGCCTGATGCGTAGGCGTTTGTGAGTTTGAGTGATCTGAGTTTTGCTTCAAGGCGGCCTGCGGAGC
>JACADZ010000052.1 GCA_013389105.1 Parvularculaceae bacterium | reverse complement strand
GCCGTCGGCGCCGCCGCGACGCGGTCCGCGCCGATATCGAGGTCGTAGGTGAGCATTTTGCTCCCCCTGAAAACAACAAGTCGGTTCGACCCGTCAGACTGCGGCCCGGCGCAAAAAGCCTCGATCTCCCCGACGGCGAAACCGTCCCCAAGCTCCGTCAGCTCACGGGCTGCGTTGTGAACCTCGAAAAATCGGATCTTGCCTGCATCATCGTCACGCGCAACGACGACGCCGCGCGACTTGAAGCCGTCCGGATCGATGATCGGGTATACGCCGTCATAGATCACCTGCACGGCGCCGCCTTTGAAACCCTCGACGCGCGCGACTTCTTTTCCGTCCTCAATATTGAGCGCGAGCAGACCTTTATCTGTCGAAACGATCGCCATGGAATTGAATGGGACGGACGGGTGCACCCAGAAGGCGACGCCGTTCACGCGCCCCTCGAACGGTCCAAACTCGTCGAGCGCGGCGACGTCGGCAGTAGCCGGGGGCGGCGGCGGGGTCAGGTCCTCGATCGGGGCTTTCGGCTCGTCGCGCCCGCAGGCGACCAACGCAGCGCCTAGCAAAACCAGTTGGAATCTCATGACTCTTTGTCCGTCGCCCGCAGCCATCCGGCAATCGTCAAGGATGCGGTCGGCGCCTCATTTTTCAGGAGGATGGCAGAAAAGAAACGGTTCGACGCCCCCATTTCCTGCGGGTCGTTGGATATGGTAATATGATACCACATCACCAAGTCCTTGACCACTGTGCCCCAAACCGCTATCCGCGCGCTTCCGATTTGAAGGGTCAATTATGAAAACCTATTCCGCCAAGCCCGCGGAGGTCGAGAAGAAATGGGTGCTGATCGACGGCGAGGGTCTCGTCGTCGGCCGCCTCGCGGCGATCGTGGCTCAGCGCCTCCGCGGCAAGCACAAGCCAGCTTATACGCCGCATGTCGATTGCGGCGATCACGTGATCGTCGTCAATGCCGAGAAGGTCGTCTTCACCGGCGCCAAGATGACGGACAAGGCCTTCTACTGGCACACGGGCTATCCGGGCGGGATCAAGGAACGCACGATGGACAAGATCATCGGCGGCAAGCATCCCGAACGCGTCGTCGAAAACGCTGTCAGACGCATGATGCCGAAGGACTCGCCGCTCGCGCGCGACCAGCTAACGCATCTGCGCGTTTATGCCGGCGCGCAGCATCCGCATGAGGCGCAGTCGCCTGAGAAGCTCGACGTCGCCGCGATGAACAGCAAGAACAAGAGGGAAGCGTAATGAGCGCTACGACGTTCGAGGGCCTGAAATCAGTCGCGGCCGAGGCGGGCCTTGCGCCCGCGCCGATTGAACCGCCAAAGCCGAGGATCGACGCGCAAGGGCGGTCCTACGCGACCGGCAAGCGTAAGACCGCCGTCGCCCGCGTTTGGATCAAGCGCGGAAAGGGAAAAATCACCGTCAACGGCAAGGACCAGAAAGAGTATTTCGGTCGCGCCGTTCTCCAGATGATCATCAAGCAGCCGTTGGTGACGGCCGACCGCAGCGGCCAATTCGACATTGATTGCACGGTGAGCGGATCGGGACCTTCGGGCCAAGCCGGCGCCGTGCGCCACGGCATCGCGCGGGCTCTGACGTTTTTCGAGCCGGAGCTCCGTCCGGTCCTGAAGAAGGCCGGATTTCTCACGCGCGACAGCCGCGTCGTGGAACGAAAGAAATACGGTCGCAAAAAAGCCCGCCGCAGCTTCCAGTTCTCGAAGCGCTAGCGTCAAGCCATCCGATGAAAAACGCCCCTCGGTCGAGGGGCGTTTTTCGTTTCTTGGCTGGACGGGCCGGTCCGAACCGAAACTTACTCGCCAAGGTTACGGCGCGCGCGATTTGGTCGACCTTTTTCTGCCGCTCCGTCAGTCCCCTGAACATCGAGCCTTGCGGCCGGCTTTAGCAATTGATCGACGAGCGCCTCGGCTTCCTCCGTGCGCAGTCGACGAAACAACCTGTCGGCCCGCGCGCTTCGCGAAAGCGGCGTTGCGCCAAGGCGCAAGAATAATTCACGCGTCGATAGATCGATCCGGCTCATCGAGGCCCCCGCCTGCAGATTCGGGCCGAGAGTTTACATGGATGATTAATAAAACCTTAACGCCGCCGCTTAACGATTTGTTTACCGCAAGCAGACTCAACTTTGAGTCGGGGCGTTGAGGAACTTCATGAGACGACTGGGCGCATTCGCCAAAGAGGTGGCGCTGCCGGCGCTGTTTGCGTGCTGGATTGCATACCTCGCCTATGGGGCGGTGGCCGGGGCGGCGAGCTATCGCACCTTGAGGGGCCTCAATGCCGAGATCGCGGCGCACAAAACGGAGCTTGCGGAGATTTCAGCGCGACGTGCGGCCCTGCAAAAGCGGGCCGAACTGCTGAACCCGAAATCGCTTGATCCGGACGTCGTCGATGAGCGCGTCCGCGCCGTTCTCGGCTATGCGCGTCCGGGAGACATCGTGCTGCCGCGCAGCGAGATCGAGCGCCTGCTCGAGCAACCCAAACGCTGATCGACCAAGCGGTCTTAGCGAGCCTATAAGGGCTCATGTCGAGAAAAATCTCCGTTGCGCTTGTTGGAGCCGGCGCCATGGGCGGAGCGCTGCTCAAAGGCTGGCTCGCCTCTGATGCAATCGACGCCGCGACATCGGCCGTCTTCGAGCCGATGAGCGAGACCGACGCGGTTGCACGTGCGCGAATATCCGGCGTGCGCGTCAATCCGGATCCCGCAACGGTCTCCGTCGACGCGCTCGTGCTTGCCGTCAAACCCCAGGCCGTAGATGAAGTCCTGCCGCGCTTTGCGCCCATCGCCCGTCGTTCGTTGACCGTATCCGTCATGGCCGGCGTGAGCCTTGCCGGAGTAGAGGCCCGGCTGGGCTCGCCGCGCGCCGTTCGCGCCATGCCGAACCTGCCGGCGCAGGTCGGGGCCGGCGTTTCAGGGCTCTTCGGCCCGCCGAGCGTTAGTCCCGCCGATCGTCGGATCGCCGAGACCTTGTTGCAAGCTGCCGGCGAAGTCGTCTGGGTACAGAGCGAACGCGAGATCGACGTCGTGACCGCCGTCTCGGGCAGCGGACCCGCCTATTTTTTCCTTTTGGTGGAGGCGCTCGCAGACGCCGGCGCCGCGCTCGGCCTTGAAAGCGACGCCGCCGCCCGTCTTGCGCGCGCGACGGCGATCGGCTCTGGGGCGCTGCTCGCCGCGGACCCGCGCCCCGCGGCAGAACTGCGCATGGCCGTGACGTCGCCCGGCGGCACGACTGAAGCCGCGCTGCGTGCGCTTGACGGCGACGAAAGGGCGCTCAGGACCCTGATGAAGGCGGCGCTGGCGGCGGCCGCACGGCGCGCGAGCGAGATTTCAGGAACGTGAGCGCCCAAAAAGGGATCTTAGAACCGACGAGACCTTGCCCGGGGTGGAGTTCCTGAAACGGGCATCGAAGGCGCGGCCGAGAAAGACCAGCCCGGCGCCGCCAATGAGAAACGCTGCGAGAAGCAGGATGAAGTTCCTGGTCACCGTGACCGCTCCCAACTTATCAACCTGCAAGAACCAGTAGGGATAGACGCCGGTGAGCGCGCCCCGGATCAGCACATAGGCGCCGTAGACGGCGGGAAAGACGATCCAGGACGGCGTCATCCGAAGCGTCAGGCCGCGCTTGTCGACCAGCAAGATCCAGTCGATTGCAAACGCGACCGGGACGAGCGTGTGAATGATGTAATCCGAGAAAAGGCCGAGGCCGCTCGCCGGAGCGAGCTGAGCGGTCAGGATCATGTGATAGACGAAGCCGATCTGCAGGAGATAGAGCGTCGTCGCGGTGCGCACGTCCGGACGCAAGGAGAATCTGCCGACGAGGCTGGTGGGCGCAATCGCTGGGGCCAGCATCACGGCGACCCCGACAAGGTTTCCAAGAATAGTGAAATAGCTGAAATATTGAACGGTCGCGTCCACGAGGCCGCGCGGCGAGTCTGCAACCTGAAGAAAATACTGGACGGCAAGCCCCGCAATAGTCGCTAGGCCGACAAATATCCGAAACACTCTTGCTAGCTGCATGTGCCGTGATCGCTTACATTCGGTCCATTACAGATTCAGTAAATTGTTGCAAGAACTGTTTAGAATCTGAGTTAACTACCACCAAATCTGTTCGCGTCGCGGAAGTTCTCCGGCAGCTGACTGCCGACCGCCTGAGACCGTCGCTGGCGCGCCCCGGTTGAGCCGCGCGAGGGGCCCGGCTCAAATACCGCTGACGCCCAGGCGGCCGCCGGTGATCGTGACGCCGGCAAGCGACGGCGTCGGCACGGCGCTGTTCAAGATTGCAGCCGTTACGTCGGCTGCGCTGGCGTTGGGATTCCGCGCCTTGTAGAGCGCGGCGGCGCCTGTGACGTGCGGCGTCGCCATCGAGGCGCCGCTGTAATTGGCATAGCCGCTGACGATCTGGAACAAGCCCTGCCGCTTCGGCACGGTGGACCAGATGGCGCTGCCGGGCGCGCCGAGGTGAACAGTCGCCGCGCCGAAATTGGAGAATGAGCTGAGACCGCCGATCGACGTGATTGAGGCGACCGAGATGACGTTGGGTTCGGGATAATCTGCCGGATAGCAGCGCGAGACGTCGCAGTCCGCCGCGGGGTCGCCGGCGGCGGCGATAAAAAGGATGTCTGCGTTCCCGGCCCTGGCGATCGCGTTCCGGAGCGCCTGGCTGTAGCCGCCGCCCCAGGAATTGTTGGTGGCGACGAGATTGAGGCTGTGGCGCGTCTTGAGGTCGGTCAGATAGTCGATCGCCTTCACCGCATTGGCCGTGGCGCCGCCAAATGCGCCGAGGAACTTGGCGCTGATGAGTTTCACGCTCCAGCACACGCCGGCGACGCCCGTTCCGTTGCCGCCGACGGCGCCAATCGCACCTGCGACATGGGTTCCGTGATCGTCCATGACCCCGTCGAACACCGTCTTGTTGTTGCCTGCGAAATCCCAGCCGTAAGTATCGTCGATGCGACCATTGCCGTCGTCGTCGACGCCCGCGACGCCGCCGTCTTCAGCGGGATTTCTGCCGGCGTTGGCCGCGAGATCGGCATGCGCATACATGTAGCCTTCGTCGATGATCCCGACCCAGACGTCGCCGCAATCCTGTTTGTCCTCCGCCCAAGCGTCGGCGGCGCCGGACCCGTAGATGTTGGCGGGACTCGTCGCGGCGCCCTGCATGCCCCAAAGCGACCCATCGGCGTAGTGGGGATCGTTCGACGCGGCGTCGTGCGTGTAGATCCAGTTGGTTTCAGCGAACTCAACCGCCGGGTCCCGCTCAAGCCGTCGGATGGCGTTGGCGATCGACTCGCCGCCGCGCAGCTTCATGCGCATGAGGCGTCCGATCCGGTCGGCGCGAAGGGTTTCGAGATCCGTTGCGCGGGACTTGGCGCGCACCGCGCGGAAATCGGCCCTCGAGGCGCCGGCCTTGTATTGGACCAGCAGCTCATCCGGGACATGCGCCCGGCCGCTCTCAAGCGCGGCCAAAACGAGGTCCGGACGGCCGCCGGCGATTGAAGGGGTCGTCGCAAGGCATAGAGCGGCTGCGGCGGTCGCCGTCAGGGTCTTTTTGGTGCGCATGTCCGTTCCTCCGCCGTCACGGCCTCAGTGTGCGCTCGCTTGACTGCCCCGCGAAGGGGCGGATGCCGGCCGCCCGGTCAAAAATCTACGCGGGGCCTCGTCGGGAGGGGACTGGAACCCACGGGCGCGACCGCATGCGTCCACAATCGCTCACGTCCGCAGCCGAAAAAAGGGCCGCCAGAAAGGCGGCCCAGACCTTCGCGACTTTGAAGAACCGGCGCGATCAGAAACCGCTCACATCGAGCCGGTCGCCGGTGATGGTCTTGCCTGACAGCGAGGGAGTCGGCACGCCGCCGTTCAGGATCGCGGCTTTAACTTGCGCCGCTGTCGCGCCGGGGTTGAGCGCCTTGTACATGGCCGCCGCGCCGGCGACGTGCGGCGTCGCCATCGAGGTGCCGCTATAGGACGCGTAGGACGACACGATCTGCCCGCGCGACCGCGCCGGAACCGTCGACCAGATGCCGCTGCCCGGCGCGCCGATGTGGATCGTCTGGTCGCCATAATTCGAGAACGAGCTCAAGCCGCCCGTCGAGGTGATGGACGCGACGGCGATGACGTTCGCTACCGGGTATTCGGCCGGGTAACAGGAAGACGTGTCGCAATCGACCGTCGAGTTGCCTGCGGCGGCGATAAAGAGAATGTCGGCGTTGTTCGCCCGGCTGATGGCGTCCTGCAGCGCCTGGCTGAAGCCGCCGCCGCCCCAGGAATTATTGGTGGCGACGAGATTGAGACCATGACGCGTTTTAAGGTCGGTCATGTAATCGATCGCCTTGATGGCGTTTGCGGTCGTTCCGCCTGTTGAGCCAAGGAACTTGGCGTTGATGATCTTGACGCTCCAGCAGACGCCCGCAACGCCGGTCCCATTCCCGCCGACGCCGCCGATGGTGCCGGCGACATGGGTGCCGTGATCGTCTCCGACCCCGTCGAACACCGAGTTGTTGCCGCCGGCAAAGTCCCAGCCGTAAATGTCGTCGACATAGCCGTTGCCGTCGTCGTCAACGCCCGCGACGCCGGTCGCCTCGCCCGGATTCTTGCCGGCGTTCGCGGCAAGATCCGTGTGTGTATACATGTAGCCTTCGTCGATGACGCCGACCCAGACGTCTCCGCAGTTCTGCTTGTTCTCCGCCCAGGCGTTCGCCGCGCCGGAGCCGTAGACGTTGGTCGGGCTCGTGGTGCCGCTATACATGCCCCAGAGCGAGCCGTTGGTGTAATAGGTGTCGTTCGACGTCGCCTGATGCGTGTAGATCCAGTTCGGCTCCGCGTATTCGACCGCCGGATCGCCTTCGAGACGTTGGATCGCCGCCGCGACCGACTCGCCCGCCTGCAGCTTCATGCGCACGAGCCGCCCCGCGCCGGTCGAACGCAGCACTTGCGCGTCGGCGCCGCGCGCTTTGGCCCGCACGGCCCGGAAGTCGCTCTCACCCGCGCCGGACTTGTACTGAACAAGGATCTCATCCGCCACATGCGCCCGACCAGCTTTCAGGCTTTGCAGCACGAGATCGGACCTGCCGCCCGCCGCCGCAGGCGTGAGAACGCAAATCGATGCGATGGCCGCGCCTAGTGCGGCCGCAAACGCCGTCCTTACTTTCATCTGTCCTCCATTGCCGCGCCGGGTGGGCGGGCCCCAGTCGTTTGACGTTCACTGTTCCATGAACGGCCGGGATTAGCGGCAGTTCGTCGCGCGCTGTCAATATAATCGCGACTTGTTCGCAGATGCACAATGGAGACCGCCGGCAGCGGCGGTTCGATACTCCAGAGTTTACTGTGCGGTTGAGCAGATTTCGCCAGGTTCGCGCAATTCGGCCGCTAGCGGCCAAGGTAGCCTCTTCGGTCGAGGTACTCGACAATCTGCTCGGCCGCGTGTTCCGCGGCGATTTTTGACGTGTCGAATTCGAGGTCGGCGTCCGTCGGCGGTTCGTAGTCGGACGAGATGCCGGTGAAGTTCTTGATCTCGCCGCGCCGGGCCTTGGCGTAGAGCCCCTTGACGTCCCGTTTCTCGCAGATGGAGAGCGGCGTCGATATCCAGACCTCCAGGAACTCGCCGTCCTCGAGCAACTCCCGCGCCATGCGCCGCTCGCTCGCAAATGGCGAAATGAACGAGACCAGCACGATGAGACCGGCGTCGACCATCAGTCTGGCCGTTTCCGCGACCCGCCGGATATTCTCGACCCGATCGGCGTCGGTAAAGCCGAGGTCCTTGTTGAGGCCGTGGCGGATGTTGTCGCCGTCAAGCGTGTAGGTGTGGCGGCCCATGTCGTGGAGTCTTTTTTCCACGAGGTTCGCAATAGTGGACTTTCCCGAGCCTGAGAGGCCGGTGAACCACAGGACGCAGGGGCGCTGGTGCTTGGCCGAAGCCCGGGCTTCCTTGTGGATGTCGAGATCCTGCCAGTGGACGTTTTGAGCCCGACGCAGCGAGAACTCGATCATCCCCGCTCCGACCGTCGTATTCGTGCGCCGGTCGATCAGGATGAAGGCCCCTGTCCCCCTGTTCTCCTTGTAAGGATCGAACACGATCGGCGCGGAGGTCGAGAGATTGCAGAGGCCGATCTCGTTGAGCGCCAGCGTCTTGCCCGCCTGGCGCTCGAGCGTGTTGACGTTGACCCGATGCTTCAGATCCGTGATGGTCGCCGAGACGGTTTTGGTCGCGGTCTTAAGGTAATACTGGCGGCCCGGAATCATCTCCTCCTCGTTCATCCAGAGGAGATGGGCTGCGAACTGGTCGGTCTGCTCGGCTGGCGCCTTGCCGGCGCAGATCATGTCGCCCCGGCTGATGTCGATTTCGTCAGAGAGGCACAAGGTTATGGCCTCATGGGGACCCGCGACATCCTGCGTATCGGCGCCGAGCACGATCGACCTGACACGGCTGCGTTTCCCGGAGGGGAGGGCGACCACTTCCTCCCCGACGGCGACGACGCCCGAGGCGATCGTTCCGGAAAAGCCGCGAAAATCGAGATTGGGCCGGTTAACCCATTGCACGGGCAGGCGAAACGGCTTGGCCTCGAGATCCGATGCGACTTCAACGGTTTCAAGATAGGGAAGCAGGGCAGGCCCGCGGTGCCAGGGCGTGTTCGGACTCTTGGTCAGGATGTTGTCGCCCTCAAGAGCGGAAATCGGCAGGCAGACGATTGACGCGAAGCCGAGCTGCGCCGCGAACGCCCGGTACTCGGCTTCGATTTTCTCGAACGTCTCGCGTGAATAGCCGACAATGTCCATTTTGTTGACGGCGACCACAATGTTCCGGATGCCGAGCAGGGAGCATATGTAAGAGTGGCGGCGGGTCTGCGTCAGCACGCCCTGACGAGCGTCGATAAGAATGACGGCGAGGTCGGCGGTGGAGGCGCCCGTCGCCATATTGCGGGTGTACTGCTCGTGTCCGGGCGTGTCGGCCACGATGAATTTTCGTTTCTCCGTTGAGAAGAATCGATAGGCGACGTCGATGGTGATCCCCTGCTCGCGTTCGGCGGCGAGGCCGTCCACGAGGAGCGCAAAGTCGATGCGCTCGCCCTGCGTGCCGAACTTCTTCGAGTCGGCCTTCAGCGCGTTCAACTGGTCCTCGTAAACCAGTTTGGTGTCGTAGAGGAGCCGGCCGATCAGGGTCGACTTGCCGTCATCGACGCTGCCGCAGGTGATGAAGCGCAGGAGAGACTTCCTCTCATGCGTCGCGAGATACTCGAGTATATCGCCGGCGGCGCCGACCGCTGCGTGGCTCATAGAGGGGATTGGGGATTAGGGATTGGGGATTGGGATTTGATAACGGCAAGCAGTGCGGCGAAGCGGTCAGCTTTTGTTAGGTTGGGAAAACTGCTCCGCACACCTGCCCATTGACCGCGCTCGTCCTCCTCTGCACGCAGCCAACCGGGGTGCTCCATTATGAGCCAATAGCCGAATGCGCGCATGGTGGGAGATTCATTGCCCTGAAGAGACTGGAATGCTTTGATTGCCAGCATCAGGAAAAAATCAACCGTGCCCTGATGGAGCGCCAGTGAATCATTTGGTCCTTTGTCTGCACCCTTCTTGCCGTCGGCATGACGCAAGAAGTCATAGGCGTGTCTCAACTTGTCTCGTACCAAATTGTGGAACTCATCCTTGAAGTAGAGATTCACGAGGCTTTGGATAGACCAAGCATCAACGCCCAAAATTCCGTCCTGCGGCTGCAAATCGGAGAGCACCCTTTCGGCTGCTCCAGCGAGCGTCATCGCTGACACGAGATCGTCAAATTGAAGGTGGGCGCGGATCGCCATGTCCAATTGACGCTCCACGGCGTCCAGCCGCGTAAACTTGCGCACCTCGGATCGAGCGGCCCCATCGACCCGCGTGAGCACCCCGACTGTCTTCTCTTTGGCGTGCGTCATGGGGACCTCGGCGCGGAATGGTCAGCCAGGCGCGCCCGAAGCGAAGTCAGCATCTTTCCAACTCGCTCGTTTGTTTCGATCAGCGGCGCGATCGCATTTTCGCGGTCGAAGCCGGCGCGTTGAGCCAGCAGCAGCAGGGTCTCGAGTTCGGCCGTGGAGCCGCGAGCAATGCTGACGAAGTGCGCATAGTCCTTGCGTGTCCCTCGCGCATTGCCTTCGGCGATGTTCGCCGGAATAGAAACCGCCGCGCGAATTAGCTGCGACGTGATCCGGTATTCCTCCTGTTTGGGGAATTGAGCTGTGAGCCGGTATACGCTCTGAGCGAGATCCATCGACATCTGCCAGACCTGCAGGTCGCGATGCGATTTGACTTGTTCGAAGTTTGGCGCGCTGTCGGGCATCTCGATCCTTTCCAATCCCCAATCCCCAATCCCCAATCCCCAATCCCCAATCCCCAATCCCCAATCCTTAGAAATACCCCTCCTGTTTTTTCTTCTCCATTGACGCAGCTTGATCATGATCGATGACGCGGCCCTGTCTCTCGGAAGAGGTGGAGACCAGCATCTCCTGAATGATCTCCGGCAATGTCGTCGCGTTCGACCGCACGCCGCCCGTCAGCGGATAGCAGCCTAACGTCCGGAAACGGACCATCTCCATCTTCGGCTCGCCGGGCTGCAGCGGAATCCTGTCGTCATCGACCATGATGATGGCGCCGTCGCGCTCGACGACCGGGCGTTCGGCGGCGAAATAGAGAGACGGGATCGGGATGTTCTCCCGGTAAATGTATTGCCAGATGTCGAGCTCGGTCCAGTTCGAGATCGGGAAAACCCGGATGGTCTCGCCCTTGTTGATCCGCGCGTTGTAGATATTCCAGAGCTCGGGACGCTGGTTCTTCGGGTCCCATCGATGTCCCGCCGAGCGGAACGAGAAGATGCGCTCCTTGGCGCGCGACTTCTCTTCGTCGCGGCGCGCCCCGCCGAACGCGACGTCGAATTTGTATTTGTCGAGCGCCTGTTTCAACGCCTGCGTCTTCATGACGTCGGTGTGGATGGCCGAGCCGTGGGTGAAGGGGCCGATGCCCTGCTTCAGCCCGTCTTCATTGATGTGAACGATGAGATCAAAGCCAAGTTCCTTCGCGATCCAATCGCGATGCCGATACATGTCCTTGAACTTCCAGGTCGTATCGATGTGCATGAGCGGGAAGGGCGGTCGCGAGGGCGCGAAGGCTTTCGCGGCGAGCTGCAGCATCACCGACGAATCTTTGCCCACGGAGTACAGCATCACCGGGTTTTCGGCTTCGGCGGCGACCTCGCGCATGATGTGGATGGCTTCGGCCTCGAGCCGGTCGAGGTGGGTGAGGCTCTTCAGGTCCGGCGGGCGGTCGCTTGATCGTGCCTCGCGGCGGGGTGCTTCTGCTTCGGGAGTCGCAGGCTGCGCCCCGCGTTCGAGCTGGGCGAGTCGGCGCTCGGCTTCATCAAGGGTCTTCAAGGTGATCTGCCCCCCGGCTTTGAGTCGGGCAAGCCCCTTGCCGTCATTCAGCAGTTTGCGGGAAACGGTCGACAGCGAGAGACCGGCGCTTGCCGCGTACTTCTCGGCCCGCTCCACTAGACGATCCAACTGGCTCAATGGGATTAATCCCTCAACAGGAATGCAATTCTTCCTAGGCCATACCCCAGAAGTGTTTGGCAGGACAAGGCTATTTAAGGGAAAATACCCACAGTTTCGGCGCAGGAAAGATCCAACCGTGGGATTAGACCTACACCTAGCGACCTACCGGCCTGCGGCGAGCTCGGACTCGACCCGCTGCCTTGCCAGACCGCTGTCCCGGTCGCTCACATAGACCAGTCCGCAGACGCGGCGCACGAGCGCGTCCTCCCAATCGCTCTTGTGGCCATCGGAAAGGATGACGCGCCAGAGCGCTTCTACCAGGGCGATCTTTTGCTCCGGGGTGAAGTTCTTGGCGGTCTTGGTGAATTTGTAGATGTCGGCGGCGTCGGCTTGGGCGGTTTCGGCTCTGACCCGGATTGCGGCTGCATTTTCCGGAGCGACGTTGAACTCCCTGATCAGCGCCCGGTCGATCAGCTTGCGCTCAATGATCGTGTAGTGGTCGTCGCTGCGGGCGGCTTCGACAAGAAGGCCGGCGACCGCGAAGGGCGCGTCATCGACGGCGCTCGGAGCGGCGGATTTGGCGGCGAACAGATCGATCAGTCGATTCAACACGAAATGTGCTCCCGATGCCGCTCATTCCCTAGCATGCCGCCGTCGGCCTAGCGACTTCACGGAGGCGGTCGGGGCCGCTATAGAGCGTCATGGAACGGCGGACGTCCCGCAAGCGGCCCCGGCGGCCGACCGACATCGCTTCGACCGCGCTCGGCCAGTAGCCCGAAAAGCGCGTCCTCAAAGGCGATAATCACGTCAAAATGCACAAGGCCGGCGGACAGCGCGAGATGGCCGTGACCCTTAAGACAGCGCAGGGGCGCAAGCTCTCCTCGCAGCTCTGGCTCCAGCGTCAGCTCAACGACCCCTATGTCGCTCGCTCCAAGGCCGAGGGCTACCGCAGCCGCGCGGCTTACAAGCTGCTCGAACTCGACGAAAAATTCAGCCTGCTGAAACCCGGCATGCGCCTCGTCGATCTCGGATGCGCCCCTGGGGGCTGGCTGCAGGTTGCGACGAAGAAAGCCCCTGCGCGCCTGATCGGCATCGACTACCTGCCGACGGCGCCCGTGTCCGGGGCCGACATTCTCGAACTCGATTTTCTCGACGAGAGCGCTCCGTTCCGGCTGAAGGAAGCGCTGGGCGGCGGAGCGGACCTCATTCTCTCGGACATGGCGGCCCCGACGACAGGACATAAGGCGACCGACCATCTGCGCGTCGTGGCCCTCGCGGAGGCCGCGCTCGATTTCGCCGTCGACGTCCTCGCGCCCGGCGGATCATTCGTATGCAAAGTATTCCAGGGTGGAACCGAGGGCGAGCTCCTCGCGCGCCTCAAGGCGAATTTCAGCTCGGTGAAGCACGCCAAGCCGAAGGCGAGCCGCGCGGAGTCAGCCGAGGTTTACGTGGTCGCCCAGGGTTTCAAGGGCGCGAGGGCGAGCCGCACATGACCATATGGGTTTCATCTCTCTATAGCGCGCCGATCGTCGCCCGGCGGGTGAAGCCGCGGCGTGCGGTCAGCCTATTGTCGCCGGAGGACTCGTTTCCGGCGCTGCCCGGCGTCGAGCCGGTCCGCCATCATCGCGTGCACATCCACGATATCAATGAGGAGATGGACGGTTTCGTATCCCCAGGACACGCCCATGTCGAGGCGATCGTCGATTTTCTAGGCGATCACGGTCCGGACGAGACGATCCTTATTCATTGCTGGGCCGGCATTTCGCGCTCGACGGCGACCGCCTTCATCGCGGCCTGCCTCCATAATCCGCAGACGGACGAGGCGGAGATTGCAGAGGCGCTTCGTTTGGCGTCGCCGACCGCCTTTCCAAACCGGCGCATGGTGGCGTTCGCCGACGAAATTCTCGACAGGCGCGGCCGCATGAAGCGGGCGATAAACGAGATGGCCCCCGGCGTCGTCGCCGACGAGGCGGAGCCCTTCTCGCTGCCGACGCGGTTCGGCGCCTGAGTTCACCTGTTGAGGAGACGCCTATGACGCCCCGGATCATCGCTAGTCTGTTGCTCGCTGCGCTCGGCGCCTGCGCGCCTCATGACAAGGAGCCGCAGGTCGATGCGCAGAGGACCTACAAGTCCATTCCGGCGCCGACGCAATCCGGCGTCGTTCAGCACATCACCGGGGCCGATGACGGAAAGACCGTCACGGTGAAGGCGGGCACGAAGATCCAGGTGGATCTCGTCGGCGTCCCCACTGCGGGCTACATTTGGCAGGTGAAGGAAGCGCCGGCGTTTCTGAAGAAGACCGGCGAGACCAGCGGCGCGACCTCGGAGGCGCAACGACAACCGGGCTTCGCCGGCGGTTCGCACTGGGAAGTGTTTTTCTTCGACGTCACCGGAACCGGCGAAGGCGCTCTCGTCATCGAACAGCGTCGTCCGTGGGAAGATGACGGTCCCGCCGATGACACCTTCTCGGTCACGGTACGGGCGGAGTAGACCGCATGACCATTCGCGAAGCGTTGACTTTCGATGACGTCCTCCTCGAGCCGGGCCCCTCGACGGTAATGCCGTCCGAGGTCGACACCCGGGCGCGCCTCACCCGTTCCGTGATGCTGAACATTCCAATCATGTCGGCGGCGATGGACACTGTGACTGAAGCGGGCATGGCCATTGCGATGGCGCAGAACGGGGGCATCGGCGTCATTCACCGCAATCTGTCGGTGGAAGAACAGGCCGAACATGTCCGGCGGGTGAAGCGCTTCGAAAGCGGCATGGTGGTCAACCCATTGACGCTGACGCCGGATGCGACGTTGGAAGAAGCCTGGAAGATCATGGACGAGCGCAAGATCTCCGGCTTTCCGGTCGTCGAGAACAAGGACAGCGGCGGCGTCGGGCGTCTTGTCGGCATCCTCACCAACCGCGACATGCGCTTCGCCTCCGATCCCAAGCAGAAGATCAGCGAGTTGATGACGCGCGAGGGGCTCGTGACGGTCCGTCCGCAGACGCCGCGCGAGGACGTGATCCGCCTCCTGCACCGGCACCGGATCGAACGGGTCATCGTGACGGATGCCGACAATCGCTGCATTGGCCTCATCACGGTGAAGGACATCGAGAAGGCGCGAGCCTATCCTCATGCGGCGAAAGATTCGGAGGGACGGCTTCGCGTAGCGGCGGCGACGTCCGTCGGCGACAAAGGCTTTGAACGCGTCGAGGCGCTGGTTGAGGCCGGCTGCGACGTGGTCGTCGTCGATACCGCCCACGGTCACTCGGCGGCGGTGCTTGAGCAGGTGACGCGAGTGAAGCGCGCGTCCAACGAGACGCAGGTGATCGCCGGCAATGTGGCGACTTATGACGGCGCGAAGGCGCTGATCGACGCCGGCGCCGACGCCGTCAAGGTCGGGATCGGACCGGGCTCGATCTGCACGACGCGCATCGTCGCGGGCGTCGGCGTGCCGCAGCTAACCGCCGTGATGGATGCGGCGCGCGCGGGTCGCGAGGCCGGCGTGCCGGTGATCGCGGACGGCGGGATCAAATATTCGGGCGACATCGCCAAAGCGCTCGCCGCCGGCGCCGATTGCGTGATGGTCGGCTCGCTCCTGGCCGGTGCGGACGAGGCTCCGGGCGAGGTGTTCCTCTATCAGGGCCGTCCGTACAAGTCCTATCGCGGCATGGGCTCGATCACGGCGATGGCGCGGGGCAGCGCCGATCGCTACTTCCAGGCCGACGTCAAAGAGCAGATGAAGCTGGTGCCCGAGGGCGTCGAGGGCCAGACGGCCTATAAGGGCCCGGTCGCGCCCATCATTCACCAGCTTGTCGGCGGGGTGCGCGCCTCCATGGGCTATCTCGGCGCGCCGACGATCGCCGAAATGCAAAAGCGCGCCCGCTTCGTGAAGATCACCAATGCCGGCCTGCGAGAGAGCCACGTCCACGACGTGCAGATCACCCGCGAGGCTCCGAATTATCCGACGACGTCGTAACCGGACATCGCGACGTGCGCCGCCTCTTCCCCCCTTTCCCCCCTCCGCTTCGCCGAGGAGAGGAGACGCCTGCGGCGCGAGTTGCGCCTTGACGGAGGTTTTCCGACTTTTCCCCACGCTCCTTTATCAGGCCGCGCTCCCCGAGCAGGAAGCAGCCGCGCTCAACGCCGACATGGAGGCCGCGGCGCTGTCGTTTGCAGAGCAAGATAAGGCGGGGAAGAAGTGGTGCGCCGAAAACGGCTACCCGGGCTATACGTCGTACGGTTCGCTGAACGACCTCCCGGCGCGCGCGCCATGCTTTGCGGCGCTGAAGCGAAAGCTTGACGCGCACGGCGCCAGTTTCGTTGAGGCGCTCGGCTACGACCTCGCCGGCGGCAGGCTGAAGCTCGACAATATGTGGGTCAACGTTCTCAAGGCCGACGGCTTCCATTCCGGGCACGTCCATCCGCATTGCGTCCTCTCAGGGACCTATTACGTTCACGTGCCGAAAGGGAGCTCGGCGCTTAAATTCGAGGACCCGCGACTACCGCAGATGATGGCGGCGCCGATGAAACGCGCCGACGCGCCGCGCGAGATGCAGCCGTTCTTCTACGTTGAGCCGCGTCCCGGGATGGTCCTGATGTGGGAGAGCTATCTGCGTCACGAAGTCGTGCGGCACCGAGGCCGCAGGGCGCGGATATCCGTCAGTTTCAACTTCAAATGGACCTGAGCCGGCGTGCTCGGAACCCGCGTCCCGACGCTCTAGCCAGCCCCCGAAAACATCCCTAAAAGCCCGGCAAAATCCAGAAGGTTCGACGATGTCCGACTTGCGCAAGGTCAAGGTGAACGGCCGAGAAATCGAGGCGCCGGCGAACCTCACCCTGCTGCAGGCCTGCGAACTGGCCGGCGAGGAGATCCCGCGCTTCTGCTATCACGAGCGCCTGTCGGTCGCCGGCAATTGCCGCATGTGTCTTATCGAAGTGAAGGGCGGCCCGCCGAAACCGGTCGCCTCCTGCGCGCAAAACGTCCGCGATCTTCGCCCCGGCCCCAATGGCGAGCCACCCGAGTTGTTCACCAACACGCCCATGGTGAAGAAGGCCCGCGAAGGCGTGATGGAGTTCCTTCTCATCAACCACCCGCTCGACTGCCCGATCTGCGATCAGGGCGGCGAATGCGACCTGCAGGACCAGGCGCTCGCCTATGGCCGCGACGGCTCGCGCTATGAGGAGAACAAGCGCAGCGTCGAAGAAAAGCATATGGGTCCGCTCATCAAGACCTTCATGACTCGGTGCATCCAGTGCACGCGCTGCGTGCGCTTCGCGACCGAGATCGCCGGCGTCGACGATCTCGGCCTCGTCAATCGCGGCGAGAACGCCGAGATCACGACCTACCTGCAAAAGGCGATCGAGAGCGAGCTGACGGGAAACCTGATCGACGTCTGTCCGGTGGGCGCGCTGACCTCCAAGCCCTACGCCTACAACGCCCGCCCGTGGGAGCTGACCAAGACTGAAACGATCGACGTGATGGACGCCGTCGGCTCAAACATCCGGGTGGATTCGCGCGGCCGCGAGGTGCTGCGTATTCTGCCGCGAGTGAACGAGGCGGTGAATGAGGAGTGGATCGCCGACAAGTCGAGGTTCGTTTGGGACGGCCTCAAGCGTCAGCGCCTCGACAAGCCCTACATCCGGGAAAACGGCAGGCTGCGCGCCGCGACATGGGATGAGGCTCTGGCGCTGGTCGCCCGGAAAATCGAAGCGCTGCCGGTGAAGCGCATCGGCGCCATCGCCGGCGATCTTGTCCCCGCCGAAGCCGTGAAGGCTCTCAAGGACCTGATGGCGGCGATCGGGAGTCCGCATACGGATTGCCGCCAGGACGGCGCGCGGCTGGGCGGGGGGCCGCGGGAGGCCTATCTTTTCAATTCCGGCATCGCAGGCATCGAGCGTGCCGACCGGATCCTGCTTGTTGGGACCAATCCGCGCACGGAAGCGCCGCTGGTCAACGCGCGCATCAGAAAAACCTGGCTCGCCAATCAGAACGCGAGGATCGCCGTCATTGGCGAGAGAAGCCCGCTCGCTTACAATTATGAGCATCTTGGCGCGGGTCCGGACGCGCTCGGCGCCGGCGGCGATTTCCTCATTGGCGCGGATCGGCCGATGATCATCATCGGCATGGGCGCGATCGCCCGACCCGACGGCGCGGCCATTCTCGCGGAGATCGCGGCCGTCGCGGCCTCGGCCGGGGTCGTGAGGGAAGGGTGGAACGGCTTCAATGTTCTGCATGATTCCGCGGCGCGCGTGGCCGCGCTGGACCTCAAATTCCTTCCGAGAGCCGGCGGTTTGGATTTCGCGGGCATTCTGGAGTCCGCCGCAGCCGATGACATTCGGCTCGTCTATAATCTTGGCTGCGATGAATTCGATACGTCGAAGCTGAAAAGCGCGTTCGTCGTCTATCAGGGCAGCCATGGGGATGCGGGCGCGGCGGCCGCCGATGTGATCTTCCCGGGCGCCGCCTATGTCGAGCAGAGCGGCGTGTACGCCAATACGGAGGGACGCGCCCAGATCGCGCAGCGAGCGACCTTCCCGCCAGGCGAGGCGCGAGAGGATTGGGCGATCATCCGTGCGCTTTCAGGCCGTCTCGGCATGGCGCTGCCCTATGACGACCTCTTCTCGCTGCGCCAGGCTATGATCAACGACGCGCCGGTGCTTGGCCGCATCAATCAGGGACCTTCGGGCGCGGCGCCGCTTGACCTCGCAAAGCTGGGCGTCAAGGGCGAGGTGCGCTCAGCGCCGTTCCGCTCGCCGATCCGCGATTACTATCGCACCAATCCCATCGCCCGGGCTTCGAAGACAATGGCCGAGTGCTCCGCGCATGTGTCGCGGGCGAGCAGGCTCGCCGCGGAATAGCCCGGAGCGGGGATCGCGAGGGGACGCCGCCCGCCGATCTTGGGGCATGCGCGCCGTCCGCGGCTCAGACGCCCTCCGAAGGCGCAGCGCCTTCCAATTCCGCGCGAATGGGGCCGACGTCGATGTTGCCCTTGATCCGCGCGCCTTCCTGGATGGTGAGGCTCGGAGTCCTGAGGTCGCCCTGGATGTGGGCTGTCGGCGCCAGCACGACCCGCTTGACGGCGAGCACGTTGCCTTTGACGGTCCCGCTGGCGTTGATTTCAGGAACGTTGAGATCGGCGACGATCGTCGAGTCCTTCCCGATGATCAAGATCTCGTCCGCCAGGATTTCGCCCTCGAAGTCGCCGTCGATGCGCGCGCCGCCGCGGCACTTGAGCTTGCCTTCGAAACTGCATCCTGTTGCAAGAACGGTTCGTGCTTCCATAGGTGTCGCGCCTCTCATGTCATCGTTAAGGGATCCAACGTCCATCCCGGATTGCATTTCCGGGGCGCTGTATTGGCCGCCGAGTCTGCCGCCGAATTTCGTGTTCATGGTTTCCCGCTAAACCGTCAGGTCCAGCCCGATCTGGGCTGCCGTTGTCTGGCAGAGCAATCGGCGTGCCAATTTCGGAAAAGTCCGAGGCGCGGCGTGCCTCAGTTCAGGCGATCCTTAACCAATCGGCCCCATCCAATTCCCAAAATGGAGACACAGATGATATCGCGGGCGCGAGGCGCGTTCCTGGCGATTATCGCCGCCTTCTGCGCATCGAACGCGCGGGCGGCCCAGTGCGCGACGGCGGGCGCCGGCGGTTCGGCGACAATCTCCGGGACCGTTAACAATTACTGGCCGGCAACGGCAAGTCTCGGATCCGGCGGCACTTCGGTCACCCTCGGGGCCGCACGCTTCTCCGGCGGCGCGGCGATCGCGTCCGGCGATCTCGTTCTCATCATGCAGATGCAGGACGCATCCATCAACACCAGCAACAACAACCGGTATGGTGATAATATCGCCGGCGACCCCGGGAGCGGCTGGACCGCACTGAACTCGTCAGGAAATTTCGCCTTTGCGCGGGCGACCAGCGTGGTTCCGACGAGCGGGGGCACGCTGACGATCGCCGCCCCGACCGGCGTAGCGTTCACACGGTCCGGCCAGAGCCGTTTCCAGGTCATCCGCGTGCCGCAGTATATCAATGCGACATTGTCAGGCACGCTCTCGCCCGCTTCGTGGAATGGCTCGACCGGCGGCGTGCTCGCCCTCGATGTCGCCGAGACGCTCGCCCTGTCGGGAGCGACGATCGGCGCCGACGGGATGGGCTTTCGCGGCGGCGGCGGCCGGCAGCTGGGCGGCGGGTCGGGCGCCGCCACGGATTACCGGACGAACGCCACCAACAACGCCAACGGATCGAAGGGTGAAGGCATCGCCGGCACGCCCTATTACATGCTTTACAACGGAGCCTTGGTGAGCACAGGGGCCGAAGGCTACGCCAACGGCAGCAATGCGCGGGGCGCGCCGGCCAACGCGGGCGGCGGCGGCACGGACGGCAATCCGCCGGCCAATGACGAAAATACCGCAGGCGGCGGCGGCGGCGGTTATGGAACAGGGGGGCAAGGCGGCCACGGCTGGTGCCCCACCGCCCCGACAGGCTGCGATCAGACGGGCGGACATGGCGGCGTCGGCGTAACGGCGCAGGGCGCGACCCGGCTCACCATGGGCGGGGGCGGGGGTGCCGGAACCTCGAACAACGGCACGGGGACGCCGGGCTCGGGCCTCGCCTCCAGCGGCGCCGCCGGCGGCGGGGTCGTCATCATCAGAGCCGGGACGATCACTGGATCGGGAACCATATCGGCCGACGGCGCCGCCGCCGACTCAACGGTCGGCAATGACGCCAATGGCGGCGGCGGCGGCGGCGGGTCGATCCTGGTGAGTTCGCCGAACACATCGGGCGCAAGCCTCACGCTGCGCGCCCGCGGCGGGGCCGGCGGCTCGAACGATACTGCCAATACGCGCGCGCATGGTCCCGGCGGCGGGGGCGGGGGCGGCTTTGTCGCAACGACCTTCGGCGCCTCCGGAACGGTGACAGGCGGCGCGGCGGGGACGACCATCGATACGACGACCGACCCGGACACCATCATTAGCTACGGCGCGGCAGCCGGCTCGAGCGGGGCCTCGGCCTCCATTACAGCGAGCTCCATCGTCGGTCTCTCCTCGGGCAACGAATGCAAGATCACGACGACCAAGGACATTACGCCGGCGCAAGTCGGCGCTGGCATGTCGTCGGTGATGAGTATCTCGATGAGCAATCCCAATCCGACCCTCGCCATGTCGGCGCTTGCGCTGGTCGATAGCTATCCGTCCGGTCTCGTGAACCGGACGCCGCCTGGCGCCACGAATTCCTGCGGCGGCACGTTGACGGCGGTCGCGGGCGCAGGCTCGCTGGGGCTTTCCGGCGGAAGCCTCGCCGCCGGAGCGACCTGCACGGTCACGGTCAATGTGGTCGCCGCAGCAGGCGGGTCCTACACGAACACCATCCCGGCCGGCGGCGCCACGGCGACGATCAGCGGTCGAACCGTTCAGAATCTCATCCCTGCAGCGGATACGCTGACCGTCACCGGCGCCATGTCGGCGGGCAAGACGGCCACGGTCGTCTCTGACCCGGTGCACGGATCTTCCAATCCGTATGCGACGCCGGGAGCCGTCATCGAGTATCTGATCTCATTCACCAATCCGGGGGCAGGTTCGATCGACGCAGGGTCGATCCTCATTGTCGATGCGCTGTCGCCGAACGTGAGCTTCCTTAACGCCGACATTGCCGGCGGCGGGTCGGGTCCAGTGGCGATCGCGCCCGGCGCGAGCACGCTTGCGCTCGGGGCCGTCTCTTATTCCAATGATGGCGGAGCCACCTTCGCCTATACGCCGTCGTCGGGGGCCGACCCCAACGTCACGCACATCCGGCTTGTCCCGAGCGGCTCGATGGCCGCCGCGTCGACCGCCTCTTACCGCTTCCGCGTGGTCGTCGAGTAAGGCACAATGTGGCCCGCCCATAAGGGAGGCGACCCATGGACATGCCAGGGCCTTGCCCCGCTCGAGCAAGTGCAGAGTCTTTGCCGGAGACCGATGGCGAGCGACGTCGCAGGTGATCGTCGAACAGGAACAGCAACAAGAGATCGCGCGCGAAGTGCGGGCCTCCCTGGCGTTCGAACACATGCTCGCGGCGGCGATGATTGGCGGCGGCGCGAGCGCCTCAGGGGCGCTTGTCCTTCAACTGGTCCGCCTCGCGGCGGAGACTTCGCTCACTCTCATGACGTCACTTGAGGCGTTGCTCCGTGCGCTGACCGCCGGCGTCGTCGTGTTTCTCCTCGCCTTCGCGGCGTCGGTCGCCGTGTTCACGCCCCTCTACATGGTTCTGGAAAAGAACAGGGTACGGACGATCTGGCCGTTCCATCTGGCGGCCCTCGCCGTGCAGCTTGGCGTGCTCGCCATGCTCGGACTGGCGCCCGGGTTCGAGGCGCCTTGGCGCGTGATCTATCTTCTGCCGGGGCTTCTCATCGTTTCTCTCTTTGGACGGCGTATCGCGCCGCTGTGGCGGGCGGCCGACCGCGCGGCCCCGGAGGTCCCGGGAATTCGACGCGTTCAGTAGGTTTTGCGCGCCGGTTCGCTCCCGCTCTGCGACGAACGGACCGCCACTCGCATTGGGTCTGCGGGGCCAAAGTGCTAGTGAAAAGCAGGGTTCGGGAGAGACTTATGAGATTTCTCATTGGATTGGTCGTCGGGGCCATTATCGCGGCGGCCATCGGCGCCGCAGCCATCGCCTACGCCGCGCGCGACGGCGAACTCGGCCATTTCATCATTTCAGACGATGACGACCGCGAGCGCGGAGGCGACCACAAAGACTCAGGCGACGTTATCACCCGCAAGGTCGACTTGCGCGACTTCGATCGCATCGATGTGCGCGGCGTGTTTGAACTCGATGTCGATGTCGGCGGCGCTGATTTCGCGATCGAACTCTCAGGCGACGCCAAGGACCTTGATAGGGTCGAGGCCAGCGTCGAAGACGGCGAGCTGATCCTCGATCAAAAAAAGCGCGAAAAAGGCGCGCGCCGCCGGGGTCATGACAGCGTGACAGCGACGATCAGGATGCCGGCCTTGGTCTCGATCAAGGCTTCGGGCGTTGTGGACGGCGACGTCAAAGGCGTCGCGGCGTCGGCGTTCAAGGCGGAAATTTCCGGCGTTGGCGACATGGAACTTGCTGGAACCTGCGATACGCTCACGGCGGATGTTTCCGGCGTCGGCGACCTGGACGCGCAGGCGTTGGAGTGCAAGACGGTCAAGGTGACCGTATCGGGCGTGGGAGACGCCAGCGTCTACGCCAGCGAGGTTGTTGATGCGACCGTCAGCGGCATGGGCGAAATCTCCGTCTCCGGCTCGCCCGAAACGGTCGAGAAGAATGGCGGGATGTTCTCCAGCATCAACGTGAAGTAGGCGAACTGGCCGGCCGCGGCGGCCCTTGCAGGGTAAGCCCGGCCGCTTGGCGGCGGATCGCTCCCGATTGCGCCGGCGCCGATTCCCACTAGATTACCGGGAAATCAGGGCCGGGACCTGCTCAATGAGAACGAACGACATGCGCCGTATCGCGGTTGCGGCCCTTTTGGCCGCGCTTGCTGTCGCATGCTCGCGCAGGGAGCCGGCCCAAGAGTCCGTCGCGCCCGCCGCCGACCCTTATCCTGACGAGAAAGCCAATCTCGACCTTTGGCTCGAGCGCATGGAGGTAGGCAGCCGCGAAATCTACTCGGCCCGCGACGCCATTGCGGCCGCCATCGACCTCAAGGACGGCGCCCGGATCGCCGACATCGGCGCGGGCACCGGCATCTACTCGATGCTGTTCTCCGAACGCGTGGGCGACAGCGGCGCGGTCTACGCCGTCGATATCGAGCCGCGCTTCCTGAAGCTCATCAATCAGCGTGCGGAGGACAACGGCCGCAACAACATCGTCTCCGTGCTGGGGCGACCGGATTCGATTACGCTGCCCCCGGGCTCGGTGGACGCCGTCTTCATCTGCGACACCTATCACTACTTCGAGAATCCGGCGCTCATCATGTCTACTGTGTATGCGGCGCTGCGGCCGGGCGGCGCGCTCTACGTCGTCGACTACGACATCGGCCCCGGCGAGACCCCGCCGGCGGATCACCGGCATGTGCGTTTCGGGAAAGCCGATGTCGCCGCCGAGATTTCCTCGTTCGGATTCAGCCCGGCGGCGGAGGTCAAGGTCGACGGCCTTGTCGAAAACTACATGCTCCGGTTCACCCGCCCTTAAGCGGCCGTTAACCATAAATTAGGCGTTGCAGCCGTTTATTCGCGCCGAAACCTTCGAAAGGCGCGTAGTATGAGGAAGTTCTCCATTGCGGCGGCGGCCCTGCTTGCTTCGACCGGGTCGGCGATCGCCGCCGAAGATTGCATCGAGAATGCGGCGGGCCAGCTCGTCTGCGGCGCAGACGCCGATGCGGTGCGCGCACGCATTCGCGCTGAGGAACGGCTGCAGATGCCGGAACTGAGCGTCCCGTCCGCGCCGACGACCAACCTTGAGACTGACCAAGGCTCAGTCGAGCCGGAGGTGCTCGGCGCGGATGTCGTCGGGCCGACGCTCGCAAGCGCCGACAGGAGCGCAAAGGGCCGCGGATCGTCATCCTTTTCGGGCGGCTCTGTTTATAACTCCTATGGCCAGGCCGTGTTCGTCCGGGGCGGCTACGTATTCGAGTCGGGCGTCGGCGATTACGAGGCCCCGAGCTTCGCCGGCGGCTATCGCAAGACCTTCGCCGAACGGGGTCGCTCAACCTTTTCCTGGGAAGGGGAGCTGGTCTTCTCGCGGGACAGCGAGGACATCACCCTCCTTGGCGGCCCGGTGGAGCTGACTCTTTGGGGCCTTTCGGGCATCGGCGCCGTCCGGTGGCAGTACGGCCTCGGCGCCGTCAACCCGTTTGCCTCCGTGGGCATCGGGCCCGGCTACTTCCATGCGAGCCTTGACGACGGCGTGACAGATGTTTCGGATGGCGACCTGACCTTTGTCTACACGGGCCGCGCGGGCGTGGAGTTCAACGTCTCGGACCAGATTTCGCTCGAGACCGCCTACCGTTTCCTCGGCACATCCCAGGACGGAACCCCGGGCTACCATTCAGCCGAACTCGGCCTGAATTACAACTTCTAGGCTGAACGACCCACCATCTTGAAACGGCCCCCGCTGCGGGGCCGTTTTTTGTTTGCCCAGGGCTATTGATGCGCGCGCATCCTTGGGCCAAGCGGGTGGGGTCGAAAAGGCAAGGACAATGCGCGAGCAGGAAACATTTCTGGACCGGGTGCTGACGATCGAGACGGGGCGCTGCACTGAAGCCGCGGCGGTCGCAGCATCAACCATGATCGGAAGGGGCGACCGCCACGGCGCCGATCAGGCGGCGGTTACGGCGCTTCGAGAGGCGTTCAACAAGCTCGACATCGACGGCACCGTCGTCATTGGCGAAGGCGAGCGCGACGAAGCCCCGATGCTCTACATCGGCGAGAAAGTCGGAACCGGCAAGGGACCGACGATCGACATCGCGCTCGATCCGCTCGAAGGAACCGACCTTACGGCCAAGGCCATGGGCGGCGCGCTCGCCGTCGTCGCCCTGGCCAGCGGCGGCACCATGCTCCATGCGCCCGACACCTACATGGACAAGATTGCAATCGGCCCGGGTTACCCGGACGGAACCGTCGATCTCGATCGTCCTGTTGAGGACAACATTGAGAGCCTGGCGAAGGCCAAGGGCGTCGCGCCGGAAGATATCACCTTGTGCGTTCTCGAGCGCGATCGCCACAACCACATCATTGAGGCGGCGCGCCGGGTTGGCTCGCGCGTCTTTCTGATCTCGGACGGCGACGTCGCGGGCGTCATCCACACGACCGATCCTTCAACAGGGATCGACATGTATGTGGGGCAGGGAGGCGCGCCGGAAGGCGTCCTTGCCGCGGCGGCGCTCCGTTGCGTCGGCGGTCAGATGCAGGGCCGGCTGGTCTTCAAGAAGGAAGAAGAGAAACAGCGCGCCGCCAAGGCGGGCATCAGGGATCTGAACCGGAAATACAGCCTTCTGGACCTGTGCGGCGGCGACGTCATCTTCGCGGCGACCGGCGTCACCAACGGCATGCTGCTCGACGGCGTCCGCTGGGAGCCTGGCTACGTCAATACTCACACCGTCATCATGCGCTCGAAGACAGGCACTGTCCGTTACATCAAGGCGCGCACGCGGCGTTAGACCATCGAAGCAGGGAAGGAGGGTCGTCAACCGGGCCTTATCCATTGGCCCCTCCCAAGCGCGTGAAGCACCCTCTCCAGGGTCACGGATTTGGCAAGCAGCCAGGCGTCTTCCCGTCAGGCGATGGAAGCACGGGTGGCGATGGCAGGGGCAGAGGGACTCGAACCCCCGACCCTCGGTTTTGGAGACCGATGCTCTACCAGCTGAGCTATACCCCTAGTGCCGCGCATGACATACGGCCCGGTGCGCCAATATTCAATCGGGTCCGGACAGGGCGCGGCGGCGCGCCGGCGGCCGTCGCCGCGGAACAGCTTGTGACGAAGGCGGCCCCGGCGTAGGGCAGGAGCGGCCCCCATCCTTGGTTTTTCATGACGTTCGCGGAAGTGAATTTCGACGGCCTGATCGGGCCGACGCACAATTACGCCGGTCTCGCGCTCGGCAACGTCGCCTCGGCGAAGAACGCCGGCGCGGTTTCGAACCCGCGCGCGGCGGCGCTCCAGGGCCTCGCCAAGATGCGCGCCCTGTTGCGGCTTGGCTGCGCGCAGGGCTTTCTGCCGCCATTGCAGCGCCCCGACCTGAGCGTTCTTCGCGCGCTCGGCTTCGCCGGATCGGACGCCGCCGTTATCGAAGCGGCGTCGAAAACGGCGCCCGACCTGCTCGCCAATGTGTATTCGGCGTCGTCCATGTGGACGGCGAACGCGGCGACGGTCGCGCCTTCGCCGGATACGCCGGACGGCAAGGTCCATTTCACGCCCGCCAATCTCGCCTCGAATTTTCACCGCGCCATCGAAGCGGAAGGGACGGCGCGCGCGCTGAAGCGCATTTTTCGCGGCGATCGCTTCGTCCATCACCCGCCGCTGCCGGGCGGCGCCCATTTTGGCGACGAGGGCGCGGCCAATCACGGACGCTTCGCCCGCGAGCCGGGCGACGCCGGCGCCCATCTGTTCGTCTACGGAGAAGACGGCGTTCGCTTTCCGGCGCGCCAGAAGCGGCGCGCCAGCGAAGCCGTCGCGCGCGCGCACGGGCTCGCGCCGGAGAAGACGGTCTTCGTGCTGCAGGCGAAGAAGGCGCTCGACGCCGGCGCCTTCCACAACGATGTTGTGAGCGTCGCCAACGGCTCGGTCCTCTTTACGCATGAGGAGGCGTTCGAGGACCGGGAGGCCGCGCATGCGGCGATCCGCAAGGCGGCGCCATTCGTCGACATCATCGAAGCGAAGGCCGCAGCGGTGTCGCTCGACGACGCCGTCTCGTCCTACCTTTTCAACTCGCAGCTCGTTTCATTGCCGGGCGGAGAAATGGCCCTGGTCCTGCCGAAGGAGTCTGAAGAAAACGCCCGGGTGAAAGCGTTCATCGACGAAACGCTCGCCCGCAACAACCCGATCAACCGCGCCGTTTTTCTCGATGTCCGCGAAAGCATGCGGAACGGGGGAGGGCCAGCGTGCCTGCGCCTGCGGGTCGTGCTGTCGGAGGTGGAGCGGGGCGCAATCGACCAGAATTTCCTTGTTGATGAGGCAAAGATCACCGCGCTGGAATCTCTAGTCCGCGCCCACTACAGGGACCGCCTCGCGCTGGACGACTTGCGCGATCCCCGTTTCAAGGACGAAGCCTACGCCGCCCTCGACGCGCTGACGAACCTGCTCGGCATGGGCGCATTCTACCCGTTTCAGCAGTGAGCCCTCTTGCAGGCGTCGTCGCCTCCCTCGAAAAACGAAAAGGCGCTCCTATCCGGGCGCGCCTTGCGTCGCTCCGCCGCCCGCAGATTACTTTCCCTTGGCCGCCATGGCGACGACATTGCTCTCGCGCTTCGTCGCCGGCGCGAGTCCGAACATGGACGTCATCGGCGCGTCTTCGAGAGTCGCTTCGACATAGTCGCCGAAGCCGTTGAAGCGCGTCGCCAGCGCCGCGCCGTAGGCGCCGGTGAGGCCGAACTCGATGTAGTCGCCTTCCGACACGTCCGAGGCCAGAAAGAACGGTCCCGCCATCTGGTCGATCGAATCGCAGGTCGGCCCATAGAGCCTGAACGCCTTCAGCGGACGGCGCGGCCCTCCTTTCGCACGCAGGAGTTTCGTCGGATAGACGAGTCCGTCATGCGCGGCGTCGAAGAGGGCGCCGTAGCCGCCGTCATTGAGATAAAGCGCGTCGCCCTTGCGCAGTTCTACCCGCAGGATGTGGCTTCCAGCCTCGGCGCACAGCGCGCGACCGGGCTCGCACCAGAGGTCGGCGTTTTCGAGGACGGGCATGCCTTCGAAAGACTGCACGATCTCCGTCATATACGTTTCGAGCGGCGGCGGGGTCAGTCCCGGATAGGCGGCCGGAAAACCGCCGCCGACATCGACGATATCGACAGTGACGCCGGCTTGGCGGATGATGTCCCCGACTGTCGCCATCGCCACGCGATAGGCCTCAGGGCGCATGCACTGCGAGCCGACGTGAAACGACACGCCTAGTTCGCTGGCGAGCGCGCGCGCTTCGCGCAGCAGCATTACTGCCGAAGAGCCCGACGCCCCGAACTTGCCGGACAGCTTGTGCTGGGCGTAATCCCCGGTGACCGCGAGGCGCACGATGAGGTGGAGATCGGTCGCGCCGTTGGTCTCGGCGATGATCTTCTGGAGCTCGTCATGGCTGTCGAGCGAAAAGATGCGAACGCCGAAATCGAAATAGGCGCGTCTGATCGCCAAGCGCGACTTCACCGGATGCATGAAGGCGAGCTTCGCATCGGAAAAACGCGTGGCGACCGCCTCGATCTCCGGCAAAGACGCGACGTCGAACCACCGCACTCCGGCCGCGTACACGGCGTCCAGAATCATTGGGTGCGGATTGGCTTTGACCGCATACAAAACATCGCCCGGAAAATGGTCCAAAAACCACTTGGCCGCCGTTTTGGCGGCATGGGGGCGGATGCAATGAACGGGTAGGTCCGGTTTGGTCGCTAGGACCAGCGCAAGCGCCGATGTTGGCCTTTCCATCTCATGGAACCTCGCAAGTAAGCTTCACCAGGCCAATCTTGCGGAGAGGTCCCATGGGATTGGCGAAGAGCGCATTTAGGAAGCGCCGCCCCCCTTGTAAAGAGGAATCTTCTGCCGGGTCCTATTGGTCGCGCAGCTTGCTGCCCCGGTTTCGGCCGAACCTGCCCGGAAAATTCTCATTCCGTCTATCAGCAGGCTTGAGGTGTTGCTGCTAACATATTGATTTCATTAGGTAAACGCTTCTTTCAGCCTTGAACTTCGGAATTCGTCAAGTCAAACTTGGCTAGGTTCCTGAGCGTTGATGGAGTGTTTGCGTATGCGTGTCGACAAGGACTTCAGCCGCCAATTGGAAGGATACAGGCTCGCGACCGCAGAAATCCTGTATCATCTTCCGGATCACCCGAAGCTCCTTCAAACCTATGTGTGGCAGGACTACGACCTCGCCCCCCAATATCCTGTGCTCAACCGGTTCCTCGACTTCTGGACCCGTGAACTGGACGGCGCCCTGCACTCGGTGCGCGTCGCCGGCAAGCGCCTCATCTCCGCAGCGGAGATCAGCGCGGGGACGGCGTTCCGGCTGAACTGAATTGGTCGCGTCGGGCGTCTTTCATCAAGCCGACGATCTTCATCGTCTCGACGCTGACGGTCACGCGCGAGCGAGCAGGTCGACCACCTTCTCCTTATGGTCGGCGAAACGACCGGTGCTGAACTTCTCGGCGGTGGTTTTGTCCTTGGGCTTCGCTCCTTGTACTGATCGAGCACCCAGTCGATGCCGGCGCGGTCGCCGAGGGGGTAGTCCCGCGCTTCTGGGGGAACGCCGCCGAGCGTGGTAGAACGGCGCGCCGATCCCAGAATTGGGCCTTCAGGCCGATCTCATAGTGATTGATCGATTGAGGGTTTACGGACGCCATTCCAGCCGCTGCACGTCGGCTCGAACCGCTGCGGCGCCAGCTGGTCGCGCTGGGCGACGACACGCGGGTCGGTGATGAGCGCGCCAGTCGTCGGACTGCGGAAGAGAACGGAATTTCTCGCGCCATCCGCCGCGCTGCGGTCGTAGAGACCTTCCTACTCGTCGCAATTGAGGCGGATGCCGGGCTGAAGCCGGTCCGTGACTTTCCAGCTCGCCTGTCCAAACAGCGCGGCGCTCGTATTGTCGAGCCGGACGTCGTTCGACGCCGTGACGCCGTTCAGCTCGGATGGGTCGCACGCCAAAGTGGTCGGCGTCGCGCAACCGGGGGCCCCCGGCGGAACGCCGGCGGCCGGATTAAGCAGCCGCGGCTCGCGCTGGCCCCGAGCGCCTCCGTTCCTTGCGCGCGGGCGGTCTGGTGGAAGCCGAACGGGCCGCCGACGAAATCGAATCGGCCGACCGCCGCGCCGCACCGGATTTCCTGCGTATACTGATTGTACTGCGAAGGGTTCTGGGATTTCGTCGTGATCGGGAGGCCGATGAAGTCCCGATCGTTGGCGGGCTTCCAGTCCCAGATGCGCCAGGCGGCGATGCTCCCCAGCGTATCCTTAGACTTTGTAAATAAGCCCCGAGATTGACGCGGCGGCGAGGGCGCGGCAAACAGTCGTGCCCTCTGGGAGAGCGGACTTGATTTTCGGCCTCGACGCCTTTGCGCCTGCGGTAGCGGCGCTAATCATCCTCGTGTTGTTCGTCTCCTTCGCGCGCGAGTGGCGGGCGCCCGAAGTGAGCGCGCTGGCGGCCGTCGCCGTTTTTCTTGTGCTCGGCATCCTGACGCCCGCCGACGTCGTGAAGTCGCTGAGCAATTCCGCCCCGGTGACGATCGGCGCGATGTTCATCATCACCGCCTCGTTGCTTCGGACCGGCGTTCTCGAAGCGCTCGCGGGACGCATGCGCAGGATCGCCGAGACGCGGCCGCGCCTTGCGGTCGTCTCGTTTCTGAGCGTGCTCGCGGCGATATCCGGATTTGTGAACAACACCCCGCTTGTCATGCTGATGGTGCCGATCACCGTGGCGCTCGCCGAAAAGCTGAAAGAAAGCCCGTCGAAGCTGCTGATCCCGCTCTCCTACGCCGTGGTGCTCGGCGGCATGACCACGCTCGTCGGGACCTCGACCAATATTCTCGTCGACGGCGTCGCGCGCCATTACGATCTGCCGCCCTTTCACATCATGGAAGTCGCGCCGCTTGGCGTTTGCGTCGCGGCGGCGGGCGTTCTTCTTGTCGTTCTCGGCCGCCGCCTCCTGCCGGACCGCACGACGCTCGCCGCGCTCGTCGGCGGCAAGCAGACGCAGCGCTTCATCGTCGAGATCGTAATCGAGGGCGATTCCCCGTACATCGGTCAGCACCCGCTCGACGTGAAGGCGTTCAACGAAGGCGACCGCCGCGTCGTCGACGTCATTCGCGGGGACGCCTCGCTGCGCCGCGAGTTCGCCGACGTTATCCTTCAGGCGGGTGACATCATCGTTATGCGTTCGGCGATGGCGGAAATTCTGACGATGAAGGAAGAGGGCGCGATGAAGACGCCCGACTCTCCGCGCACGCAGGGACTGCAGCCCCTCAGTTCGAGAAAGTCGGTGTTGGTCGAGGTTCTGCTCGCGCCGGGCGCGCATTTTGTCGGGCGAACGCTCAGGCATCTGCGTCTTCGCCGGCGATACGGCGTTTATCCGATCGCGCTGCACCGGCGCAGCGAGAACCTTGGCGACCGGTTCGAGCAAACTCCGCTCGAAGTCGGCGATACGATTCTCATCGAGGGCGCCCCTGAGGACCTGAAGCGGCTCGTCGACGACAATGATCTCGTCAACGTCGCCGAACCCGAAGTTCATCCGATCCGGCGCCGGCACGCGCCGATCGCGATCGCGGTGATTTTCTGCGTGGTCATGGGTTCGGTGTTCGAAATCATGCCGATCGAGGGCCTCGCAGTGATTGGCGCCGCGGTGGTTCTGGCGACGCGATGCATCGAAGCCGACGAGGCTTTCACGTCGATCGACTGGCGAATTCTGACCCTCATTCTCGCCATGCTCGCGATCGGCACGGCGATCGACAAGACCGGCCTCGTGGACCTCGTCGCCGGCAGCGCGGCGCCCCATCTCATGCAGGTTCCGCCGATTGTAGCGCTTGCGGCCGTGTATGTCTTCTCGTTAGTTCTGACCGAGTTTCTCACCAACAACGCCGTCGCCATCGTCGTGACCCCCGTCGCCATCGAGCTTGCGCGCCAGCTTGGCGTCGATCCGCGGCCATTCGTCGTCGCCGTCATGTTTTCAGCCAGCCTCGCCTTCGCGACGCCCATCGGCTATCAGACGAACACTCTGGTCTACAGCGTCGGCGGTTACAAGTTCACCGACTTTCTCAAGCTCGGCGTGCCTCTGAACATCCTGACGGCGGTCATGGCGATCCTGCTTATTCCGGTATTCTGGCCGCTGAACTGAGACCGCGCCGTTTGCGAATCGAGGCGGATCGTCTAGGGTCGTCTCGGGGCGGCAACCAGGAGCTTTGAGCGCCATGGCTTGGAAAAGGGCAATGCTGTTGAGCGCGGCGGCGGCGATCGCGCTCGCGGCCTGCGGCAAGAAAGAAAAGGCGGCGGAATCCGCCAAACCAGACGACGCCAAGGTTGAAGCGTCGGACGCCGCACAGCCGGCGCCGGCCGACCCGGCAAGCGACGAAGCGGCGCGCGCGGCCAAGGCCGCGGAAAACAAGGCCGCCGGGGAGAAATTTCTTGCCGAGAAGGCCGTCGCGCCCGGGGTCAGGGCGCTCGACAGCGGCTTGCTTTACGAGGTCCTGAAAGAAGGCCCCGAGGGCGGCGACCAGCCGGCCAAGGAAGATTTCGTCGACGTCGAGTTCGTCGGTACGCGGATCGACGGCGTTGAAGTGGAGTCGTCGCGCGCTCACGGCGCGGCGGCGCGTTTTCCTCTCGCCATGATCGACGGCAGCTGGATGGCGGAGGGCGTCAGATTGATGAGCCGTGGAGACCGCTATCGTTTCTACGTGCCCTCGGAACTCGCGCTCGGCGAAGCGGGCGCCCCGGACGGTTCCGTCGGCCCGAACGAGGCGCTCATCTATGAGGTCGAGCTGCTCAAAGTGACCAACCCCGAGAAGAACTTGAAGGCGGGCGAAGCCTTTCTGGCCGAGAACCGGAAGAAGGCCGGCGTCCGGACGACATCGA
This sequence comes from Parvularculaceae bacterium, assembly GCA_013389105.1. Taxonomy (GTDB): domain Bacteria; phylum Pseudomonadota; class Alphaproteobacteria; order Caulobacterales; family Parvularculaceae; genus Amphiplicatus. The sequence goes on along the minus strand of JACADZ010000052.1, from coordinate 19,169 downwards.
CAGGCCTTCAGTATCAGGTGCTCGCCGAAGGTCCTGCGGGCGGCAAACAGCCGACTGACGCCAACGTTGTGCGCGTCCACTACAAGGGAACCCTGCTCGACGGCACCGAGTTCGACTCCTCCTACGCGCGGGGCGAACCGGCGGAATTCCCGCTCGGCCAGGTGATCGCCGGCTGGACTGAAGGGGTCCAGCTGATGAGCGTGGGCGACAAGTTCCGCTTCTTCATCCCCGCCGCGCTCGCCTACGGCCAGAACGGCGCGCCGGGGGGCGTCATCGGGCCCAACGAGGCGCTGATCTTCGACGTCGAGTTGATCGACGTTGTCGCGGATGCGCCGCCGCCGCAATAGGCTGGCGACTTCGACGAAGAATTCAGGTCGGCGTATTCCGGAGATTGATCCCGTAAGTCATCTTCCGGGTGCCGATGGTTTCGTGGAGCACGCGGAAGCCGGCTTTGGCGAGGATTTCAGCGCAAGGGAGTGCCGTAGGCTGACCGTTGCGCTCCGGGCCGGTGTCAAGGGCGACCGCCCGGATCTTCGCGAGAAATTGCCCGGCGCCCTCAAGCACTTCCGGCTCCGCGCCCTCCGCGTCGCATTTGAGAAGGTCGGCGCGCGCGAGGGCGTGCTCGCGGGCGAAATCGGCGAGGGTTTGCGCTTGGCGCTTGATACGGGCGGCCCCGTCCGTAAAGACCGAAGAGTCGGCGCGGTCCGGCGCAAGGCCGAAATCGATCTCGCCGCTCTCCTTCCAGACGACGAGTTCATGCGCGCTCGCGCCGGCAAGGCCCGCGATATTGGCGGCGAGGCACGAGAAGACGGTCGGATCGGGCTCGACGCAGAAAATCCGCGCGCGGTGGCGATCGGCGACGAAGGCGAATTCGCCGACATTGGCCCCGACGTCGAGAACGACGTCCCCCGGATGCAAACGGAAATGTCGGCCGACGCCGTATTCTAGTTCGAGACGGTCGAGCCGAGCCGCCCAGCCTTGCCGATAGAGTTTCCAGCGCAGAGGCGAGGGGACATGAATCTGTCGTCCGTCGACTTCCACGGCGAGGCCGCCCGGCGTCTTTAGGAGTCGCACCGGCCTGTGGCCGCCGACTCCGAGTGCGGCCAGCACGCGTTGCCTCAAGAGCTTCAGGCGGACTTCGAGCGGCAGCTGCATCACTTGCGCCTCGCCAGCGGAAAACCGCTATAACCGCCCGCACGAAATGGCCGCAAGGGAGCGCGCGCTGCATGAAGATCGAAGAATTCCAGGTGAAAAGGAACGACCTCGCCGCCTCCCGGGTCCTGCGCCGCGATGCGCCGCCGCTCGCCGTCGGGGAAGTCCTGGCGCATATCGACTGTTTCGCGTTGACGGCGAACAACGTCACCTATGGCGTCGTCGGCGAACGGATCGGCTACTGGAAGTTTTTCCCGGCGAATGACGGGTACGGGATCGTTCCCGTGTGGGGCTTCGCCGACGTCGTTGAGTCCGCATGCCCGGACATCGAGCCTGGCGAGCGCCTCTATGGCTATTTTCCGATGGCGACGCATCTCGTCATGAAGCCGGCCAAGGTTCGCGATGAACGCCTCCTGGACGGCTCGGCGCATCGGGCGGACCTGCCGCCCGTCTACAACGCCTATGCGCGCGTGAAAGCCGAACGCGAATACGACGCGGCCATGGAGGATGTGCGCATGCTGCTCTTCCCGCTCTATGCGACGTCGTATTGCCTTTATGACTTCCTGCTCGACAATAAATGGTTCGGAGCAGAACAGGCGCTCATTGTGAGCGCGTCGTCGAAGACGGCGATCGGGCTTGCCTATGCCCTGAAGGCGGATTTTGGCGCGCCGCGCCGCCTTGGGCTCACCTCGGCGCGAAATGCGGATCGCGTGCGGGCGCTGAAACTCTATGACGACGTTGCGACCTATGACGCGCTGGACGTGATACCGGATCGGCCGACCGTCATCATCGACATGTCGGGCGACGGTAAGGTGCTTGGCGCTCTTCATCGGCGACTCGGCGGCAATATGAAGTATACGTCCAATGTCGGGGTGACCCATTACGACGCCGCCGGCATGGCGTCGGGGTTCATTCATGAACGCAGCGCCATGTTTTTTGCGCCAAGCCATATCCAGAAGCGCGCCGCCGACTGGGGACCGGGTGTTTTCGACAGGAAGGCCTTCGATTTCTGGCGGGATGCGGCGAGCAAGAGCCGGTCGTGGCTCACGATCGACCGACGGAGCGGCTTCGATGCGATCGAGGATGCGTGGCGGGAAGTCCTTGGCGGCCGATCGTCGCCCGAGCGCGGAATCGTCGTGTCGCTCTGAGCGGGCTCGACCGGACGGCGCATATCCGCTGCGCCAATCGGAATTTTCACGCATTTACGACGATTGTTAACGCGGCGTTGAGCGCGCAGCGGCGAGGATTCGAGAATTGTCGGATTAGGTTGGCTGGTGCGTCGGGGTTGCCTCGGCTTCATCCTCGCTCTTTCAGCGGCAGCAAGCGCAGCCATGGCGCAAACGGCCGTGGCGCCATCCAATGCTTCATACCGAAATCCTGCCGAGACTGAGGCCATCCTTGCGCTGGTCAACTCGGTTCGCCGCCGGGAGGGCCTCAGCGAACTCAAGCTCGACGCTGCGCTGACGGAAGCGGCGACCCGGTACGCCGCCGAACTCGCCGCGCGCGGCGAGTTGAGCCATATCGGTCCCGACGGTTCAGCGCCCCCGGATCGCGCCAATGCCGCCGGCTATTCCGGCCGATACGTCGCCGAGACTCTGTCGGCAGGTTATGAGGAGGCGAGCCCCCTCGTTGACGCCTGGATGGACAGCCCCTCACACCGGGCCGCCCTTCTCCTTGAGCGGGCCAGCGATCTCGGGGTCGGGCGAGCTGTTGATCCTGCGCGCAGCGAAATCTACTGGACGGTGCTCGTGGCCGCGCCGGCGGACGCGGGCGACCCCTATTGAGAAGGCGCTCGCTTCTGATATAACGTCGCACGGTTAAACCCTGACATGTGATGCGAGACGAGCGCGACAGGGCAATAGGAATGCTGCGCCGCTGGGGCGCCGCATTCGCGCTTTGGTGCTTTGTCGTCATTCAAGGCGCCGCTGTCGCGCATGCGGCCGGCGTCGACGTTCTCGCGCCTGATCATGATCGCTCTGAGTGTGCGTTTTGCGCCGCCAATGACCGTGCCGCGCCGCCGCCGCTCGCGGCGCAACCCGCGCGGCCCGTCACAGTCCATTTGGCGGCTGAAGCGCCTGCGCCCTCGCAGGCGCCTTTGGGCTTCGAAGCCGCAGCGCACCCTCCGGTGCGAGGTCCCCCCGCTCTCTGACGTCCGCTGGATTCGCCTTGCGTTCGCCGCGTCGCGATGCGCCGCGCGGCGTCCGTATTCCATCCGTTCATCAGAGAGAGAGAAAATTCATGTCGTTCCGCAGCAGCCTTTTGCAATGCGCCGCGCTCAGCGCTGTGATCCTCACGTCGCTTCCAGCCGCCGCCGCGGACGAGGTCCGTCCTGACGAGATCATCGTCACCGCTTCCCCGATCGGCCGGACGGTCGAGGAAACCATCATCGGCACATCCGTCATCAGCGAGGATGAGCTGCGCCAGCGCCTCGAAAATACCATTGGCGAGACGCTGCGGCGCGAGCCGGGGGTTTCGTCGACCTATTTCGGGCCCGGCGCCTCGCGCCCGGTGATCCGGGGCCTTGCCGGCGACCGCATCAGCGTCCTCGATGGCGGCATCGGCTCGATCGACGCCTCCGCGACGAGCCCCGACCACGCCGTCGCGGTCGAGCCGGCCATGGCTGAGCGCATCGAGATCGTGCGCGGGCCGGCGACCCTGCTCTACGGCTCGTCCGCCGCCGGCGGCGTCGTCAACGTCATCAGCGGGCGCATCCCGCGGGCGCTCCCCGAAGACCGGGCCGACGGCGCGCTGCGCATCGGCAAGTCGACCGTCGACGACGGCGTCGAGGCTGCCGGCGGTTTCGACCTGGAGGCGTTCGACGTTGGCGCCGGCGCCGTAGTCTTTCATGGAGAGGGCCACTACCGCAAAGCGGATGACTTCAAGGTCCCCGGATTCGTCGAGTCGGCGCTCCTTCGGCAAATCGAGGACGAAGAAGCGATTCTCGCCGGCGAGCCGCTTGAGGAACACCCGCGCGATCTCGCAGAGAATTCGGCGTTCGAGACCAAAGGCGGCTCGGTCGGCGCATCCTGGGTATTCGACCGCGGGTTCTTCGGCGTTTCCGCGACGGCGGGGAACACTGACTACGGAGTCCCGGGTCACGCCCATGAGGATGATGAAGGCGGCGTCACGATCGCCTTGAAGCAGCGAAGGCTCGACCTCGACGGTGAGATCGATAGGGACCTGCTGATATTCAAGAAGACAAAAATCCGTTTCGGGTATGCCGATTACGAGCACAGCGAGATCGAACCTTCGGGCGAGGTCGGCACGACCTTCACCAATGAGGGCTTCGAAGGGCGCCTCGAATTCATCGACAAGACGACCAGGGCGCTCGGCGGCGATCTCAATGGCGCGTTCGGCGTCCAGTTCAAGAAGCGCGACTTCGCGGCGATCGGCGAGGAGGCGTTTGTCCCGCCTACGCTGTCGAAGCAGTTCGGCGTTTTCACGCTGAAGGAGCTTGCCTTGGGACCCTGGCGCCTTGAAGCGGGCGGCCGATATGAACGCACCACCCACGAAGTCGAAGCGACGGGCGAGCGGCGCGAGTTCGACGCCGTCTCCGTTTCCGGCGGCGTCGGCTTCGAGCCGGTCGATGGAGTCTTTTTCGGCGTCTCGGGTTTCCGCACGGAGCGCGCGCCCTCGACCGAAGAGCTGTTCTCCGACGGACCCCATCTCGCCACGGCCTCGTTTGAGGTAGGGGATCCGGCGCTCGACGAGGAAGTCGGCCGGGGCGCCGAAGCGACGGCTCGCTTCGGGAACGCTCGCATCGCGTTCAGCGTGAACGGCTTCTATACGTCTTACAAAAACTTCATCTATGAAACTGCGACCGGCGATGTCGAAGACGACCTGCCGGTGTTTCAGTTTGTCGGCGACGACGCCGTGTTCAAGGGCTTCGAAGCGGCGGTCGAAGCAGAGCTGTTCAAGGTCGGCGCATTCGACGTGCACGGCGACGCCGCGTTCGATTACGTTCGAGCCCGCGCGGACAGCGCCGCCGGCAAGATCGACCTTCCGAGGATTCCGCCGAAATCCGGCCTTTTCGGCATCGAGGCGAAATCGCCGTGCGTGGATCTCCGCGGCGAGGTAGAGTGGGCCGGGGAGCAGCGAAAGGTCGGCCCGAACGAACTGCCGACCGACAGTTATACGCTTTATAACGCGTATCTGACTTTCCGGCCGTTCACGGACGATCTCGCCCTTCGAGTGGCCGCAACCAACCTGACCAACGAAGAGGCGCGCAATCACGCCTCTTTCCTGAAAGACCTGCTGCCCCTTCCGGGGCGGAACATCCGCGTCTCCCTTACGGGGACGTTCTGAGCGAGGCGAGGAGCGGGGCGCGGAGCATCAGGCTCTGCAAGCCCTCCCGCCCGATCAGGAGCGAGCGTATGCAGCTACGTGAACATGCCGCGCATGCGCGCGGCGCGCCATCCGGCAACCGCTTGGAGAGGTCCTATCGCCAACCGGCCGGGCGCAACCAGCGCCTGGTGCTCGAAGAACTTGCAGCCGCGGAAAAGCCGCTGAAGGCCTATGATCTGCTGGCGCGGCTGCGCGAACGCGGCGTCAACTCGCCGATGACGGTCTATCGGGCGCTTGGTCACTTGATAGCCGCAGGCCGGGTGAAGAAAATCGCCAGCGCGAACGCATTCCTCGCGACGCGGCATCCGGCGTCTGCGGTCATGATCTGCCGGATCTGCGGGTTTGCGGTCGAGAGTCCGATTGCGCCCGGCCTTTTCGAGCAGATTTTCGGCGACGGGGCATCTGTCGACAGCGCCTCTATCGAGGCGTTCGGCTCATGCGGATGCGACCGCGCCGCCGGCGTCCCGCGCGCGGCCGAATGATCTCAGCGCCTCAATTCGCTCATGGCGCGGTCGATGCCTGACAGCGTCAGCGGAAACATCCGCTCTGAGAAGAGCTGCCGGATCATACGGACGGAAGGCTGATGCTCCCAGTGCTTCTCGGGCAGGGGGTTCAGCCAGACGACGCTCTCATAGATCTGAAGCACTCGCTGCAGCCAGACGGCGCCGGCCTCCTCGTTGAAGTATTCGACCGATCCTCCGGGTACGGTGATCTCATACGGGCTCATGGAGGCGTCGCCGACGAAGATGACCTTGTAGTCGTGCGCGTATTTGTGGAGGATGTCGTAGGTCGGAATCTTCTCCGTCCAGCGCCGGCGGTTGTCCTTCCACACGAAATCATAGAGGCAGTTGTGGAAGTAGAAATACTCCATGTGCTTGAATTCGGAGCGCGCGGCTGAAAAGAGTTCCTCGCAGACCCTGATGAACGGGTCCATCGAGCCGCCGGCGTCGAAGAAGATCAGGACCTTGATCAGGTTGCGCCGCTCGGGGCGCATCTGGATGTCGAGATAGCCGTGGCGGGCCGTCGCATCGATCGTCCCGTCGAGATCGAACTCGTCGGGGGCGCCCTTTCTGGCGAAGCGCCTGAGGCGCCGTAGCGCGATCTTGATGTTGCGCGTCCCGAGTTCGACATTGTCGTCGAGGTTCTTGTACTCGCGCTTCTCCCAGACCTTCACCGCGCGCCCCTGGCGCACGCCCTCATTGCCGATCCGGACGCCTTCGGGATTGTAGCCGCCGGAGCCGAAGGGCGAGGTCCCGCCCGTACCGATCCATTTGGAGCCGCCCTGATGGCGCTTCTTCTGTTCCTCGAGCCGCTTCTTCAGCGTCTCCATCAGCTTGTCCCAGCCGCCGAGCGCCTCTATCGCCGCTTTCTCTTCGTCGGTCAGGTATTTCTGTGTGAGGAGTTTCAGCCAGTCTTCGGGGATCTCGGCGGTCGCCGCATTGTCGAGATTTTCGAGCCCCTTGAAGACGTGGCCGAACACGCGGTCGAACTTGTCGAGATTGCGCTCGTCTTTCACCAGCGCTGAGCGCGAGAGGTAATAGAAGTCCTCAACCTTGCGGTTGGCGAGGTCCTTCTCCATCGCCTCCATAAGCGTCAGATACTCGCGGAACGAAACCGGAAGTCCGGCGGATTTGAGCTCGTGGAAAAACCTGGTGAACATTGATGCAGTCTAACCGCGCCTTAGTCATAGCGCGAGGGCGTCCGGCGCCTTCTCACGAGATGCGCCGCAGGCGCTCGTCCGCGAGCGCCGGGATGCGTCCAAGCGCCCATTTCGCCGTTGCTTCTCGACCCGAGGCCGCCATTTCATAAAAAAGAATGACATGGCGGTCGAGTTCGCCACCCCAAGCCGCGGCGACGCTTCGCGCCGTTCGCCATCCGAGACCCTCAAGTCGTTGGTCGCCGGCGGCGATCTCGGCGAACAAGGCTGACCCGTTCGGATGGAGTTTGAGGCGTGATAGTCCCGCACCTGAGAGAACAAACGCCGAAGGCCCGTCCGGGCGCGCTGCGATCGCCTTCGGCCGTAACGATCGATCGAGGAGGCGGCCCTCGCGGCCGGCGAGGTCCAGAACGAGGAGCCTGCACTGGTCGAGGTCGGGGGCGCAGGATGCGAAGAGTCCTTCGGGCCGCGCGGCGCCGACTCCGAAGTAGGTTCCGTCGCTGATGTCCCATGTAAGTCGGCAGTCCTCGCCTGCGCTCTCGATGGCAAGCGTTCCCTCATAGCGGCCGCCGCCGGGAATGCTCGCCTCGACGCGCCATTTTCCACTCCAGTCGTGCATGAGCCGCCTTTTGTCAGTCTACGGAAGAGGGCCTAATCGCCGCCGCTGCGCAGGCAGGACAGGCGCCGCCGGCCCTCCCGTCGATGGTCCTGCAGGACCTGCTATTGCGCCGCGGCTCCGGACCTGGGAGGATGCGTTATGACTCTCCGGACCGCCTCGTGCAGCTGCGGACAGCTTCGCATCGCCTGCGAGGGAGAGCCAGTCCGCATTTCCATCTGCCATTGTCTCGAGTGTCAGAAGCGCACGGGCAGCGTGTTCGCGGCGCAGGCTCGGTATCCGCGCGAAGCCGTGACGACGGAGGGGGACGCCGTCCACTGGTCGCGGCGCGGGGACAGCGGCGGGTCGGCGACCTTCAGCTTCTGCCCGGTTTGCGGCTCGACCGTCTACTGGACGCCCGACTTTGCGCCGGGCTCCATCATCGTTGCGGTCGGCGCGTTCGCCGATCCCACCTTTCCGCCGCCTCATGTTTCCGTTTACGAGGAGCGTCGTCACTTCTGGGCGCTCGACGGCAGCAAAATCCACCTGGGGCAAGAGCGCTGACTGACGCGCCGCGCCTTCAATCGCCCCACAAGCGGAGGAGGTTGTTGCGGACGTTGGCGAGGCGTTCGCGCGTTGCGCTGGGAACGCCGGATGCGTCAAGGTCGGCGAGCGCCTGCGCCAGGTCGAAGAGCACGGCCCGGTGTTCGGTCAGCCGCACCCGGCTCTTGATCCACCCGACCGCCGCGACGCGCAGACCGTGGGCAACAGGCTCGACGCGGTGAACATAGGTCGACGGATACAGGACGAGTCCGCCCTTCGCCAAGCGCACGCGATCCTCCGAGCCTGCCGCGTCGATGACCAGCGCCCCGCCGCCATAGGCGTCGGGATCGCTGAGGAACAGCGTGAAGGAAACGTCCGTACGGGTCTCATCAATGTATGGCGCGTCGACATGGGCCCCGTATTCCATGCCCTCGCCGTAACGGCTGATCATGAGCCGCGCGATACGCTCGGGTTCGGCGGCGGCCCTGACGATGGGGTGAGCGAGGACGACGCTGCGGATTCTGGCGAGCGCGGCGGAAACCGCGGGCTCCGACGCGCGGGCCTGCTCGTTGCGCTTGACCGCCCGCGCCCGGCCTTTGGCGGTGTCGGCGCCGTCGCCCCACAGGCGTGGATCAGCGAGGCCTTCGCGCAGGGCGTCAGCCTCTGCAGGGGAGAGCACGCCCGCGATCTGGATGATCATCGTCCACCTGTGCAATTAAGACGCGTTTGCAACGCTCTCGGATCAGAGGTAGAACACCTCCAGGCCAATTTCTGCAACTGTCCGAGGATTGTGTCATGGCGCGTCGTCTCAAACTGCTTGTCCAGTTGTCCACACTTGCGGTCGCGGGCGCGGCGGCGCTGAGCGCGTGCGGCGGAGAAGGCGAGGGCGAGGGCGCAGAGGGCGAAGGCTCGGAAGGCGCGAAGAGTTCGCTATCGGCTCCGTCGGCCGAGGGGGAGGGGGGCGGCGGATCCGGCGGCGAAGGCGAGGGTGCGACCGCGAGCGCTACCGACGCAACCGACAAGCCCGCCTATCTCTCCCGACTCATGATGCTGCATGGGCATTTGAAGGCGGGCACGGCGCTTTACGCCGCCGGGGAAAGCTCGCAGGCGGCCGTCCACATGAAACACCCGCATGACGAACTCTACATGACGCTGGCCCCGATGATGAAGGCGTGGGGCGCGCGCGACATTTCGCCGGAACTCAACGATCTCGCCCAGCGTGTCGAGGGCGGGATGCCCGTCGCCGGGGTCGAAGAGGCCTTCGCAAGTCTGAGGGGCGCTGCGGCGCGCGCGGCGCAAGCGTCGAAGCCGGTGCTAAAGGAAACCCTCCTCGCCGCCGCGCTGACCCTGCGTCAGGCCGCCGCCGAATACGAAGAGGGCGTCCAGGACGGCGCCGTCGTCAACCCGAAGGAATATCAGGACGCCTACGGATTTATCGCCGTCGTCGTCGAAACGCTTGGCGGCGTCGAAGGCGCAGATGAGGCGGAAAAGACCGCCGTCGCCGTCGCCCGCGAGCAGGCGGCGCTGGCGCTCGCCGTCGCGCCGACCGTCGCCCCGCCGGCGAAGCCCGAAGGCAAGGCCTCGACCATCTACGCCGCGGCGACCCGTATCGAACTCGCCGCCCTCGGACTGGACTGACCTGCTAGGGATGCCTAACGCTTCTTCACCTTGCGGTGGGGGCCGGCATAGTCGGCGACACCCTCTGAAATGGCGTAGCAGGCGAGGCGGACAGCGAGCGGGATCTCAACCGCCTCGCCGTCGCGCTCGCCCTTCTCGTAATACTGGATCATCCGCCGCTTCAGCCCGAGGGCGTGTGCGGCGTCGCGCTGCGAGAAGCGCAGTGATTTTCGCCACTTTTTGAAGTCGGTCGGCTCCATCCCCGCCCGGTGCTGACCCGGAACCGCCCTAGCCAAGAGCCATTGCAAGCTTCTGACGAAACGATGACGGGTCCGTGACAGGCGCAATATTGTTGGCGGCGCGCCTTCAAAAATTAGAGCTTTTCGCCTATCTTCCAGCCGTCGGCGCAAGCCGGCTATGGCGATAAAGGACGCGTGCAATAAGCGGATCGGACCCGGGGGCGGTACCCGGCGGCTCCACCCAAGCCCGTGAGGAAGGCGGGTTTCGGCGGGGCCGAACTAGGATCGACGGACGTGTAAAGACGACGTTTTCGCCCGGATGGTCTCCGTTATTGGACCAAATCTGATAGTTGCCAACGACAACTACTCGGAAGAGTTCGCTCTCGCTGCGTAACGCAGCTGAACGGCTCAAAGCCTTCAAGTCCTGATCCTTTCCACGGATCAGGCGGGGCCCCCCGGCGCCTGGCAACAGAAGCCGGGGACTTTGCGTCGCGCGGGTCCCGCCAGGTGGCTGAGGAAGTTGAGCTCGATTACGAATACCTGACACAGCGCGCGCTGCGCCGCGTGGTTTTTGACGCGTTGACCGTAACAGCGGATATCGGCAAAGCGCCGGGCGCTCACCACTTTTACATCGAATTCCAGACGGGGCATGCAGGCGTCGATATGCCGCCTGAACTCAGAGCGGCCTATCCGGAACGCATGACCATCGTGCTGCAGCACCAGTTCGAGAACCTCGTGGTGGACGATGAGGGCTTCGCCGTCACGCTGAAGTTCAAGGGACGTCCGGCGCGGCTGGTCGTGCCGTTCGAGGCCGTCACCGCCTTCTCTGACCCGGGCGCCTCTTTCGGCCTGCGGTTCGACGCGGTCCTTGCCGGGCAGGCGCCTGCGCCACGGCCGGTGGAGCCTAAGGCCCGCCAGCCTCATCCTCCCAAGCCCAAGCCGCTGTCGGAGGGTGGAGCCGAGGTCGTCAGCCTCGACAAGTTCCGGAAAAAATAGTCCGGCTTCCTGCGGAAGGCCGCCCTTACGGGTTGCCGATCGCGGTCGGAAGCCGGGGAAGCTAGACCGAAAAGCTCGTGCCGCAGCCGCAGGAGGCGGTCGCGTTCGGGTTCTTGATTTTGAACGCCGACCCGATGAGTTCATTCGCAAAATCGATCTCGGCGCCTTTCAGGAAATCGAGGCTGACCGGATCGACGAGCACGCGAACGCCCCCGCGCTCGATCACGAGGTCGTCGGGGTTTTGTGCGGCGACGATGTCGAAGTCGTACTGAAATCCCGAACAACCGCCGCCATTGACGGCGACCCTTAGCATCGATCCTGCCGGTTCGCCGGCAAGGATCTGCGATATCCGGGTTACGGCTCGGTCTGACAGGGATATGTTCGGCGGCATACCCCATTACATAGGGCCTGCCGGCATTTTCTCCAATGTCGCCTCGGGCCGCAAAAAGCGCGGAGAATGTCGTCTAGACGACAGAATTGCTCGCGCTGCAGGGGAAACACCCCGAAGTTATCCCACACCCTGCCGGGCGCCTTATGATGCGACGCGTGGAATCAACTGACCCGGATCCCGGGCACGGAGCGGCAGGGGCCGCCAAACCGCCGAATTGAAAGGGCTTTGCGTGAAGACTCGAATTCTCGAACCGGGACGGACTTGCCAGGGGCGCGCCTACATTTCTCCCTACAGGGGAAATGGAGCGGCGGGGAGGCTTGATTGACGCCGCTGTCTTTTCCCGCGCCGCTGGCGCCCTACGCCGCTCGGGCGGCAGAAACCCGCGGGCGGGTCCATCCTGAGCCCGAAAGTCCGACCAGGACGCCTTTCCAGAGGGATCGCGACCGGGTCATCCACTCGGTGGCTTTCCGGCGCCTCAAGCACAAAACGCAGGTCTTCATCTATCACGAGGGCGACCATTACCGGACGCGCCTTACCCACAGCCTTGAAGTGGCGCAGATTTCGCGCTCTCTGGCCCGCTGCCTGAGGCTCGACGAGGACCTCGCCGAGTGCGTGGCGCTGGCGCACGATCTCGGCCATCCGCCATTTGGACACACTGGCGAGGACGTGCTGAAGGAATGCATGAAGGACTATGACGGATTTGATCATAACGCCCATACCCTCAGGCTTTTGACCAAGCTGGAGAAACGTCACGCCGCGTTCGACGGCCTCAACCTCTGCTGGGAGACTCTTGAGGGCGTGGTGAAACACAACGGCCCGCTGGTCGGCCCGCTGGCTCGCAAGAAGGAGCCGCTCCCAGCCGCGATCGCCGACTATGTCCGCGGACACGACCTTCAACTCGAGGGATTCCCCAGCCTCGAAGCCCAGATCGCCGCCATCGCCGACGATATCGCCTACAACAACCATGACGTGGATGACGGGCTGCGCGCGGGCCTTTTCAGTTTCGATCAGGCTCGAGACCTGCCCCTGATCGGGCCGGCGCTGGCGAGTGTGGAACGGACATATCCGGCCGCCCCCCCGGGCGTGAAGATCGCCGAAGCCGTCTCCGCGCTCATCGGCGCCATGATCGCTGACGTAACCGCCGAGACGCAGCGACGCCTTGCCGAACTGAGCCCGGCCCACGCCGACGATATCCGGCAGGCCCGACTCTGTATGGCGGATTTTTCCGCGGGCGTGCGAGCCGAGCTCGACGGGCTCCGGCGCTTTCTTCACGAGAACATGTACCGCCACTACAAGGTAAATCGCGCCCGCAGCCAGGCGCGTCGGATTGTCCGGGCCCTGTTCGATCTTTTTTTCAGCGAGCCAGAGACACTGCCTACCGACTGGCAGGCTCAGGCCGTCGCCGGCAATCCGAAACGGCGGGCGCGCATCGTGTGCGACTACATCGCCGGCATGACCGACCGGTACGCCATCAGGGAGCACGAGCGCTTGTTCGGCGCGGAGCCGGGAGTATAGGAAAGCGATGAAAAGGAAGGCAGTATTTCCCGTTGCGCTCCTGTTCGGCCCCGCCCGGTGCTATGATGGCGTCCCGCAGGCGATTCGCGCAGAGCGTGCGTTGGGAGCGCCGTCGCCATCCGGGATGATTGTGTCACGTCCTCCAGCGTTGGTCGGAGGCCGCCGCCTGTCTTCCGGATCAAGGAGAGATTGATGACCGCCGAACCAAAAAAAGAAGGTTTTGAAGAAGACGTCGAGGATTTCGACGAGTTCGACGAGGAGGAGAACGAGCGCGGCCTTTCGGGCCTCGTCGTGTTGCTCATGGGCCTTGTCATGCTGGGGGCCTTCGTGTCGGTTGTCTGGATTGCGTATCAGCAGGGCATCCGTAGCGGCGCGCAGGTCGCGACGGCGACCCCGACGATCGCGGCGGATCCCGATCCGGTGAAAATCGAGAACAGCGCCGCTGAAGGCGCCAAGCCCGCCAACGAGCAGTCTGTCTATGACACGCTCGATGGAACGCCGGAGCCGACCGAAACAATTGCGGCGGCGCCGGAAGAGCCGATCGAGCGGCCAGCAGAAGCGCCGGCGCTCGCGGTAGCGGAGGCGACTGATCCGGGTGTGGTTGATGACGCCGTGGCTGACCGCATCGCCAGCCTCGCCGAGGCGGATCAGGCCCTCGAGTCTACGGAGGAAGCGACTGCTGCGGCTCCCGCCCCGGCTGCACCGGCCTCGACGCCGGCCGCCTCGGTCCCGGCTGCCGCGACGGCCGCATCTGCTCCGACGACGTCGCCCGGCGGCACGCATATGGTTCAGGTCGGCGCCTTCAAGTCGCAGGCCGAAGCAGAGGGTCAGTGGGCCTTGCTGCAGCGCAAGCTCGGTGACTATGCGGCGGGCCGAGCGACCGACATTGAGCGCGCCGACCTCGGTGAGAAGGGCGTCTATTTTCGCCTTCGCGTCGGTCCGTTCGGCTCCAAGACCGAGGCGCAAACCTACTGCGAGGGCCTTAAGTCGCGCGGCGCCGACTGCATGGTGAAGGCGAAATAGGGAGCCGGGGCCATCTGCACGTCATTGTCAGTCTGGTCCGTGTCCGACGCGTTGAGGTTCCCGTTGCGCCGTCGCGAACGCGACGACCCCTCATGACCAGCGCGGCAATTTACGATTGCGAGGGTGCGCGGCCTACGGAAGACGAACGCGCGTTCTTCCGTGATGCGGATCCTTGGGGGTTCATTCTCTTCGCACGCCATTGCGCGAGCGCGGGTGCGGTCAGGGATCTTTGCGCTGAGCTCCGCGACTGCGTCGGGCGCGACGCGCCGATTCTCATCGATCAGGAGGGCGGCCGGGTCGCTCGGCTGAAGCCGCCGGCTTTTCCCGCCCACGCGGCGCCGGCCGTTTTTGGCGCGCTTTATCGAGCGAGCCCGAAACTCGCCCGGGAGGCAGCGCGACTCAACGGCTTTCTTCTCGGCCGCATGACCGCCGATCTCGGCGTCGATGTGAATTGCGCGCCCATGATCGACGTGCCGCAGCCCGGCGCCAATGCAACCGTCATCGGCGACCGGGCGCTCGCAGACGACGCCGCAGTCGTCGCTGATCTCGGACGCGCCATCATGGAGGGACTCCTTGATGGCGGGGCGCTGCCGGTCATCAAGCACATGCCGGGCCACGGTCGCGCGACGGTGGACAGCCATCATGATCTGCCGCGCGTATCGGCGCCGCTCGAGGCGTTGCGCCGCGTGGATTTTGCGCCGTTTTGGGCGCTTAAGGATGCGCCGATCGGCATGACGGCGCATGTGGTCTATGAGGCGCTCGACGCAGTTCGACCGGCGACGCTCTCGCCAGTCGTCATCGGCGACGTCATCCGGGGCGAGATCGGTTTTGACGGCCTCCTGTTGTCAGACGATCTGAAGATGAATGCGCTCGGCGGGCCTCTAGGCGCGCGCGCGGGCGCTGCTATCGAGGCCGGCTGCGACATCGCGTTGTGCTGCAACTATTCTCTCGAGGACCGAGTCGCCGCCGCGCGCACGGTGCCGAGGCTGACCGGAAAGAGCGCCTGGCGCGCCGAGGCCGCGCTGGCGCGCCGCCGCCGAGGCCGCGAGTCCGATCTTCAGGCTGATTACGGGCGGCTCGCGGGCCTGCTCGGCCAGGCAGCCGCGTGAGCGGGGCATTCGCCAAGTGCGGAGCGGGCGATCCAAGTCGGTCGCGATGGCGGGTGATTGGGGAGAATTGCGCAGCTCGATGCGGCAGAATCGGCGCAGAGGCGGGCGACCATGACTAATGCTGTCGCCACGGCCGGAAAACCGCCTGTCGAAGAGGACTTCGACGCGCCGCCGCGCGCCGTGGATTCGGACATGAACGGGCTCATTATCAATCTCGACGGCTTCGAGGGCCCGCTCGACGTTCTCCTCGAGCTTGCGCGCAACCAGCGGGTCGATCTTCGCCGGATTTCGATGCTCGCGCTTGTCGAGCAGTATCTCGCTTTCGTCGAGGCCGCGAAGCGCAAGAACCTTGAACTCGCAGCCGACTATCTGGTCATGGCGGCGTGGCTTGCCTATTTCAAATCCAAGCTGCTTCTTCCAGCCGCCGACGGGCCAGCCGACGAGCCGACAGCCGACGAAATGGCGGCGCGCCTTGCTTTCCAGCTCCAGCGTCTCGACGCCATGCGCAAGGCGGCTGAGGCGATTTTGCTTCTGCCGCAGCTCGGCGTGAACGTCTTCCCGCGCGGCATGCCCGAAGGCGTGCGGGTGCGGCGCAAGACCGCCTGGCATGCCGATCTTATCGAGCTCCTGAAGGCCTATACGCGCCAGCGCATTGCGGCGGTCGACAGGACCTACAAGGTCGATCCGCCCAAGGTCTATTCGATCGAGGAGGCGCGCGAGCGCATTTCGCGGCTTCTCGGAGCCATCCCCGAATGGACGGATTTCCGGACGCTGGCGCCGGCCCCCGAGATCGACGCGCCGGCCTCCTCGGTGACGGCGAGTTCGTTCAACGCGATGCTTGAATTCGCGAAGGTCGGACGTCTCGACATCCGGCAGATTGAGCCGTTCGGGATCATCTATGTGAGGAGCCGCAGCGAGCCGCCGGCGGCGGCGACCGGGGCGGAGGCGACGGACGAGAAAGAGGGCGCGATATGACGGCGTTCCAAGACGACGGCCGGGCTCTGAGAAATCTCGACGCCAGGGAGGCCCAGGCTGTGCTGCGCGAGGAGTTTGCGGCGGATATGACGAGTTCAGATGAAACGCCGGAGGAAGGGCGGCCGCCCGCCCCCGCCCCCCCAGCATGGACGGATGAAGAACGGGCGCTTCACCAACGCATGGTCGAGGCCTTGCTGTTCGCGGCCGCCGAGCCGCTTGATACGGCAACTATCGCGGCGCGCCTGCCGACGGGCGCCGACGTCGAGGGGGCCATCGCCGCGTTGGTCGAAGCCTATCGGGGCGGCGGCGTGGAGCTGGTCCGCGTCTCGGGAAAATGGCGTTTCGTGACAGCCGCCGATCTCGCACATATTCTTGAGACGGAGCAGCTACAGCCGCGCAAGCTCAGCCGCGCGGCGCTCGAGACGCTGGCCATCATCGCCTACCATCAGCCATGCACGCGCGCCGATATCGAAGATGTCCGCGGCGTTCAGGTGTCCAAGGGCTCGCTCGACATGCTCCTCGAACTGGGGTGGGTGGCCCTCAAAGGTCGCCGTAAGGACGCGCCCGGCCGCCCGGTTCTTTACGCGACGACCGAGGCCTTTCTCGAGCATTTCGGGCTGGAGAGCGTCGCGGATCTTCCGGGAATGAGCGACCTCAAGGCTGCGGGGCTGCTCGACGCCCGCCTGCCGCCCGGGTTCGCGGTGCCGTCGCCGAGAGACGTCGACGACAATGACGACGCGGACGAGGAAGACGACGCGGGGTCGGAGTTCGCCCGGGACTTCCTCGACAACGCCGACGAAGAGGCTGCGGGCGATTGATCCTGGCGCAGTTTGCGCCCATTCCTCCGGAGGTCTAACATCGGTCCGGTTTCGAAAGGCAGCGCAGCATGTCCGTCGGTTGGCAGCAGATCCTGATCATCCTCGTTATCGCGCTCCTGTTGTTCGGCGGGGGCGGCAAGATCACTCAGCTCATGGGCGATTTCGCCAAAGGCATCAAAGCCTTCAAGAAAGGCCTCGCCGAGGACGACAAAAAGCTCGACGACAAGGCGGCGGCGCCGGCCGCGACCCCCGACGCCAAGAACGCCGCCAAGTCCGACTAAGGCGCGCCCGAAGGGCGGCTCATGAACCTGTCACCGCAATTCGGATTCTTTGAACTCGTCGTCGTGGCGATCGTCGCGTTGATCGTCGTCGGTCCCAAAGATCTGCCGCGGCTGATGCGGGAGGCGGGCCGCTGGGCCGGCAAGGCGCGCCGGATGGCCCAGGACTTCCGCAATGCCTTCGACCAGATGGCGCGCGAGTCCGAGATGGAGGAGATGCGCCGGGAAATCGAGTCGCTGAAGCGCAACAACATCGTCGCCGACGCCGGCCGTTCGCTCGGCGACGCGGTGAAGCCGGTTCGCGACGAGGTCGAAGGAATCGGCCGCACGGATCGTCCGCACACGCCTGAACTCCCGGATGCGCCAGAACCGGCCGGCCTCGACCCGAGCGTCGTCGAAGGCGGCCGGGCGCCATGAACCTGCCTTTTCTCAAGAAGCCCGCAGAGAAGCGCAAGCTGACCGAGGAGGAGGAGATCGAGGCGTCCGCGGCGCCGCTGCTCGATCACCTGACCGAACTGAGGCGCCGGCTGATCGTATGCGTGGCCGCGATCGCGGTCGCTTTCATCTTGTGCTTCTTCCTGTCGCGACGGATCTTCGATTTCCTGATTATTCCCTTCGTCGTAGCGGTCGGGCCTGGCGCCGACGGCAAGGACCCGACCCTCTACTTCGCCCCGCTCGAATTCTTCTTCACGCAGGTGCGCCTCGCCGTGTTCGGCGGGATCGCGCTCGCCTTTCCCGTGATCGCCTATGAACTCTACCGATTCATCGCGCCGGGCCTTTATCGGCGCGAACGCAATGCCCTTACCCCGTTCCTGATCGCGTCGCCTGCCCTGTTCGCGGCCGGCGCAGCGCTGGTCTACTTCTTCATGATGCCGATGCTCATGCGCTTCGCCGTCGGCTTCGAAGCGGGCGGAGAGGGCGCGCCGGCGGAGTTCCAGCTGCTGACCCGGGTCGGCGACTATCTTTCGTTGATCACCACGCTGATGCTCGGATTCGGCGTCGCCTTTCAGATGCCGGTGGTGCTGACGCTGATGGCGCGCGCCGGATTGGTCACCTCCGCGTTCCTCGCCAAAAATCGGCGCTTCGCCATCGTGCTGATCTTCATCGCCGCGGCCATCCTGACGCCGCCCGATCCGCTCAGCCAGATCGTGCTCGCCTCTATGTTGATGGCGCTGTACGAGGCGTCCGTCTTCGCCGTGCGGCTGGCCGAAAAAAAGGCGATGCCGGAAAAAGACGAAGCGGCGGCATAAGGCCCGCCGCCGCTTCGCATTTTTCGGTCACGATCGCGTCAGTTGGTGAGCGAGCCGAGCAGCACGCTGTCGCCGATCAAGCGGGCGGTGGCCGCGCCGGCCTGCGCGACGCTCAACACCTCATGGAAATTTGTGATGGCGACGTCGATCGTGATGGTCTGCTGGATAATGGCGCCGTCGACATCGTTGTTGATCACGAAAGTCGAAGATTCAGGATTGATCACGACTGTCTGAATGGGAACGGCGGCGGTCGTGGTCGAGGCGACAGCGGTCGCGGCCGTGCTCGTAACGGGGTTGGATATCGGAGCGGGCGCAGGCGACCCAGCCGGGACCAGCGTCGTTGTCAGGATCGGCGCGCTGACCGCCACCGTGAACGGCGTCGCGATGCTCGGCGGCGTCGGAGCGACGATGGTCGGCGGTGTCGGGGCCGCGATGGTGGGCGGGGTCGGCGCCGCGATGTTCGGCTGCGTTGGCGCGACGATGGTGGGCGGCGTCGGGGCCGCGATGTTCGGCTGCGTCGGCGCGACGATGGTGGGCGGCGTCGGAGCCGCGATGTTCGGCTGCGTGGGCGCGACGATGGTGGGCGGCGTCGGAGCCGCGATGTTCGGCTGCGTTGGCGCGACGATATTGGGCGGCGTCGGAGCCGCGATGTTCGGCTGCGTTGGCG
>JACADZ010000118.1 GCA_013389105.1 Parvularculaceae bacterium | reverse complement strand
GCTCGGCCAAGAAGCCGTAGAGCGGCGCAGGCGCATCGACGACCCCGAAGGCCGAACCGTCCTGCCCAAGATAATCGCGGTATCCAGGAGTCGAGTGACATTGAGCGCACGACTCTGGGATCACTTTTTCCGCTTCTTCATCCCAATGCGTGAACGCTTCCGCAGTTGCGTCCGCATGGGGGGACTCAACCCACGCCAGATAGTATTCCGCCAGATACGGCGGTTCCTCCGCTGTCCCAGAATCCTGGGCCAGGGCGCGTGGTTGAGCCAGCAGCGCCATTCCTGCAACCAGGAACAGCACCCCGACTATTGCAACCAGCTGGTATCTTCTCATAAACGCCTCTCTTCATGTTGCAAGAGTTCAACGCGCTTATCGGCAGGAGGTAGGCTGTTCTTCAGCAGCATCCTATTTCCTGCCGTCCTTGCCGAACAAAAACCAGACCAACAGAACCTACTTCCCAAGAGAAGTAAGCCTCTGAGGGTCATTGTGACATACCTGACCGATTCTGTAGTCAACCGGGAGGATGATTCTCTATCATCCTCAAGAGTGATTTATGCGGTTCAAGGCTCAAGAAAAGGAGATCGATTGGGTAGCTTTACGGCTGCCCAGCGGGGGATCAGGCGAAGGTTGGCGCGGGCGACCAGCAGCGGCGAAGCTGCTCGGCGTGGGTCATCAGGAAATCCTTGATCTCATCGCTCAAAAACGTAATGGCGTCGAGCGCAGCCGGTTCAAGCAGAACTTCATCCAGCAGGTATTCGCCGTTGCTGGGATCGCTGAATTCCGGCCCAGAGCGGCGGCTGAGGTCGTAGCCGTCCAGCAGGCAGACATAGTAATGGTGCTGTATTGTCCAACCATCCATTTCATCGATACCGGGATATTCGGTGTAGAAGACTTCATTGAGGATTTTGGCGCTGCCGCCAATTTCCTCGTCCAGTTCACGCGCTAGGGCGGCCTCGAAGCTGGCGTCGCTTGGCTCCACGCCGCCGCCGGGCAGCACCCAGTAGGGCGCGCAGCCAATACGGAGGCGTTTGATGAGCAGGATCGTGCCGCGTCCAGTGAGCAGAATTGCCCGGACACGATGGTTTATTCTCGCGGTCATGATTCCCTGTGGCGTGTCTATCGGTTTCGGAACGGGTTAAGGCTTCTCGGTCGGTTCGACCAGGATGCAGGCGGCCACCTGGTAGCCGACGACACGCATCTTGCCGTCTACCAGAGCCGTGATCGGCCCCTCGAAGGGGTCGCGCCCCAGCAGCTCAATGTGCGCCTGAAGCTTGAATCCCCGGTCGAGGATATGTTGGAGCATCTCCGGGTTTTCCGCCCGGATGCGGGCCACATGCGCCATGGCGTGCAGCGGCCATTCTGTCAGCGGGAACATGTCCCGCCGGGCGATGGTTCCATCTGCTGAGGGAATCGGATCGCCGTGCGGATCACTGTCTGGATGTCCCAGTTTGGCGGCAATGGCCTCGATGAAGCGATCTGAAACGGCGTGTTCCAGGTGTTCGGCTTCTTCGTGAACATCTTGCAGTCGGTAGCCGAGTTCGCTGACCAGATACAGTTCGATCAGACGGTGGCGGCGCACAACCTTGAGTGCCAGAGCCTCACCCGTCTCGGTCAGCCGGACGCCTTTATAGCGTTCGTAGTCAACCAACCCGGCGGATTCGAGCCGCTGGGCCATATCCGTGACGGATGGGGCTTTCACATCCAGCACCTCAGCCAGCGCATTCGTCGCCACGGGGTCTTCGCCCTGCTGCAAACCGTAAACGGCCTTCAGAAAATCCTGCACTGATCTCGACTGTGTGAGATCCAGCTTCTCCGGCATAACCTGCCTTTGGCTCTCATACCCTCAAGCCCGTGCAATCATAGCACAAATTACCGCATTTGAGTCCGGTAGATTCGTCCACTTGCGCGCGTGAAGATTTAAGGTTTGTTGAAGCCCTGCCGGTCAGCCCGCTACACCCATCCCGTCAATGACCTCGGCGGCCAGTTCGTAACGCCCGAAGGCCGGGATGATATAAGCTCCCTGTACCAGCCCCTTGATATCCCTCAAGAGTTCCTGGGCGATCTGTACCCCTTCGATAGGCGCATCGTCACCGGCGGCCTCGATCCGGCTCATCAGGCTGTTAGGAATGCTGATGCCCGGAATCTCGTTGTGGAGGAACTGGGCGTGCTTGAGGCTGTAAAGCGGGATCAGCCCCATAATCACCGGTAGGGTGAAATCGGTTCCGGTGATTTCCCGGTAACGGTGGAGGAAGGTTTCGATGCGCCCTGGCTCGAAGACGGCTTGTCCTAGCGCGAAATCAGCGCCGTTTTCGATCTTCTTGACTGTGGTTTGAATCTCACGGTCGAGATCGTTGGCGAACATATTCAATGCGCAGCCCACGGTGAAGCTGGTCGGCTGGCCGATGCTGTTCCCGGCCTGATCGACTCCCCGGTTAAGCTTATGTTTGATCACGCCAATCAGCGCCGAAGGGGCGACATCGTAGTTGTCCATCGCCTCTGGGTAATCGCCGATCTTGGTGGGGTCACCCATGACCACGAACAGGTTCCGCAGTCCCAAGGAATGTGCGGCCAGAAGATCGCCCTGCACCCGCAGCAGATTGCGTCCGCGTGTGGGGAAGTGCAGCACGGTTTCCAGATGCAGCCGCGACTGCAAAAAGTGGCAGACCGCCCAGGGACTCATCCGCATCCGCGCCGTCGGGCTGTCGGCTACGTCTACCATATCGGCGCCGGCCTCCTGGAGGAGCTGGGCCGAGGCCAGCAGTTTCTGGGGGACAAAACTGCGCGGCGGAGCCATCTCGACGGTGACGATGAAGCGCCCAGCAGCCAGTTTCCGCGCCAGTTCAGTCGGACGTTCCGGCACGAACAGGTCTTCTTCGCTGCGGGCTTCCAACACTTGAATGGCTGGTAGTGGCGCATCACGCCGATCCAGCGCCCGGCGCATGGCGGCGATATGTTCCGGGGTCGTGCCACAGCACCCGCCTACGATGCTGGCGCCGATGGCCTTGAAGGTCAGGGCATAATCGGCGAAGTATTCTTCGGTGGCCGGGTACATCATGCGCTCGCCGACCGACTCTGGGAAGCCAGCGTTGGGCATGGCCGAAAGGGTAGCATCCGGCACAGCCTGATGCATCATCTGGAGAATACGGGAAAGCTGTTCCGGGCCGCCGCCACAGTTGACGCCGATCACGTCCGCTCCGGCGCGGCGCAGATCGCGGGCGACCTGGGCGGGCAGATCGCCAAGCAGGGTGCGGTCATCCTGACCGAAGGTCATATGGCAAATGACAGGTAGTCCCGGCGCAGCCTCGCGGGCAGCGGCCAGCGCCTCCAGCAGTTCCAGGCGGTCGCTGAAAGTTTCCAGCAGGATCACATCCACGCCAGCGCCCGCCAGCGCCCCAATTTGCTCGGTGAAAGCCGCCCGCGCTTCCTCTAACCGAATGCGCCCGAAAGGTTTCAGCCGCACGCCCAGCGGGCCAACCGACCCGGCCAGATAGACATCCTCGCGGAAGCTGGCATCGATGACCTTGCGAGCCAGTCGCACGCCAGCCTGATTGAATTCGACGACGCGGCTCTCCATGCCATGTTTGGCGAGTTTGTAGCGGTTTGCGCCGAAGGTGTTGGTCTCGATCAAGTCTGCGCCGGCTTCCAGATAAGCGCGGTGCACGCGGGCAACCTGTTCCGGGTGGCTCACATTGAGTTCGTCGAAGCAGCTGTTGATGGGCGTGCCCTGCTGGTGCAGCATCGTGCCCATCGCGCCATCGCCCAGCACCGGTTCGCCGCGCTTCAACCGTTCGGGAAAGGGTAGTTTAGTCATAGGTCGCGCACTCTACTTGCTCAGTTGACCAGCGAAAAGGTCCGTTTCAGCCGTTCAAATTCGGACACGAACTCAGCTTCGAGCCGCTGTTTGTGCCCCTCTGGCAGGCGGCTCGCCCGCAGGCCGTTCAGGGCCAACCCGATCAGCGCGTCGGCATCGAAACTGAAGGCCTCCGCCACGCGCAGGTATTCGTCGGTCAGCGTGGTATCGAACATGGGCGGATCATCGCTGTTCAGTGTCACGTACAGCCCCTCGGCCAGCAGGCGGGGCAGGGGATGGTCGCCCAGATGCGGAACGACTCCCAGGCGGACATTGCTCGACGGCGAAACTTCGAGCGGAATCTGGGTCTCCCGCAGATAATCGACCAGCGCGCTGTCATCCAGACAGCGAATCCCGTGCCCGATCCGCGCCGTTCGCCCGTGCCGGATCGCGCCCCAGATACTCTCCGCGCCGGCGGTTTCGCCCGCATGGAGGATGCAGGCCAGCCCTGCCGCGGCTGCCCGATCAAACGAAACCGCGTGCTTCTCCGGCGGATGACCAACTTCTGGCCCACCCAGCCCCAGCGCCACGACGCCATCGTTCATGCCGCTGATGGCCAGATCAGCCGTCCATAGCCCTTCTTCGGGCGTGACGTTGCGGGAAATATCCAGAATGATTCCGCTGGTAATGCCCAGCTCGGTTTCCGCCCAGCGCCGCGCCCGGTTGAGCGCCGCTAACTGCGCTCCCCCATCCAGCCCTTTGAAATGATAGTGGGTGTAGGGGGTATAGGTGAACTCGGTGTGGCGGATGTTCTGGCGAGCCTGCCCTGCCAGGAACTCGCGGGCGATCAGTTCAATATCTTCTGGCGTGCGGATGCACTCTGAAATCTTCAGATAAATCCGCACAAAATGGGGAAAATCGGTGAAGGCATACCAGCGGCGAATACCTTCGACATCGTTTGCGGGCAGTTCGATGTGATGCTGCCGCGCCAGCGTCAGCACCGTTTCCGGTTGGACAGCCCCTTCCAGATGGACATGGAGTTCCACTTTGGGCATGGCGTAAATAAAATCGGTGAGAGACATGCGGTTCATGGTCCTATGTGGGAGGCGGATTCAACAGGCTCACAGGTCTGAATGCCAAACTGCTCGCGGAGCCGAGCGAACTCGGCAAGATACTGTTCGACGAGCGTTTGCCGTTCTGAATAGAAGGCTACCCGCAGCGCATTGAGGGTAAGCTGCTCGATCCGTTCAGCCCCCCAGCCGAACGCCTCCGCACACCGAAGGAATTCGTCCGTCAGCGTGGTGTTAAACATGGGCGGGTCATCGCTGTTGACCGTCACATACAGCCCGGCATCAAGCAGCCGTGGCAGTGGGTGTTCGGCCAGCGATGAGCACACACCAAGCAGCACATTGCTGCTCGGCGAGACTTCCAGCGGAATCTGACGATCTCGCAGGTGTTCGACCAACCGCGGGTCTTCTAGGCAGCGCACCCCGTGACCGATCCGCGCCGAGAAGCCATGCGCCAGCGCGTCCCAGATGCTCTCTGGTCCGACTACCTCGCCTGCATGGAGCGCAGCTGGCAGACCGGATGCCCGCGCCTTCTCGAAGGCATCGGCGAACCGCGCCGCTGGATTGCCCCGCTCCGGGCCGCCCAAGCCTAATCCAACCACGACCCCAGCCCGCGATCCGTCGATGGCCCAGTCGGCGATCAAGTTACCAACGGCGGCGTCATATTCGCGGGGAATATCTAGGATGAGGTTGATGATGATGCCGTGTTCGGTCAGTGCCCATTCCCGCCCCCGGCGCAGCGCGGCAAACTGCTCCGGCCAGGGGATGCGGCGTGGTGGGGTGAAGGTCACTTCGGTATAGCGGATGTTCTGGGCAGCCTGTCCTGCGCTGAATTCCCGCAGCGCCAGTTCGATGTCTTCGCCGCTGCGGAAGCATTCACAGATCAGATCGTAGACGCTCAGAAAATGGTCGAAATCCTGGAATGTGTACCACTCACGAATGCCCTCCACGGTTTCGGCGGGGAGGGTAATGCCGTTGCGCTGAGCTAGGTGGAGCAGCGTTTCCGGTTGGGTTGCGCCTTGGAGGTGAACGTGCAGTTCAGCCTTCGGCATGACACGAACATAATCGCTCAGGCTCATCACATCTCCTGATGGTTAACGGTCTCCGCCTCCACATCAAGGCGGGTCTGACTGAGGTTCTCGGTAGTGTGACTATGCTGGCGGCGGTGGTTCCGCGCCAGCCCTCGATCCTGCACGGCATAACAGTATACGCAGCCGTGCGGGCAGGTGTCGTAAGCGCCGATGTCGCGGGAGAGCGTACAGGCGCAGTCGGGGCGGTTGCCCTTCTGCGGCGCTCGGATGGGCCGCCCGGCTACATCGGACAACCGCCCCGCGTCGATGCAGCGGGCGGGGAAGCCGCTCTGCGGGACATAGGCATTCTGCGAACACACCGCCAATCGCATCCCATGGGCAGCGGCCATCCGCGCCAGATCAGCGGCCAACGCTTGTTTATACTCACCGGGCGGGTCGTTCCAGGTGAAGCTAAAGTGCCGGGCGGCTCGTTCCAGGCTGCGCCGCGTTTTCGCGTAAATCTGTGCGAACGAGATCACGACTTCATCGACCGTGCCTTCCAGCGCGGCAGCTAACCGCTCAAAGCTCCGGCGATGGTCATCAGCCTCGGTCAGCGAAGTGAACAGGATCGGATCGTAGCGCCAGACGACCACGCGCGGTCCATACTGATCGGCGATCTGGCGGGCATGGGTAATCCCTCGCGCCACATCCATGACCGAGAACTCTAGTTGGCGTGGATAGGCCGTCATGCTGTACTGTACCACAAACGGAAAGCCGCGACGGTGAACGTTTCGCAGCGCATCCAGGAACGGCCCGGCGTTCTTCGTCCAGAAGACGAAACCATCCACGTCGTCGGGGAGGAGGCTGACGCGATACATCTGGTCGCTGTAGGGGTTTCGCACCCAGCAGAATCCTGCATCTAGTCGATTCAGGAACCAATCGCCATAGAAGGCCGGAATATCCGTCCGGTACGACGCAGAGACGATCATGCGTCTCCTGTTACTGGGTTGGCACGCCTGGCGATTTCCACAATGGCATCCAATTTCTCGACGATCTCAGGATCGATCCGTTCTACAGGCAGAAAACGAGTCAGCACATGGTAATCGGTCTTACGCAATAGGTTGGGTAAACTTAGTCGTCGATAGTAATTCTCGAACAGCGGATCCAGAAAATCGTCGGTCGCTTTGATGTCAGATGACCACGGAGACGGACGGCTTAAGAGTTCCAACGAACGTGACACATCGGCGATGACTTCACGCATCACTGCTTCATGGCGGCTGCCTTCACGATCTGCAAACAGCGGAAGATCGTTGAATTCATTCTGAGATCGGGCAAACTCGATCAAGACTTCTTCATCACACAGGTAGTTCTCGATTTCGCGGCGACGCCACATCATTTCGGTAATGGCCGCATTCGATTCGAGCCGATAGTTGTCCTGTCTATCCAGGATCACAATGCCTACGAAATCGGATTTGGCTTCTCGCAATCCCCAGAAATGGTCCTTGGCCTTTGCAAACTTGTTGCCGACATAATAGACAAACGGGCTTTCCAGCAGCGGCGCAGCCGGATGTTCTAGCTTCCGCGCCAGCTCTCGCAGAATGCTGAGGTCAGTAGAACCTTCGAGGTAGAGGACCCAGCCAAGCTGCTCCGCCCGGAAATAGTCTACAAAGCCGATTTCCCGCAGCGCCTTGCCGACCTGACTCTTGCCGCGATCATCGATGCGATGAGGTTTGCCCACAAATGCCACCAGGATATGCTTATCCCCTGCTTCAGCCAGAACGACCTCTGAGTGACTGGCGGCAATAATCTGAGAGTCTTGCTCGAAGGCGACTTCGGTCCGCAGCCCGCCAGCGCCAGCAGCAGGGCCGCCTTGCCTGTTTGCATCCATCCCGGTCGATAGCTCGTCATTTCCATGCTTTCATGACCTCCCAGTATCGCGCCGACTCGATGCACCCGGTG
>JACADZ010000051.1 GCA_013389105.1 Parvularculaceae bacterium | reverse complement strand
CGGCCCGCCGCGAGGGCGACGCCCCGCCGGCGAAGGCGCGCGCGGTCCTGCCGGTCGAGTTCCTAAAGCCCAATCCGAACCAGCCGAGGCGGCATTTCGACGAGGCGGCCATCGAGGAACTCGCCCACTCGATCCGGGCGCGCGGCCTCCTGCAGCCGATCCTCGTCCGCCCCTTAGGGCCCGAGAGCTACGAGATCGTCGCCGGCGAAAGGCGCTGGCGGGCGGCTCAGAAGGCGCAGCTCCATGAGGTCCCGGTCGTCATCCGCGACCTCAGCGAGCAGGAGGCTGCCGAGATCGCCCTCATCGAGAACGTGCAGCGGGTCGATCTCAATCCGGTCGAGGAGGCGCGCGCCTATGAGCGCCTCATCGAGGTCTACAAGCGAACGCCCGAGCAGGTGGCGAAGGCGGTCGGCAAGTCGCGCAGCCACATCGCCAATTCGATGCGGCTGCTGACGTCCCCCCCGGCGATCATGTCGGCGCTTGAAAAGGGCGAGATCACCGCCGGCCACGCCCGGGCCATGATCGGCGCGCCCAAGCCGGACGAACTCCTCAAGATCGTCCTCTCCGAAGGCCTTTCAGTGCGCGAGGTCGAGGACTTCGTCCGCCGCGCCCTCGATCGCGCAGCCCCGCGCCAGGCCGCGGCGCCGCCGGCGTCCGCAAAGGGCGGCCGCCCGGCCCCGTCCTCCGCCTCCGCCAATCCGTTTTCATCCGTAGGCGGACGGAAAGACGCCGACACCCGCGCCCTGGAGGAGGCGGTCGCTTCCGCGCTCGGCATGCTGGTGACCATCGAGCACGGACCGAAGGGCGACGGCATGATCGGCATCGCCTATCGCGATCTCGACCAGCTCGATGAAATCGTCCGGAGGCTGACGGGCGCCCGCATATGACTCGGCCGTCAGCTCTGCGCCGCTCATGAACGCCGCGCCCAAACTGGCCGCGAACGGAGCAACGCTGACCGGGCGCGCCCTCATCGTCGGTGAACGGATCAATACGAGCGGCCTTGAGCGGGGCGACGTCTATGCGACCGCGCCCTTGGCCTTCAAGGCGGGGGACGGGGGCTTCGCCGCGATCTACCGCCACGGCGCCGTGGTCCTGATCGGGCTGACGCCCCTCGAAGAGGACGAGATTCTGCGCGGACTCGAGCCGCGCATCGTCAATCCAGCGCCGCCGCGGGAGAACGAGATCATCCGCGTGCGCCTGTCCCCGGAGGGGGCGGACCAGGTGACGCCGGACGGCGTCATTGCGCTGAAAAGCTTCGCGCCGGAGCACCTGCTCGTCGTCGCCGACATCCTGGCGAAGAGCGCCGCGCTCGACAGCGACGAGCGCCAGGTCGCGCGCGTCTTCGACGCGGTCGAGCCGTTCATGCGCCCGCTCGCCGAGAAGGGGCGCGCGCCCGCCGGGCGGCGCGTCATGCTGAAGCTGATCGGCGAGGCGCTCCTCGTGAAGGCCCGCGTCGCGGGCCGCGTCGCCGCGCTCGAAAAGCCGGACGTCTTGTGGGACCGGCCCGATCTCGACCGGCTCTACGCCCGCCTCGAGGACGAATACGAGATCCGCGAGCGGGTCGAGACCTTGAACGCCAAGCTCGGCGTCATCGGCGACACCGCGACGGCGTTCACCGACATCATCGACACCGAGAAATCGCACCGCCTCGAGCTCATCATCATCGCGCTCATCGCCTTCGAGGTGGTGTTCGGCCTCATTCAGTATTTCGGCGGGCGGTAGGGCCGCTAAGACGACTTGACGGCGCGCAGCTTGCCCCGGCGCGTCGGGGCCGAGAGCGTCTGCGCGACCTTCTCGGCGAGGCGGCGCGCGATCTCTTCCTTCGGCGCGCGCGCGAAGGTCTCGGCGCCGGCCGCGGTCAAGACCGTGACGGCGTTGTCGGCGCCGCCCATGACGTCGCCGGAGACGTCGTTGGCGACGATCCAGTCGCAACCCTTGCGGCGGCGCTTTTCTTCGGCGTTGGCGAGGACGTCGTCGGTCTCGGCGGCGAAGCCGACCACCAGCGCCGGGCGTCCCGTCTTCATCTGCGCCACGGTCTGCAGGATGTCGGGATTCTCCGTGAGCGGAATGCCGGAGAGGCCGCCGCGCTCTTTCTTGATCTTCGAGCGCGTTTCGTTCGCCGGACGGTAGTCGGCGACGGCCGCGCACATGATCGCGGCGTCGGCGGGCAGGGCGCGCTCCACGGCGGCCAGCATATCGCGCGCCGTCTCGACCCGGACCATGGAGACGCCCGGAGGCGCGGCGAGCGCGGTCGGGCCGGAAACGAGCACGACCTCCCCGCCGAGACGCGCCAGCGCCGCGGCGAGCGCATAGCCCTGGCGCCCCGACGAGCGGTTGGCGAGGTAGCGCACGGGATCGAGCGGCTCATGGGTCGGACCGGCGGTGACGACGAGGCGCTTGCCGGCGAGGGGCTCGGCGCGGCGGTCCTTGAGCGCGGCCTCGACGGCGTCGGCGATCTCGAACGGCTCCGCCATGCGGCCCGGCCCGTATTCGCCGCAGGCCATCTCGCCTTCGCCCGGTCCGACGAAGAGGACGCCGTCCTCTTTGAGCCGCCGGAGATTGCGCTGCGTCGCCGCGTGCGCCCACATGCGCACGTTCATCGCCGGCGCCATCAGGACCGGCTTGTCGGTCGCCAGCAGCGCCGTCGAGGCGAGGTCGTTCGCAAGTCCGTTCGCGAGCTTGGCCATCAGGTCCGCGGTCGCGGGCGCGACGACGACGAGATCGGCGGAGCGCGACAGCTCGATATGGCCCATCTCGGCTTCGTCGGTGAGGTTGAAGAGGTCGGCGTAGACCTTGTCGCCGGTGAGCGCGCCGAGCGAGAGCGGCGTCACGAACTGCGCGCCCGCGGCGGTGAGGATCGCGCGCGATGCAACGCCGCGCCGCTGAAGCTCGCGCACGAGTTCGAGCGATTTGTAGGCGGCGATTCCGCCGCCGATGATGAGGAGGATTCGCCGATCGGCCATGGCCGATATGTAGGCGGCGCAATCGTTAAAGTCACCCTTAGCGGACCGCCGCAGAATGAAAACGGGGCCCCGAAGGGCCCCGTTGCCGCAAGATCCGGCGGAGACGGATCAGAGCTTCAGCTGCAGTTCGAGACCGACGACGCGGCCCTTGTTGAGGGGCGCGAACGAGCCGCCGCCGAGCGCGGTCGGAAGCTGCGTCTCGCCGCCATGGGTGACCTCGTTGAGGAGGTTCTGCCCGTAGATCGAGAAGATCGCATGCGTCCCGATATTGAGGGCGATGGTCGCGTCGATCATGTCGGCGCCCTGGAGGATGCCGAGGTTGTTGTCGGTGTAGGCGTTGTCGTCGCGGTGCGACCAGTTGAAGCGCGTATCGACCGAGAACATGTCGCTGAGATCCATCGAGTGCACGAAGCCCATGCCGTAGGTCCAGGGCGCGAGGCGCGGGATCTGCAGCTGGAGGTCGCGCACGTCGAGGATGTCGGTGTCGAGCGGCAGGTTCTGCACGCCGGTCGTCGCCGCCGTGCCGGTGGTGATGTCGCGGAAGTCGCTGTTCAGGTTGAAGAACACCTCCTCATACTCGCCGTCGAGCCGGCCGAGATTGCCCATGATGACGAGGTTGTCGGTCACCGCGTACTGGGCTTCGAGCTCGATGCCGAAGATGTTGGCGTCGGCCGTGTTGCGGATGAGCTGGACGACGCCGGCGACCGCATCGGGCAGGTTCACCTCCCGCTGCATGTCGTCGATCGAGGTGCGGAACACCGCGAAGTTGATGGTGGCCTTGCCGTCGGCCGGCTGGGCCTTGAAGCCGAGCTCGAAGGTGTCGACCTCCTCCTCGTCGAAGCCCTGGATCGGAATCGCCGCCGCCGTGTTGCGGAAGTTGTATCCGCCCGAGCGCACGCCCTCGGTCCAGTGGCCGTAGAGGTTGAACCAGTCGCGAACGTCCCATTGGAAGCCCGCCTTGGGCGTGATGTTCTCCCAGGTCCGGGTTTCCGAGAAATCGACGCCGCACGAGCCGGTGTAGATCGAGCACTGACCGATCGCGGCCGGCGGCGGGGCGTTGGTGAAGGGCGGCACGAGATTGAAGATGTCGACCGACTTCTTCTCGTTCGTGTAGCGCACGCCCCCGATCAGCGAGAAGGTTTCGCTGAGGTCGAACTCAAGCTGTCCGAACACGCCGTATTGCCGCGCGTCCTGGATGCCGCCGCCGAAGAAGGTCTGGCGGTTGCCGAGCAGGTAGCGCTGCTCTTCATAGGCGTTGTCCGAGGTGAAATAGTAGAAGCCGACCGTCGTGTTGACCCGGTCCCAGAACCGGCCCGCATAGCGGAGCTCGTTCGAGATCTGGTCATATTCGCTGATCGAACCGGCGTGGAAGAGCCAGAACGGGGTGGCGTCGATATCGCTCCGCGTCGAGCCCGACGAGTCGCGCCAGCCGAAAATGTTGGTGATGCGGCCGTCGCCGAACGGCACGTCGATGTTGAGTTCGGCGGTCACGGCGTCCCACTCGAAATTGTAAAAGCCGGGCTCGTCGATCGAGAAGGTGAAGCTGTCCTTCGGCGCCGTGAAGAAGGCGTTGACCGAGGGCGCGGGCGGTATGGGCGCGCCGGCCGCGGTGTCGTAAGGCGCGCGGAATCCGGGGTGGTTCTGCGCCGCCGGGCCGTCGCCCGTGCTGTCGCCATGCTCGTAGCGGATCAGGAGTTCGACATTATCGCTGGGCGCCCACAGCAGCGAGGGGCGGACCATCCACGTCTCGGCCTCGCCGAAATCCGCGAACGCGTCGGCTTTATTGACGGCGATCGGATAGCCGAGGCCCTGGAGCGCGGCCGGCGTGCCGCCGATGGCCGCGACCCTGGCGACGAGATTGGGGCCGCCGAGATAGTTTTTGAACCAGCCTTTGTCGCGGTTGTAATAGGCCGAGAGCTTGAGCGCGAGCGAGTCCTTGATGAGGGGGCCCGAGACCGATCCCATGGCGTAGTAATTGAGGCCGGTGCCGCGCAGGCCGCTGTCGACCGCGAACTTCGCCGAGGCTTCGAATTCCTCGAGATTGGGGCGCTTGGTGTTGATGAGGACGGCGCCGCCGGTGACGTTGCGGCCGAACAGTATGCCTTGAGGCCCGCGCAACACTTCGATCGACTCAAGATCGAAGATGTCGAGAACGACGCCGCCGTTCTGGCCGAGATAGACGCCGTCCACGAAGGTGCCGACGGCCGGATCGATCGAGGGGATCGAGGAGTTGATGCCGAGGCCGCGGATCGAGAAGTTGGCGATGCCGCGCGAGGTGCCGATATCTTCAAGCTGAACGTTCGGCATCTTGTAGGAAAGATTGCCGAGGTCGCGCACCTTGAGCGCGTCGAGCTGCTTGTCGCCATAGGCGGTGACCGCCAGCGGCACGTCCTGCACGTTCTCGGCCTCGGCCTTCTTCTGCGCCGTGACGAACACCTCGTCGCGGAGAACGTCGGCCGCGCTGTCCTGCGCGGCGGCGAGTTGCGGGCCGATGGCGGCGGCCAGCGCGAAGGCGGAAGCCTTCGCCCAAAGTCCCTTCTTCATGTCAGTCCTCCCTGCGCCGGATTTTTTTTCCGGCCTTTCCCGAAGGCAAATTGTAAGCCCATCGAGGACGCCCGGGCACCTGAATCTGTCATTTTGGGGCCTTGATTCGGCGAAAATCTTCCAAGTGTTGACCGCGTCCCACAGTTGAGGGGCCTTGCTTCGGGGAGTTTTTGCAGGTGCGAGAGCCAATGAGCGGCCGGCGCCCCGCGCCTAAGCCGCAGACGCGGCAATCCTGCAATGGTCCGCGGCCGCGCGGCTCGCATTTGACAAGGTCCCCGGCCGCGTCTCTTGGCATGCGGAGCATCGCCGCGAGGGTCGACCTGTCAGCCGCCCATCGGAGCCTTGACCTGGCGCGGTCGCATGCGCGCCTTGCGGCGGCCGATATCGTCGCCGCCGCGGCGCGCCCTGAAGGTCGCGTCTTCAAGACCCCGCTTATCCGAGCGGCCAAGCTCTCAGGGCCAGGACCATCTCCACCGTATCCTGAGGAATCTCCGCGCCGAGGGCTACACGGTCGAAATCGCCGCCTATTGAGCGAGCCGCCCCGGTTAACGCGCTGAAAGCACGCCGGAAAAATCGGCCTCCGCCGCCGCCGCCGTCATTGATTCGCCGCAGGCGCGGCTTATGTCTCGAGCGTGGCATGGCGGGGGCGCATCGAATGAAGGCCTCATTGGTTTCCTGGCTGCGGGGCGCCTGGCTCGCCGCGCTTGTCGCCGCCGGCGCGTCCCTCCTCGCGGGCGCGGTCGCACAGGAAGGGGAGGCGCAGCGCAAAGGCGTCATCCTGACGCTCGACGGGCCCGTGACTCCGGCCTCGGCGGCCTATCTGGCGCGCGAGATCGGGGCCGCCTCGGACCAGGCCAAGGAGCTCGTGATCATCGAGATCGACACGCCGGGCGGCCTCGTCGACTCCATGAAGACCATCATCAAGGCGATCCTTGCGTCCGAGACGCCGGTCGCAACCTATGTGTCGCCGCAGGGCGCACGGTCGGCGTCGGCCGGGTTCTACATCATGTACGCCGCGCACGTGTCGGCGATGGCCCCCTCGACCAACACCGGCGCGGCGACCCCGGTTGAAATCGGCGGCGCCCCGTCGGACGATGACTCCTTCAAGGACGCGCCGACGCCGAAAAATCCCGACAAGGACGCTCAGCCGACGGACGAAGGCGCGACCAGGGCGGCGGAAGAGGCGGGCAGGGCCATCCGCGACATCCGCCCGACCTCGGCGCCGGAAGCCTAGCCGCTCTCGAACGAGGGCGCCATGCGCGCCAAGCTCATCAACGATTCGGCCGCTTATATCCGCGCCCTCGCTGAGGCGCGCGGCCGCAACGCCGACTGGGCGGAACGGGCGGTGCGCGAGGGCATTTCTGCGACCGCGAGCGAGGCCCTAGAACTCGGCGTCATCGATCTCGTCGCGGAAAACATCGACGATCTCCTCAAGCAGATCGACGGGCGGAAAGTGCATGTCGCCTCGGGCGACAAGACCATCTCGACGAAGGATCTCGTGCTGGAGCGGGCCGAACCGACCCTCGTTGAAAGGATTCTCGGCTTCATCTCCCATCCCAACGTGCTCGCCATCCTGCTCGCGCTCGGCACGACCGGCATCATCATCGAAATGTGGAATCCGGGCTCGGTGCTGCCCGGGGTCGTCGGCCTCGGCTGCATCATACTCGGCCTCTATGCGATGCAGGTGCTGCCCTACAACTGGCTCGGGCTCGCGCTCATGCTCGCCGGCGGCCTGTTCATCCTCGTCGAGGCCTACACCCCGACCCTGGGGCTCGTCGGGCTGGCCGGGGCGGTCATGTTCGCCTTCGGCCTCTATCTGGTCTTTCCGGAAGGGTTCAAGGTTTCGTCCCCGGTGATCGGGGGCATCGTGATCATCGTCGGCGGCTTTCTCGCCTTCATCCTCGCCGCCGTCGTCGGGTCGCGCAATCACGGGCCGCTCATCGGCGCCGAAGCGATCCGCCGGCGCGAAGGCGTCGTCGACGACTGGGACGGCAAGGAAGGCTGGGTCATCGTCGACGGCGAACGCTGGCGGGCGCGGTCTGACCGCGTGCTGAGGAAGGGCGACCGGGTCAAGGTCGTCGAGATCGAAGGCCTTGTGCTCATTGTCAAACAGGCCAAGGCTTCCGGCCTCCTCGGCGGGCTGATGCCCGGCGAGGCCTGATCGAATGTCCGGAGGTGTTACGCGTGGGCGAGGCGGCGCTCTCTCCGCTGGCGGCGGTGGTCGCGGCCGTGATGGCCGGCATCGTGCTCATTGCCGCGATCAAGCTCCTCTGGGGTATGGCGTTGTGGGCGAAGAAGAGCGAGCACCGTGTCGGAGACCGCTGGGGCGAGGAAGCCGTAGAAGTCGTCGAGTGGAGCGGGCGCGAGGGCTATGTGCGCGCCGGCGGCGAGCTCTGGCGCGCGACCGGCGCGCCGGCGTTGCGGCCCGGCGACCGAGTGCGGGTCGCAAGGACCCGGGGCCTCTCGCTCGAGGTCAAGCCTATTGCGTCCCCGCAGGGGGGCGAACCCGCGCCGTCGGACGGCGCCGCATAAGGAGATGATGCATGCCAGGCGGTTTCAGCCTTCTTGGAATTCTCGCGCTCGTCGCGCTGTTCGTGCTGACGAACATCATAAAAATCCTCAAGGAGTATGAGCGCGGCGTCGTGTTCACGCTCGGACGCGTCGGGCGCAAGGCGGCGGGGCCAGGCCTCGTCCTGCTCATTCCGGCCATCCAGACCATGCGCAAGGTCGACATGCGCACGCTCGTCCACGACGTGCCGCCGCAGGACGTCATCTCCCGCGACAACGTCTCGGTGAAGGTGAACGCCGTCATCTACTACCGCGTCGTCGACGCGGTGCGCGCCGTCGTGCAGGTCGAGAATTACATGGCGGCGACCAGTCAGCTCGCGCAGACGACGCTGCGCTCCGTGCTCGGCAAGCACGAGCTCGACGAGATGCTGCAAGAGCGCGACAAGCTCAACAAGGACATCCAGGCGATCCTCGACCATCAGACCGAGGCCTGGGGCATCAAGGTCTCGAACGTCGAGATCAAGCATGTCGACGTCGCGCCCGAGATGATCCGCGCCATTGCGAAACAAGCCGAAGCCGAGCGCGAGCGGCGCGCGAAAATCATCTCGGCCGAAGGCGAACAGCAGGCGGCGGCCAAGCTGGCCGAAGCCGCGAACATCCTATCGGGGCAGACCGGTTCGATGGAGCTGCGCTATCTCAACGCCCTTCAGGAGATCGCTTCGGACCGTTCCAACACGATCGTGTTTCCGTTCTCGCTGCAGCAGATGGCCGACGCGTTCCGGAGGTAGCGGCGTCAGCTGACGCGCGGCGCCGCCTTGGCGACCTCGCCTTTGAGCCAGGCGGCGATCGCCGATTTCGGGCGCGCGCCGACGAGCGTCGCGGCGAGACGTCCGCCCGAAAACAGCATGAGGGTTGGGATGCCGCGAACGCCATATTTGCCCGGCGTCTCCGGGCTCTCGTCGATATTGACCTTGGCGATCGTCACCGACCCGGAAAGTTCGTCGGAGAGCTCTTCGAGCGCCGGCCCGATCTGACGGCAGGGTCCGCACCATTCCGCCCAGAAATCGACCAGCACGGGCCGGTCGGCCTTCAGAACGTCGGCCTCGAAACTCGCATCGGTGACTTTACGCGTGGCCATTTGAAGGCTTCTCCTGAAACTGGCGAACGAGCGAAGATAGACCGGCCGGCCCGGAGTTCAAGCGGCTTCAAGAAAACTTGCGAGGGCTTCGTCGAGGAGCCGGTCCGGGACCGTCATCAGGCGGGCCTCGTAGGTCCACAGCAAAGCCGCCTCGATGCGCGCCTCGGGGTATAGCTGGCGCAGCAGCGCGCGATAGGCGGCGAGCTGCGCGGCGTAGGCCTCGGGCGCGTCCTCAATGCTTTTCGGCGGCGGACGGTTTGTCTTGTAGTCAATGACGAGAATCCGTCCGCCGTCGAAGGCGAGCCGGTCGATCTGTCCTGACACGAAGCGGTCGCCCCGGGCTGTGTGCAGCGTTCCGGCGACGGCGACTTCGGCGCGGCTCATCGGCGAGAAGACCGGCGCGAACTGAGGGTTCCGCACCACGGCGAGCGCCTCGTCGCGCCAGCGCGCCCGCTCTTCGGCGGCGATCCCCGGCGCCAGCTGCGCCAGCAGCCGGTCCGCGAGCGCGTCGCGCCGGGAGTCCTCCGCCTGCGGCAGGAGTTCAATGAGCCGGTGCAGCGTCCTTCCGCGCAAGAGGCTGTCGCGCGGGCGTCGCGGCGAGAAGATCGCTTCGGCCTCGGCGCCGAGCCTTGAGGGAGACAGGCGCGGCGTCCGGCGCTCCGGCGCCGCCGGCGTCTTCAACCAGGACGGCGGGCTCGCATCGAACACGTCGCCGACATCGTCCTCGCGCTCGATCTTCGCATTCTGCGGACAATCGATAACGCGAATCGCGCCTCCGTAGGGCGCGTCACGATCCGCCCGCGGATGAAGCCGCGCGAAAGCGTCCTCGGCGAGCGCATGCCAGGACTTCTCGGCAGGGGGCTTTTTGTGCGGATCCGCGGCATTGCCGTGCTGCACGCCGCAGATGACGAGGCGGTCGCGCGCCCGCGTCGCCGCCACATAGAGAAGGCGGCGGTGTTCTTCATGGGCCCGGCGCCTGGCCTCGGCGCGAGCCTCCCGCGCCGCCTCGCTCTCGCGATCCTTGTCGCGCGACAGGACCGGCGAGCGCGCGCCGCGGACGCCCTCGAAAAAGAGCGGCGAAGCGCTGAGCCTGGGCGGGCGGTGCGCGTCGAGAAGGACCACCATGTTCGCCTGCAGGCCCTTGGCGCCGTGGACGGTCATGACGCGCACGGCGTCGCCGGCGAGATCAGGGTCGCGCTTGACCTCCTGCGCCTCGCCTTCGAGCCAGTTGACGAAGCCCTGCAGGCTGCGCGGCCGCCGCCGCTCATAGTCGAGGGTCTGGCGCAGGAGTTCGTTGAGCGGCTCGGCGGCCGCCGGAGACAGGCGCCCGAAGAGCTTCTCCCGCCCCGACGGCGCGCCCTCTTCAAGGAGGTGGGAGACGAAGGCGAAAGCGCCCTTGTCGAGGGCGATGCGCTCGGCCCTGACGAGCGCCTCCTCCGCTTCGGCCCACTCCGGCCGCTCGGCGGCGCGGCGGCGCAGGGTCGCGCGCAGCCGCTCCTCCGGCGGACGCGACTGCGCAAGATCATAGAGCGAGGAATCGTCGATCCGGAAAAACGGGCTGCGCAGGGCCTCGGCGAGCGAGAGATCGTCCGAATAGAGAAGAACCGCGCGCGCGACCGAGAGCACGTCCTCGACGGCAGGCTCCTCGAGGAGGCGGATGCGGTCGGCGCCGGCGACCGGCACGCCCCGGCGCGCCAGCGCCTTCAGCACCTCATGGAACAGGGGGCCGCGGTTCTGCACGAGGATGAGGACGTCGCTCGCCCGGAGCGGCCGGCCGCGCGACAGGAGCATGTCGTCGCCGATCCGGCGGTTCAGCTCATCGGCGAGAGCGTTCGCGAGGATGCGCCGTGGATCGCTCTCCAGGATCGCGTCGAGGGCGACGTCCCAGGCGTCGGCCGGTTGCGCCGCGTCCCTGGGGACAAGCGGCCAGAGCTCGACCGCGCCCGCCGCGCCGACGCGGTTGAGTTCGTGGCGCATGGTCTCGTCCGCCGCGCCGACGCCGGCGAGCACATTTGAGTCTGCGTACAGGGCGTCAACGAATTCAAGGATCGGGGCGGCCGAGCGGAAGGAGAGGCGCAAAGGCTCCGTCCGGCAGGTCTGCGCCGCGGCGCTGATTGTCTTGCCGAGATCGTGAAGCTTCTCCTGAAAGAGTTCCGCGTCAGCGCCCTGGAACGAGTAGATCGACTGCTTCTGGTCGCCGACGGCGAAGAAGGTGCGCTGCGCCGGGCGCGCGCCTTCGCCGGCGAAGAACTCGCCGAGCGGCGCTTCGACGACGCGCCATTGCTCGGGGCTCGTGTCCTGCGCTTCATCGAGCAGGATGTGATCGACGCCCTGGTCGAGCTTGTAGCGCACCCAGGCCCCGTCGGCCGCTGCAAAGAGCCTGCTGGTCTTTTCGATGAGATCGTCATAGTCGAGTCCGGCCTGCGCCTCCTTGAGGCGCGCATATCCTTCCATGGCTTTTTCAAGCAGCGTCAAGAATGCGATGGTGTCGGCGCCGTTCTGCGCCTCGCGCGCGCGCGTTTCCGCCTCCCCGAGCGTCCTTGCGAGACGGCCGCAGAAACCTTCGGTCCAGGGATGCCGCTGCTTCACCTTGGCGTCGGGGAAGTGCTTGCGCGGCGCGCCCGCCAGGGTGAACAGCGCCCTGTAGAGCGCGTCGAAACGTTCGGCGTCATTTTGCGCCTTGAGGTAGTCGGCGAGCGCGCCATTGGCGATTTTCTCGCCGTTCGGCCCGCCCGAGCGCAGCGCCGCCTGGAAATCCACGATTTTGGCGCGCACGACCCCGGCGGCGGCCGCCGCGCGAATGCTGGCGGGCGTCTCTCCCGGAACGACCCTGAATCTCTGCGCCAGCCGGGCGCGGAGCTTGCCGAAGCCGCCCGCGGCGGCGCACGCCTCCCCGATCTTCTGTCGCGAGACGGTGTTCTCGATGAGGAGCGCCTCCAGACGGGTCGGGTCAATCGCGCTGGTAAGACTTTGAAGCGGCGCGGCGACGCAAGGATCGACGTCGGCGCGTCCCATGACGTCGTTGAGCGCGTCGCCGGCGAGGGCGCGCGCCTCCTTGTCGTCGAGCACGGTGAAGCCGGGGGCCGCGCCGGCCTCGAGCGGGAAACGCCGCAGCACGCTTTCGCAGAATGAATGAATGGTGCCGATCTTGAGGCCGCCCGGGGTTTCGAGCG
This sequence comes from Parvularculaceae bacterium, assembly GCA_013389105.1. Taxonomy (GTDB): domain Bacteria; phylum Pseudomonadota; class Alphaproteobacteria; order Caulobacterales; family Parvularculaceae; genus Amphiplicatus. Next base: position 2,921 of record JACADZ010000051.1, on the reverse strand, counting down.
CGCGCGCGAAGAGGGCGCGCGCCCGGGCGAGGTCTCCGCCTCCCCGGCGCCCTGCCTGCGGTCCTTCAATCTCGCCAAGGCGCGCGGCGAGCGTCGCGTCGTCGGCGAGCGCCCATTCGCCGAGCATCTTAAGGAGGCGGTCCGCCATCTCGGCGGCCGCCGCCTTGGTGTAGGTGATGCACAAGATCTTCGAGGGCTCGGCGCCCGCGAGGAGGAGGCGCGCGACCCGGGCGGTCAGGACCGCCGTCTTGCCGGCGCCGGCATTGGCGTCGACGAAGGCCGAAACGGCGGGATCGGACGCACGCTGCTGGGCGGCGATCGCCAAGTCGAGCGGCGCTGGATGGGCGCGGGTCATTCCGCGCCCTCCTCGACGCCCCATTCGCGGCGGCGCGCCAGCCGGTCGTATTGTCCGTAGTCCGTCAGGAATTGCGGGCGGGGCTGCGAAAGATAGGGCGTCCGCGGATCGTCGAAGGCCGCGATCAGCCGGCGGAACGCCGCCTCCGTCCGGGCGATGATCGCTCGCGCGTCGTCGCCCGACGCGGCGACGTCGTCCTTGCCGTCTTCCTTGCGGTTGAACGCCTTCAAATAGGCGAAGCTCTCGACCGTTCTCGGACCGAGGTCCACGAATCCGCCCGCCTCGACGATGAGGGCGATCAGGGGCAGCTGCGGACTGAACCCAGCCGTCATCTGGTCGAGCGTCGGCAGACTGCCGCTCTTGTAATCGAAGATCCGCGCCCCGCCGTCCGCGACCGCGATCCGGTCCGCCTTCGCCGTCAGGCGGAACTCGCGCCCCCCAATGTCGAAGGCGTGGGCGCCCTGCGCTTCGGGAAAACTGCGGGCGCCGGCGTCGCGCAGCTGGCGGTCGAAGCCGAGGAACCAGGCCATGGCGTCGTCGAAGCGCGACCTCCACGCCGCAAGGAACGCCCCGTCGATGCCGCGCCGCCGCGCCTCTTTGGCGAGCAGGACCTTCAGCCGCGCAAAGGCGTCGGGCGCGCCGGGATCGACGCCATCGCGGGTGAAGAGCTCGAACGCCTTGTGCAGCAAATTGCCGAAGTGCCGGCGGTCGATCGGCTCGCCGAGGCGGTCGAGCGGCTTCAGCCGCAAGATGCGCTTCGCATAGATGCTGTAGGGATCGCGGATCAACGTCTCGACGTCGGTCACCGGCAGCTCGCGCGGCCGCGCCTCGACGGGGGGCATCGGCCTCGGCGGGGGCGTCGGCTCCACGGCGGCGGGACGATCGGCGGCGGCCGCGATGGCGGCGAGGCGGGCGGTGGCGTCGAAGGGGCCGAGGGCGTTCGCGCCCTGCAGGATATTCTTCAGGCGGACGATCCAGCGCGACGGCCGGGCGGGCGTTCCCGCCGAGACCCGGGCGCGTGAGAAAACGACCCGCGGCGCGGCCGCGAGCTGCGCGAAGTCGTGCGCGGAAAGGCCGATGCGGCGTTCGACGGAGGGCAGCCCCGCCTCCTTGCGCATCTGTCGCGACAGGAAGGCGTCGAGACCGGGCTGCGACGGCCACACCCCTTCATTGAGGCCGCCTAGGATGACCAGGTCGGCCGACAGGAGCCGCGCCTCGAGGGGCCCCAGAATGGCGAGGCGGGGATGGGCGTCGTCGGCGCCTCGCAGGGTCGCGGCTGAAATGAGCTGGACGAAAGTCTGCGGATAGTCGGCGGGCGCGATGGTTCCGAGCGCCGGCGCGAGCATCGTCAGTTCCGACAAAAGCTTAGAAGCGGCGTCGCCGTCTTCGCCGCGCCACAAATCCGTCGCCGCGCCGCCAGAGCCGGCGGCGATCCGCTCCGACGCGGCAAGGTGCGCGTCGAGGAGCGCGGCGATCTCGACACGCTCGGTTTCGTCGCGCCCGCCCGCGGGCCAATGCGCCGCCGCGTCCTTGAAGGCTGCGAGCAGAGGCGCGAGCCCCGCGTCCTCGCCCTCCAGCCAGGCCGCGAGAACAGCGAGGTCCTCCGTCAGTTGAGGACCGCGCAGTCGTCGGTCGAGACGGCCGACCAGCGGCCCCGGGTTGTCCAGCCCGAAACGGGCGAAGCGCGAGCGCGCAAGGGCCATGACGGCGAGCGGATCGGCGGGCGCAGCGAGCCATTCGGCGACGAGCCGCAGGAAACCGCCGATCGCCGCGCCGGCGAGCGGCGTGCCGCCGCTGTCCTCGACGATCACGCCCCAGCGGCGCATCTTGGCGGCGACCCGGCGCCCGAGATCGCGATCGGGCGTCACCAGCATCGCGGTGCGCCCCGGCGTTTCGAGCGCCTCGCGCAGGAGGAGGGCGATCGCCGCCGCTTCCGCCTCTTCATGCGCGGCGTCGATGAACAAGACGCCGTCGAGCGCGCGGGCGAAGCCTTTGTCCTCGGCGCCGGCGGCGGCGGCGAGAGCGAGCCAGTCGTCAGTTGCCGCCGCGGGCCGCAGCGCCAGCGAGATGAGCGCGCCGCGCGGCGAGGCGGCGTCGGCGGATGACGGCCAGGGCGCGACCTCGTCGGGCGTCACGCCGATCGCCGCGAGCGCCGCGCTGATTCCCGCCTGCGGATGGCCGTCGTCGATCATGCTCCAGCCGCGCGTATCGGCGGCGAGCGCGCGGTCGAGCCCGGGCAGAATGACCGCGCCCTGCGGCAGCCGCGCGGCGATCGCCATCAGTCTTGCAACCGCCGGCATGGAGCCCGTGGTGCCGGCGACGACGACCGGACCCGTCTCGCGGGCGAGCCTTTTGCCCGCGGCGTCGAGAAGGCGGGCGCGGCGCCTTGCCGGGTCTTCGAGGTTCTGGGCGGCGAGATAGGCGGGCCAAGCCTCGGTCACGACTTTGAGAAAGTCGAGCGAGGATTCCCAGTGCGCGGCGCAGTCCGCGGGCGCAATGGCGCGCAGGCGGGCGAAATCGATCTCCTCCGCATAGAGACTATCAAGAAGTCCGCCGACGTCGTCGG
>JACADZ010000133.1 GCA_013389105.1 Parvularculaceae bacterium | reverse complement strand
CCGGCCAGCCCGATTTCGCGGTGCTGACCCTCGACTACGTGCCGGACAAACTGTGCGTCGAACTCAAGAGCCTCAAGCTCTACGTCTGGAGTTTCCGCGACGAGGGCCACTTCCACGAGGACGTGACCAACCGCATCCTCGACGACCTCGTTGCCGCGACCAAGCCGCGCTTCATGCGCCTGACGGCGCGCTTCTACGTGCGCGGCGGCATCTTCACCAACGTCGTCGCCGAACACCGCAAGAAGGGCTGGCAGCCCGCGCCGGCCATCGACCTCGCGGCCTTCCCTGCCCAATCCAATACCCGGAGTTGAATATGCAAACGCGCCCGCTCGGCCTCGATAGCATCGCCGTCGCGCTGACCGACGGCTGGCGGCTCGCCAATGCGACGCGCGCTACCAGCATCGCCTACGCCGCCATCTTCACGCTGGGCGGCGCGCTGATCCTCGGCGTTCTTCTCTCGCAAGGTTTCACGCCCTTCGTCATCGCCGCCGCCGGCGCCTTCATGCTGGTCGGCCCCGCAGTGCTGGCGGGCTTCTTCGGCATCGCGCGCGCCCACGAGACCGGCGGCAAAGTCGGCTTCGGCGATACGGCGAAGGGCTTCGCCGCCGCCGATCCGGCGATCTGGGTGATCGCGCTGGTGTGCGCGCTGCTGTTCATGATCTTCGTCACCGATGCCGCGATCCTCTACAGCTACATGGTCGGCACCGCACCGGTGTGGCTGACCGAGCTGCTTCCCGTCACGCAAGGCGTGCGGGACTTCCTGCTGTGGGGCGCGGTCTCGGGCTTCGTCATCGCCTTCCTGCTGTTCTGCGTCTCGGCCTTCTCCGTGCCGCTCCTGTGCGAACGCCGCGCCGGTCTCGTCGCGGCCGTGGTCGCCAGCGTGCGCGTGGTGTTCGGCAACTTCCTGCCGGCGATGGCCTGGGCCGCCCTGCTTTCCGGGCTGACGATCGTCAGCATCCTGCTGCTGCCCCTGCTGCCGCTCACCCTGCCGTGGGGGGGGGGGGGGG
>JACADZ010000140.1 GCA_013389105.1 Parvularculaceae bacterium | reverse complement strand
GCCTGCACGTGGCGCTGATGGCCGACTCGACCAGCCGCTGGGCCGAGGCGCTGCGCGAGGTCTCCGGCCGCTTCGGTGAGCTCCCCGGCGAAGGCGGCTACCCGACCTACCTCTCTAGCCGCATCGCCGACTTCTACGAGCGCGCGGCGAAGGTGCGCACGCTCGGTGGCTACACCGGGTCGGTGACGCTGCTCGGCTCGGTGAGCCCGCCTTCGGGCGACTTCTCGGAGCCCGTGACGAGCCACACGAAGCGCTACGTGCGCTCGTTCTGGGCGCTCGACGCGAAGCGTGCGCAGGCGCGGTTCTACCCGGCGATCAACCCGCTGCAGTCCTACTCCGAGGACGCGCTGCGCATGGCCGAGTGGTGGCAGAAGACGTACTCGAAGCTCCCGGCCGGCGGCAGCCCGGCGGCGAGCGGCGCGAACGAATGGCTGGAGCTCCGCCGCCGGTTCCTGACGCTGCTCGACGAGCAGGCGCACCTCGAGCGCATGGCGCGGATCATCGGCAAGGACGCGCTGCCCGCCCGCCAGCAGCTCACGCTCTTCTGCGCCGAGCTGGTGAACGAGGCGTTCCTGCGCCAGTCGGCGTTCTCGGAGATCGACCGTTACGCCGGCCCGGCGCGGCAGGGCGCGATGATGCGGCTCCTCGCCTACTTCATCGACAAGGCTGAAGGCGCGCTGCACGCGGGCGTGACGCCCGATCGCATCGCCGCGATGAAGTGCCTGCGCCCGCTGCAGCGCATGGGCGAGGAGATCGCGGAGAGCGAGATCGAAAAGTTCGCCGCGCTCGAGGCGCGCATGGAGGCGGAGTTCGTCGAACTCGGCCCGGTGAAGGAAGAAGAACGTGCATCCTAGAGTGATAGTGAGTGACGCGGCCACGCGCCTCGAGGGGCCGCTGCTGTTTCTGCGCCGCACGCTCGACGTCGGCCTGAACGAGGCGGTCGAGGTGCGCGGGGGCGACGGCCGCCCGCGCCTCGGGCGCGTCGCGGCGATCGACGAGACGCATCTCACGATCGAGCTGCTCGAGACGAGCGCGGGTCTCGCGCTCCAGCAGACCGCGGTGCGCTTCCTCGGCGAGCCGATCTACTTCGGGCTCGGGCCGGGGATTCTCGGCCGCGTGTTCAACGGCATCGGCGAGGCGATCGACGGCGGGCCGCCGGTCCCGGTGAAGAAGACGCTGCGCATCGAGGGCCTGCCGATCAACCCGGTG
>JACADZ010000062.1 GCA_013389105.1 Parvularculaceae bacterium | reverse complement strand
GGCTTCGCCCGCGCGCTGGCGCGCTTCGCATTGAAGGATTTCGCCGGCGCGGCCGCGCTGATCGAGCCGCTGCTCCGCCGGAAATCGTCGGCCCGCCTGTGCGCGCTGATGGCCGAGACGGCGCTCGCGGCCGGCGGGCCCGAGCGCGAGACCATCGCGCGCGCCTGGCTGATGAAAGCCGCCGCGGCCCCGCGCGAGGCCGATCTCTCGCGCGGCGGCGTCGACACGCCGAGACTCGTCTGGGCACGGATGATCCGGGACTACATGGACGAGGGCCGCCTCGCCCCGGCGGCGCTCGACGCAGGAGAAGACCGAGGCGTTTCCGAAGAGGAGCTAAAGCGCCTCTCGCTGATCGCGCAGCCGCCGCAAACGCCCGCCGACGCCCCGTCCGGCGACGCGCCGCCCGCCGAAGCGGCCGAAGAGCCCCGGCCGGAGGGAAAGCAGGCGTCCGACCACGCGCTGGCCGGCGATCGGGTCAGCGCGGCGCGCGCCATCGCCGCCGCGGGCGAAGTGAGCTGAAGCAAATTATTCCGGCGCGCCGTCGCGCCGGGGCGGATCGCTCGCCATCGGCAGGCGGCCGCGGATGCGATAGCCGCTCTCGTCCCTGTTGACGAAACGGCCGGCGCCGCGCTCGGCGAAGCGCGGACGCTTGTCCGCCGCGTCCGCCGCCGCGGATTTTTCAAGGACGGTCTGCGCGCGCGCGCCCGGCGCGACGCGATCGGCGCGCTGGTAGCGCGGACCTTGCGCGGTAGACTCCGCCGGTTTCGGCGTGAGAATGGCGAGAAGGCCCCAGGCGCCGGCGCCGTTCGTCGCCTCGTTGCCGACATACCAGCCGACGACGAGAGCAAGGCACAGGAGCGCGATGACGAAGAGGATCGAGTCCATAGGCGGGAAGCTAGTCCTTGCCGGGGGCGAGGTCGAGCGACGCAAGGCGCATGCCATGGCGTTTCGTTAACCATTTGGCGCCGCCCGCCCTCTAGCTTGCCCGCCATGACTGCGACGGCGGCGGCCAATCTGAGGTTCGACTGGCGGCGCTGGCTGAAGCCGGCGCTCTTCGCCGCCGCCTTGACGGCGTTCGTGGCGGCCGGGGTTCTGGCGACCCTGATCTTCCCGCCCGCGGCGTTGCTGTTTGTGACGCCGCTCGCGGTCGTCATCGCGATCAAGGCGCCGCCCATGCGGGCCGCGCCGAAATCGGTGGTGATGCCGCTCATCTACCTCAGCGTCCTGCTGCTGCCGCTGTGGCCGGTCTATATTCACCTGAAGCCCGGACCGCTGCCGATCCTCACCCCGCCGCGTCTCCTCCTTTACGCCCTGTCGACGCTGTGGGCCTATGACATGGTCGTGTCGCCGCTGCGGCGCGGCCAGCTCGCGAGCGCCTTGAAGCGCGGCCGATGGCTAGCGATCCCGATCGCCATTCTCTTCGTGCTCGGACTGATCAGTCTGCCGATGGCGGAGGGACGGACGCTCGCAGCGCCGGAATTCATCCGCCAGGTCATCATCTGGCTCGCGCCGTTTCTCGCCTTCGCGACCTATGTGCGTCGCCCGCGGCAGCTGAAGACGATCGTCGCGCTGCTCGCGATCGCGGCCGGGATATCCGGGGCCGGGGCCGTCGCCGAATTCCTGAGCGGCCGGCTGCTCGCCAATCTCCTGTCGCCCTTCATCGGCGCAGGCGGCGCCGAGTGGCTCGAGATCGCCAAGGCCGAGAAGGTGCGCGACGGCGTTTTCCGCGCGCAGTTCACGCACACCCATCCCCTGTCGCTCGGCGAATTTCTGGCGATCATGAGCCCGGTCGCCTTTTCCTTCGCCCTGTTCGAGAAATGCGCCGTCCGCCGGGCCTTGTGGGGGCTGTGCCTGGCGTTCATCCTCGCCGGGGCCTGGGCCACGAATTCGCGCGCCTCGCTCCTCGTGATCGCCCTCGCCCTCGCGGTCTGCATCGCCTTCTATGCGTTCCGCGTCATGAGGACGGCGGGCGCCTGGCGCTTGAAGCCGGCGGCGGCGCTCGCCGCGCTGCTCCTCGCCCTGGGCTCGCCGTTGATCGCCGCCGGGGCCTACAAGGTCGTCGTCGGCGAGGCCGGCCAGTCGACGGCGCGCTCTTCGCAGACCCGTCTCGACCAGATCGAGCAGGCCTGGCCGAAGATCAAGGAGCGTCTCGTCGGCGGCTACGGCGCGGGGCGGGCCGCTCGCGTTCTCGGCTTCTGGGGGAGGGCGCTCACCATCGACAACTACTACCTGACGCTGGCGCTCGACCTCGGGCTCCCCGGCCCGCTGGCCTTCCTCGCCGTCATTTTCGGCATGGGCGTCCTTTCGGCGCGCGGGGCAAGATCGTCCGTACCCGGTATGTCGGCCGTCTATGTCGGCCTCGCGGGCGCGGCCGGCGGCTTCCTCATCATGCGGTCGGTCGTATCGCAGACCGGCAATCTGTCGATCGTCTTCGTGCTTCTGGGGGCGATGGCCGGGGTTGCGGCGATGCGCGGCCGGAAGACTTGGCGCACGGGATAAATCGCTGCATCCTCGCGGCCGGCCGTCAGGACTCCGAGGCATGGACTATCGAGGCAAATGGGCGCTCGTCACCGGCGCCTCCGCCGGCATCGGCGCCGCCTTCGCGCGGTCGCTTGCGGAAAAGGGCGCGAATGTCGCGCTGACGGCCCGGCGCGAGGACAGGCTCGCCGCGCTCGGCGGCGAACTCGAGCGCGATTTCCGCGTCAGCACGCGCGTCGTCGTCGCCGACCTCGCCGATCCGGGCGCGCCAGAGCGCATCGCCGCCGATCTCAGGGCGCACGGCGCCGGGGCCGACATCCTCGTCAACAACGCCGGCTACGGCCTGCCAGGTCTCTTGCTCGAAAGTCCGTGGGAGGAGCATCGCCGGTTCATGAACTGCCTCGTCGCCAGCCATGTCGAGCTCGCCTGGCGCCTTCTCCCCGACATGCAGCGGCGCAATTGGGGCCGCATCATCAACGTCGCCTCGGTCGCGGGGCTTGTTCCGGGCATGGCGGCGCACACGCTCTACGGCGCGGCCAAGGCGTTCATGATCAGCTTCTCGCAGTCGCTGGCCGCGGAGAGCGCGCGTTTCGGCGTCAAGGTTTCGGCGCTGTGCCCAGGCTTCACCTACACGGAGTTTCACGACGTCAACGGGACGCGCGCGCTCGCCGACCGGCTGCCGAAGCATGTGTTCATGGCGGCCGGGCCGGTCGTTGAAGGCGCGCTCGCCGCGGTCGAACGCGGGCAGGTCGTCTATGTGCCGGGACTCTGGAACAAGTTTGTCGTCGGACTCCTGGGCGCGCTGCCGCGGCCGCTCGCCGCCCGTCTCGTTCAGGCGCAGTCGACGCGCATCCGAAGGGCGCCCTAGCGTTCCGGTCCCATGAGCGCCGGCAGCCGGCCGACGTCGCCGCCGGCCTGGCGCATGAAAAAGCGCCGCAGCGGGCCGGCGCGGTTGACGGCCCCGAGCCCTAGGTCGCGCGCGAGGCGGAGCGGCGCGATATTGTTCGAGAACAGGCGATTGACCGCGTCGGTGCCGAGCGCGAGCGCCAGGGAATCAAATCGCCGCCAGCGCTCGTAGTCTTCAAGAACGCCGAGCGAGCCGAGGTCGAGGCCGAGGCGGACCGCGTCGCCGAGGATCTCGGCGAGGGCGGCGACGTCCTTGACGCCGAGGTTGAAGCCCTGGCCGGCGATCGGATGAATGGCGCGGGCCGCGTCGCCGATGAGCGCGAGCCGCGGCGCGATGAAGCGCTGCGCCAGATGAAAGGCGAGCGGGTACGACCAGCGCGGGCCTTCGAGCCTGATGTCGCCGAGGAAATCGCCGAACCGGTCCGCGACGGCGCGCCGGAAGGCTTCGTCGTCCAGCTGAAGATAGGCGGGCGCCGCGGCGCGGCGCTCCGTCCACACCAGCGAGGAGCGGTTGCGCGTCATCGGGAGGATGGCGAACGGCCCCGAGGGCAAGAAGTATTCGTGCGCGACGCCCTTGTGCGGGCGGTCATGCGCGACCGTCGCGACGATGGCGGTCTGCGGATACTCCCAGGCGCTGACCTTGATCCCTGCGCTGGTCCGCAAGGGCGAATGCCGCCCGTCGGCGCCGACGATCAGCGGCGCGACGAGACGCCGCCCGTCGGCGAGCAGCGCGCGCGCCCCGCCCTCGCCGAATTCCGCCGACAGGACCCGCGCGGGCGCGAAAAGAGCGACGCCGCTCGACTCCGCGCCGACATAGACCGCATTGCGCAGCGCCTCGTTCTCGACGATCCAGCCGAGCGGCTCGCCCGACTCCAGTTCGCGGCTGTCGAAATGCATGAAGAAAGGCGAGGGCGCCCGCCCCGGCCCGGAACCGTCCGTAACCAGAATATCGAGAATAGGTTCTGCGTCCGCGGCGAAAGCCTCAAAGACGCCAAGCCTTCGGAACACGCGCGCCGACGCGTAGGCGAGCGCGGTCGTCCGCCCGTCATAGGCCTTGCTCTTCAGGACGGCCGGATCCTGCGCGTCGACGAGCGCAGCCTTGAGCCCCGACCGCGCCAGGGCGAGCGCCGCGAGGGCGCCCGCAAGCCCGCCCCCGACGACGACGACGTCGAATGTCTCTTCCATGACCTCAAGTCTGCCCCAAATCCCCGCTGGCTTCAGCGCCGGAAAGCGCGGCGAATCATCCGCCCCCTTTGGGCCCGATTCGGCCGCGGCGGCGCCTTGCCGCGGCCGCGGCGAAGAGGTCTAAGAAGCCTCCTTCGTCCCCTCGATTGGCGGCATGGCTCGAATCTCCGCTTGCATCCTGCTCCTTGGCCTCTTCGCGTCGCCGGCCGTCGCGCAGGAGGCGACGGAGCTGCAGCCGGCGACGGAAACGTCGCGCTTCATCTTCACTTCGCTCCTTGCGCTTGCGGCCGGCGCCGGCCTCATCCTGCTGCTTGCGGGGTTCGCAGCGCGCGAGGCCGGCGTCGTGCGCGCCAAGAACGCCGGCGCCAGCGCCGTCAAGGCGGTCGCGCTTGTCGCGGTGTCCTCGCTCGCCGCCTGGCTGGTCGGCTACAATCTCATCTTCTCCGTCGAGGCCGGAGGCTTTCTCGGCGACTTTTCGGTCTGGGCGCCGAACGAGGAGGGGGCGTCCGCGATCAGCGACGCGGCGCGATTCCTGTACGTCGCGCTCGGCGGCGCGGCGGGGGCGGCCATCCTGGCGGGCGCGGTGGCCGAGCGCATCCGGTTCTGGCCGTTCCTGGTCTTCACGGCCGCCTATGCGTCGCTCGTCTTCCCGATCGCTGCGTCCTGGACCTGGGGCGGGGGATATCTCGCCGCGGCCTGGAAGTTCGTCGATTTCGGCGGGGCCAGCCTCGTCCATGCCTGCGGCGGCTGGGCCGCTCTCGCGGGCGCAGTCATCGTCGGCCCGCGGCTGGCGCGCTATGACGGCGAGGAGCCGCGCGTCCAGCCGCCGTCCAATCCCGGCCTCGCCGCCGTCGGCGGCCTCCTGATCTGGCTCGGCCTGTTCGCGTTCATGGCCGGCGCCCTGCCGTCCCTTTCCGCAGCCGCCGACGCGATGGCCCTCGCCCGCATCTTCGTGAACGCGCAGCTCGCGGCGGCGGCCGGCGTCGTCGCCGCTATCGCGCTCACTGAAATCATCTACAAGCGGCCCGACCTCAACACCCTCATCAACGGCGCGATCGGCGGTCTTGTCGCCATTTCTGCAGGGCCCGCCGAGCCGGCGCTCTGGCAGGCGGCGATCATCGGGGCTTTCAGCGGGGCGATCGTCACGGTGACGCGGCCGCTCTTCGACCGTTTCCGCATCGACGACGCGGCCGGCGTGCTCCCGGCCCATCTCCTGTGCGGAATATGGGGCGCCTTGATCGTTCCGTGGTCGAACGAGAACGCGACTTATCTCGGCCAGGCTGCAGGCGTGGTGGTCACGGCGGCTTTCTCGCTGACCATGAGCATCCTTATCTGGACGCTGCTGCGCTACACGGTCGGCTTGCGCGTCTCGCCGGAGCGCGAACTCGCCGGCCTCGATTTGCGCGGCGAGGCCGCCCCCAAGCCCAAGATGTGAGCGGCGTTCGTTAATCCGCGTTAACCCTTTTCGGGTCGGCGCGTGGCAGGATGCGCGGGGTCCGCAACCTCGATCGCCATGCCCCGAAAGCTCCTTCGCCGACAGACCGCCGACGCCGGTTACCTCGTCCGCCTGACCGCCTTTCTGCGCGCCATGCTCGCGCGGGCCGGCGGCGTCGCGATGATCCTCATCGCCCTGTGGCTTATCGTTTCGCTGGCGAGCCATTCGATCAGCGATCCGAGTCTTAACGTCGCGACCGGACGGCCGAACGGCAATCTTGGCGGCCTCGCGGGCGCTGTCGCGGCCGACCTCTTGCTTCAGCTTCTGGGCGGCGCAGCGCTGCTCCTCATTGCCCCGCTGGCGATTTGGGGCGCGATGGCGCTGATGAAGGGCGCGCCTGAGCGCACGCCCGCCTCGTTCTGGCTGCGGCTCGCGCTGTTGCCGGCCGCGCTCCTCGGGGCGGCGACCTTCGCCGCCTGCCTGCCGCCCCCTGCCGACTGGCCGTTCGTCGTTGGAACCGGCGGCGCGCTCGGCGACCTGGCGCGCGGCGCGATTATGCAATTGGCCGGTTCATCGGCGGCGATCGCCGCGCCGATCGCCGGCGGGCTCGGTCTCGCCGTCGGCCTCGCGGCCTATGTCATCGTCTGTGGACTGACGTTCGAGCGGGCGGAGAGCGCCTTCATCGAGGCGGATTATTACGCGCGCCTTTCCGCCGCCTGGGCGGCCGAACGCATCGAAGCGCTGCGCCGCCCGCGCGAGACCGGCGAACTCAGGGACGGCGATCTGAACGCGGCCGAGAACCCCGCCGGCGAGGACGAGGCGGGCGACTCGGACGAGGCCGAGGTCGAGCCGCCGTTGGTCGCGCCGGCCCGCAAGCGCCAGATCATCCGGCGCAAGGCTTCGGATTCGAGGGGCGGGCGCGAGCGCCGCGAACTCCAGGCGGAGCTGCCGGTGTTCGAGCCCGGCACCTACGAGTTTCCGCCGCTCAATCTCCTCGCCAAGCCTCAGGGCAAGGCGCGGATCGTCTCCGACGAAGCGCTCGAGCAGAACGCGCGCATGCTCGAAAACGTACTCGCCGATTTCGGCGTCAAGGGCGAGATCGCCAATGTCCGCCCCGGCCCCGTGGTGACGCTCTACGAACTCGAGCCGGCGGCGGGCGTCAAATCCTCGCGCGTGATCGGCCTCGCCGACGACATTGCGCGCTCCATGAGCGCCGTCGCCGCCCGCGTTGCGGTCGTGCCGGGCCGCAACGCCATCGGCATCGAGCTGCCGAACCAGGATCGCGAGATGGTGTTCCTGCGCGAACTGCTCGGCGCCGAGGAGTACGAAAGCACGCGCGGGGACCTGACGCTGGCGCTCGGCAAGTCGATCGGCGGCGAGCCGATCTTCGCCGATCTCGCGCGCATGCCGCACCTCTTGATCGCCGGCACCACCGGCTCGGGCAAGTCGGTCGGCATCAACACCATGATCCTGTCGCTGCTGTTCCGGCTGTCGCCGGACGATTGCAAGCTCATCATGATCGACCCGAAGATGCTGGAGCTGTCGGTCTACGAGGGCATCCCGCACCTGCTCGCGCCGGTCGTGACCGACCCCAAGAAGGCGGTGGTGGCGCTCAAATGGACGGTGCGCGAGATGGAAGAGCGCTATCGCCGCATGTCGAAGCTCGGTGTACGGAACATCGAGGGCTACAACCAGCGCATCGCCGAGGCCGAGGAGAAGGGCGAGACCCTGTCGCGCACCGTTCACACGGGCTACGATCAGGAATCGGGCGAACCGATCTACGAAACCGAGGAGCTCGACTACAAGCACATGCCGTTCATCGTCGTGGTCATCGACGAGGTCGCCGACCTGATGATGGTGGCGGGCAAGGATATCGAGGGGATGGTGCAGCGCCTCGCCCAGATGGCGCGCGCCGCCGGCATTCACCTCATCATGGCGACGCAGCGCCCTTCGGTCGACGTCATCACCGGCACCATCAAGGCGAATTTCCCGACGCGCGTTTCCTTCCAGGTGACGTCGAAGATCGACAGCCGCACCATTCTCGGCGAGCAGGGGGCCGAGCAGCTCCTCGGCCAGGGCGACATGCTCTACATGGCCGGAGGCGGGCGCATCCGCCGCGTGCACGGCGCCTTCGTCGCCGACGACGAGGTCGAAAAGATCGTCAGCTTCCTGAAGAAGCAGGGCAAGCCCGACTACGTGCAGGAGGTGACCGAGCTCAGGGACGAGGAGGGCGGCGAGCTCGATCCGCTCGAGTTCGAAGGCGAGTCGGGCGACGCGCTTTACGACAAGGCCGTCGCGATCGTGCTGCGCGACAGGAAGCCCTCGACCTCCTACATCCAGCGCCGGCTTCAGATCGGCTACAACCGCGCCGCGACGCTGATGGAGCGCATGGAGGAGGAGGGCGTCGTCTCCGCCGCCAACCATTCGGGCAAGCGCGACATCCTCATCGGCGAGGACGCGGCGTGACGCGTTCGGCGACCGCGGTCTCGCCGAGCTTTTCGGCGAGCGTCTTCGGGGCGACGGCGCGGTAGCTCTGCTCGATCCAGCCGGCGAGCGTCGCGAAATCGCATCTGTCTTTGGCGCCAAGGCGCACCGTCACCCAGCCGGACTTTCCAAGCCCGTAGCCGGCGGCGGTCACGAAGGGCAGCGTCTTCGCCATTTCGGCCGAGACCGGCAGCTTCACGGTCATCGAGAAGATTGCCGGCCCGGCCTTCTCGCCGCCGAGGAAGACGAAGGTCTTGCCCCGCACCTTGACGGCGATATGGCCCCATGGCGCCTCCTCGCGCGCCTCCGGGAGCGCGAGGGCGCGGCGGCGCAGTTTTTCCTGAAGGGCGAGAAGCTTTTTCGACATGGCGCAACCTTGCGGACTGCGGAGCCGCAGGCCTAGCTTCGGAGGATAGCACGGGGAACGCCATGCCGCCGATCAGCGACGACATCATCCGGCTCTACGACCGCTTCACCCATGGCGAACTCGACCGGCGCTCGTTTCTTGAGAGTCTCGCCCGCGCGGCCGGCGGCGCGGCGGCCGCGAGCGCGCTGCTCCCGGTCCTCGCCAATGATTATGCGCGGGCGGCGATCATCGCGGAGGACGCTCCGCGCCTTGAAACTTTCACGGCCGAGTTCGACACCGGCGACATTGTCGACGAGATCACGCCCGACGCCCCGGCAGGCGCGGCGACTTCGCCCGCGGCGCTGCCGCATGCGCCGGTCGTCGCCGCCTATGGCGCCCGGCCGAAAAAGGAATCGGTGCTGCCCGCGGTCGTCGTCATTCACGAGAACCGCGGCCTCAACCCGCACATCAAGGACGTCGCGCGCCGCGTCGCGCTCGAGGGCTTCCAGGCTTTCGCGGTCGATATGCTGTCTCCCTATGGCGGCACGCCCGCCGACGAGGATGCGGCCCGCGCCCTCATCGGCAAGCTCAATCGCGACAAGACGGCGGCCAAGCTCGCGAAGGTCGTCGAGAAGCTCGCGCTTCTTAAGACCCACCAGCGCATGGTCGGCGCGGTCGGCTTCTGCTGGGGCGGCGGCATGGTGAACGCGCTGGCCGCGGCGCAGCCGGCGCTGAAGGCCGGCGTCGTCTATTACGGGCGGCAGGCGAGCGCGGAAGAAGCGGCCCGGATCAAGGCGGCGCTGCTCATTCATTACGCGGAGAAAGACGAGCGCATCAACGCCGGCGCTGCGGCCTATGAGGCGGCGCTGAAGGCGGCGGGCGTCAAATACAAGTCCTACGTCTATCCGGGCGTCGAGCACGCCTTCAACAACGATACGAACGCCGCGCGCTACAACAAGGAAGCCGCCGACCTTGCATGGAAGCGTACGATCAAATTCTTCCGCAGGAAGCTGGCATTCTGACGGCCGCTGCGGGCCGAAAAAAACGCCCCGGCGCAGGCCGGGGCGTTTCGAGTCCCGAACGCGCGGCGCTCAGAAGTGGAAGTTGATCGCGAGTCGGACCGAGTTGATGTCGAAATCCTGGGTGATGATTTCGTTGTAGGCCGGCGACACGAAGGTGCTGCCGGCGCGATAGGCGGTCGCATACTCGAAATCGGAATAATCGCCGCGCAGATACTCGACGCGAGCCGACCAGTTGGAGCCGAGCATGGTCTCGATGCCGGCGCCGTAGACGACGCCGGAGAGCCATTCGGTGTCCGCGCCGAACTTGCTGTAGCCGCCGCTGCTCGTCACCTCGGCCGTGCCTTCGACTTGCGCCATCGACCAGCCGCCCGTCGCGTAGAACAGCCAGCTTCCCGACGAGAAGCCGAGCTTGGCCTTGGCGGCGAGCATGTGCTTGCCGTCGACCGAATTGCCCGGGCCGTAGGTCGGCGTCGGGCCGAAGCTCGTCGCGGTCAGCGGCAGGAGCCGGGCGTCGTCGGCGTTGAGCGCCGCGTAATCGGCTTCGAGACCGACCACGAAACCGCCCGAGAACTCGTGATTATAGCCGAGCTGGGCGCCGAAATTGACGCCGTCCGGGCTCTGCGAGGTCGACCAGAGATTGGTGACGCCGGTCCGAAGAGCGGCCGGTTCGATGGCCCATTGCCCGCTCAGCGCGACATCGGAGTCCGAGTCGCCCCAGCCATAGCCGACATTGCCGCCGAAATAGAAACCGGTCCACTGGGCGGAAGCGGCGGTTGAAAGCATGGTGGCCGCGACCAGGGCGGCTGCGAAGGTTTTCATGGGTATTCTCCCCTCAGCTGGTGAAGTTCCGATGCGACGATTGTAGTCTCCCGGCGTCCACAAGCCAAACGAAAATCGACGAAACAAGGCTTTGCCCGCGGCCGGTTGCCGGAACGCGGCAATCGTGATTTCTGGCCGTTCATGACCGCAATCGCCATCGCCGGCTGCGCCGGCCGCATGGGCAGGGCCCTCATCCGTGAGGCGATCGCCTGCCCGACCCTGACGCTCGCCGGCGGCTTCGAGGCGGCGGGGCATGCCAGCATCGGGGCCGACCTTGGCGCGCTGGCCGGGCTCGAGCCGCTTGGAGTAAGGGTCGAAGGGGCCGCCGAAAGCGCGCTCAAGGGAGCCGACGTCCTCATCGATTTTACGACCGCGGCCGCCGCGCCCGCCAACGCCCGCGCCGCGGCCGCCGCCGGCGCAGCGTTGGTCCTCGGCGCGACCGGCCTTTCCGACGCGGAACTCGCCGCCGTCGACGCCCTGGGCAGGGACATCGCAGTCATCCGCTCGGGAAATTTCTCGCTCGGCGTCAATCTTCTCGCGGCGCTGGCGGAAGAAGCGGCGCGCCGCCTTCCCGACGACTACGACATCGAAATCGTCGAGGCCCATCACCGCGACAAGGTCGATGCGCCGTCCGGAACGGCGCTGATGCTCGGCGGGGCGGCCGCGGCGGGGCGCGGCGTCGACCTCGCCCGCCGCGCCGTGATGTCGAGGACCGGCCAGACCCAGCGCCGCAAGGCCGGCGAAATCGGCTTCGCGTCGGTGCGGGGCGGCGGCATCGTCGGCGAGCACAGCGTCGTTTTCGCGGCTACGCAGGAAGTGGTGACGCTCTCGCACAGCGCCATCGACCGGGCGCTGTTCGCGAAGGGCGCGATCGCCGCCGCGCGTTTTGTCGCCGGCAAGCCGCCCGGCCTCTATTCGATGCGCGACGTGCTGGGGCTGTCCGCCCGCTGACGTTCGCCGCCTTATCATTTCGTTCACCGTGTCGGGGCGCGCTTCCTTAACCATCGCCGCGCCAAGCTCCATGCGTTGCGTTGGAGCGGCGGGCGATGCGGGCTGAGCTTTCGATGGCGGGATTTGTGGTGGTCGCGGCGGTGATCGGCGTCCGTTACTGGGATTCACGAGAGACCGCGGCCGCGGCGGCCCCGGAACCTGCCGCCGCCCTCGCCGTGGAGGCGGCGCCGCGCCCGGCGGCCTCGCCCTACGCCGCCGGCTGGGCCGAAGAGGTGAAGATCTCCGCATCCGCCGATCATCAGTACTACGTGACCGCGGCGGTGAATGCGCATCCCGCCTCGTTTCTCGTCGATACCGGCGCGAGCTACGTCGCCTTGCGCGACTCGGACGCGCGCCGCGCCGGCATCTTCACCACCTATTCGGACTTCCGCCATCCCGTGCGCACCGCCAACGGCGAGACCAAGGCGGCGATGATCGAGATCCGCGAGATTGAGATCGACGGCATCCGCGTCGAGAACGTGAAGGCGTTCATCCTCGCCGACGACCAGCTCTCGGTGAATCTCCTCGGCATGACTTTTCTCTCGCGCCTTGAAAGCGTCGAGGCGCGCGGCGGCCAGCTGGTGCTGCGGGGATAGGCCTTAGCGCAAAATGCATTTAATCTGGATCGGCATTTTGCGCTAAGGTGTTGATCGGTCGCGTGACTTTGCAAAAATCCGGTACCCACTTTTTTGCGTCACGCTCTAGGCCCATATCTCCATGCGAAGGCCGCGGCCGTCCGTTAGCGGATGGTCCGGAAACCGTCGCGCAACGCCTCGGGCGATCCGCCGCGCGACCACGGCGCAGGCCGCAGCGTCGACGAGATCGTCGGCCCCGGCGAGCGCGCGCGGTCCTGTCGGCGCGTCGAGCGCATCGACGGGAAAGCCGGCGCGACGAAGGAGATCGCGCCGCAACTCAAGGCCCGGGCCATGGGGCCGCGACTTCACGCGCTTCGGCAGATCGAGCGGCGCCTCGCCGTTCATCGCCCAGAAAGCGACTTCCGGGTGACTCTCGACCACGCGCGCCTGCAGCGCCGGGGTCATCAGCGCGTCAAGCTCGCGGATTTTCGGAAACAGGTTGAAGCACTGCTTCGACACTTTGCGCGGCGGATCGGAACGGGCGAGCGCCGCAGCGCAGGCTCGCCGGTAGTCCTGCTCCATCACCGCCGCGCGGGCCGGCACGGCGAACACGGACGACTGCCGCCCGCCCAGCACGGCGCGCGCCGCGCGATCGCAGCCGCGCCCCGCCTCGCCGATGCGATCCGGCAGGCCGATCGGCATGTCGACGGCGATCTTCGCAGCTCCCGCCGCCATGTCGAGAACCTCGGCGAAAGTCGGCGCGAGCGACAGCGCGGCGCGATCCTCAGCCCACAGAGCGACGATCCAGCCGCCGCGGCAGCCGTCGACCCCGGCGACAACGCCCCTCACCCCGCCTTGCCCGCCCAGCTGCGGTGCTCGGCGTCGAGTTCGTAGGCGGCGAGGGCGGCGAGCGTGACGATTTCGGGCACGCGCGCGCCGACCGAGGCGATCTGGACGGGGCGCTCGAGGCCGATGAGGAGGGGCCCGAGCACGGTCGCGCCGCCGACTTCGCCGAGAAGATTGCTGGAGATGGAGGCGGAGTGGATGCCGGGCGTCACCAGGACGTTCGCGGCGCCCTTCATGCGCGAAAACGGATAGTTGGCGAGGCGGAGCCTTCCGTTCAGGGCCATGCGCGGGGTCATGTCGCCCTCATATTCGAAATCGATGTCGCGGCGGGCGTCGAGTATCTTGACCGCCCCCGCGACCCGGCGCGAATGCTCCGTATCGGGATTGCCGAAATTGGAATAGGAGACGAAGCCGACCTTGGGCGCATGGCCCAAATGCCGGACGGCGTGCGCGACCTGCACGGCGATCTCGGCCATCTCTTCGGAGTTCGGATACTCGGTGATGTTGGTGTCGGCGACAAAAAGGGTCCGGTGCTTGGCGAGGATCACCGAAATGCCGATGAGCCGTTCGCCCGGACGCGGGTCGAGGGCGTGGCGGACGTTCGAGAGCACCGTGTCGAAGGAGCGCGTGACGCCCGAGACCATGCCGTCGGCGTGGCCGTGCGCCAGCATGCAGGCGGCGTAGGCGTTGCGGTCGTTGTTGGCGAGGCGTTGCACGTCGCGCTTCAGAAAGCCTTTGCGCTGCAGGCGCTGATAGAGGTAGTCCGTATACAGCTCGACATTCGCCGCGCCGCGCGCATGGTGCATTTCGAAATCCGCGTCGGCGGGGAGGCCGGCGGCGGCGAGACGCTCGCGCACCACCTCCTCCCGCCCGATGAGAATCGAGCGCCCGAGCCCCTCCTGCTGGAACGCGTAAGCGGCGCGGATGACGCTCTCCTCCTCGCCCTCGGCGAAGACGATGCGCTTTGCGTCCTTGCGCGAGCGGAGCGAGGAATAGATCTGCTGGAGGAACGAGGCCGACGGGTCGGTGCGGGCGGCGAGGCTCGCCGAGTAGGCTTCGAGATCGGCGATCGGCCGGCGCGCGACGCCGCTCGCCGCCGCCGCCTTCGCGACCGCCGGCGGCACGGTCGAGATGAGGCGCGGATCGAACGGGGTCGGGATGATGTAGCCGGGCCCGTATTTAAGGCGTCGGCCATAGGCGGTCGCGACCTCGTCGGGGACGTCTTCGCGCGCCAGCGCGGCGAGCGCTTTCGCGCAGGCGATCTTCATCTCCTCGTTGATGGTGCGCGCGCGCGCGTCAAGCGCGCCGCGGAATATATAGGGGAATCCGAGGACGTTGTTGACCTGATTGGGATAATCCGAGCGCCCCGTCGCGATGACGGCGTCGCTCCGCACCGAGAGGATTTCTTCCGGCATGATTTCGGGCGTCGGATTGGCCATGGCGAAGACGATGGGGTTCTTGGCCATCGACTTGATCATCGCCTTCGACACGACGCCGGCGACGGAAAGCCCGATGAACACGTCGGCCCCGTCCATGGCCTCGGCGAGGGTCTTCTTGTCGGTCGCAACGGCGTGCGCCGAGCGCCACTGATCGAGCTGGCGGTCTTTCGAGAGCACGCCCTTGGAATCGCAGACGAGCGCGTTGTCGTGCGGCAAGCCCATCGCCTTGATCAGTCCGATTACGGACAAAGCGGAAGAGCCTGCGCCCGAGACCGCGACCTTGACCTCGCGGATCGACTTCCCGGTGATGTCGAGCGCGTTGAGGAGGCCCGCCGCGGCGATGATGGCGGTCCCGTGCTGGTCGTCGTGGAAGACGGGGATGTCCATCAGCTCTTTGAGGCGCTGCTCGATGTAGAAGCTCTCGGGCGCGGCGATGTCTTCGAGGTTGACGCCGCCGAAGGCGGGGCCGAGATAGCGCACGCAGTTGATGAAGGCGTCGGGGTCCTTGGTGTCGACTTCGAGGTCGATCGAATCGATGTCGGCGAAACGCTTGAAGAGGACGGACTTGCCTTCCATCACCGGCTTTGCCGCGAGGGGGCCGAGATCGCCGAGCCCCAGGATCGCCGTGCCGTTCGAGATGACGGCGACCATGTTGCCTTTCGACGTGTAGTCATAGGCAAGGTTTGGATCCGCCGCGATCGCCTTGACCGGCGCCGCGACGCCCGGCGAGTAGGCGAGCGAGAGGTCGCGCTGCGTCGCCATGGGCTTGGTCGGCGTGACTTCCAGCTTGCCCGGCTTGCCGCCGCGAATGTGGAATTCGAGGGCCTCCTCGTCAGTCACCTTGACGGATGCGTCGTCCATGGCGTTCCCCGTGCGGCGGTCAGGCGAGGCTTAATGAGGGCCGGCCCGCGCGGCAATGGCGGGGCCGGGCGCGCAGCTTGACTGGGCCAAGCCAGCGGCCTCTACTCCGCTCGGGAAGCGGGGGAGCGGGTGTTGAGCGCGGGGGGCTCAAGTTACCTAAAGGAGCTTGGCCGCGTCGTTGCAT
Source organism: Parvularculaceae bacterium (assembly GCA_013389105.1). Lineage (GTDB taxonomy): Bacteria > Pseudomonadota > Alphaproteobacteria > Caulobacterales > Parvularculaceae > Amphiplicatus. The sequence continues at coordinate 4,035 of JACADZ010000062.1, read as the reverse complement.
TCCTGTGGCGAGCGGCCTGGCTGTTCGTTACCACCTTCATCGTTTCGCCGTTGGTGCGCGCGGTTTACACGAGCCCTCGGGCCTCGTGGCGCAGGCGACGTTCGTTGACCGTCTGTTCGGTCATCCTTCCGGCGCTTGGTTCGGTCGTCGCCGGCGCGGCCGCGTTCTGTTTGATTTCGGTCGGGCAGGTTTCATTTCAACCGCCGGATTCAACCGACGTTCCGGCCGGGCCCGAGAACCTCGCCGACTTGCTCGCGCGCTTTCAATCGCATGCTTGCGCCAATTTCAATGCCATTCGCAGCTGGGCCGAAGATTTTTCGCCGCCAATCCGGCTGGTCGCATCAACCGTCTTGGGCGCGGCCGTCTATCTTGCCTTGCGCGCGCATCAGCTCGGGGCTGCGATGCATCTCAATCGGGTTTCGTGGCCCGAAATGGTGGCCGCGGCGTCGCGCTGGGGCTTCGGCGGCGTCGTCATCGGCAATGGCGGAACCGGCAAGACCACGCTGCTCGACTATCTCTACCAGACCCATGTTCAGAGCCAGCTGGCGTTTTTCCGGCAGGCCGAACTTGCCCGGATGGGCGGCCTTGAGTTCGTAAAAAAGTATTACGAACAGAGAGGCGGCGTCGGCGGCACAATCGCGCCTTACAAGGTGACCGGGGCGACAAAGGAATTCGTCGTGGGATACCGCCGCGCTTTGGTCGACACGCCAGGACAGGCGTGGCGGGTTCCCGTGCCGCGCGACCCGAATAATGGGACCCCGGCATGCAGGGAAGCCGAGGGCTCCGCCTGGAGCCCGCGCCTCTGCGACGCGATGGCGTCAGATCATTGCCTCATCGTCAATGTCATGACCTACGGCTACGGGGCGGCGATCCGCGGGATTCCGATCTACACCAAATTCGAAAGCAGGCTCGAAGACTACAAAAAGATGACGCGCGACGACGAAGTTCGCGCGCTCAAACATGCGATCGACGAGATCGAGCACTTCGCCGCGAAGCGGCCGCATTGCAAGCACCTCACCTTCGTCAATCTTGTCAATATGGGCGGCTTCTGGTGGCGCGACGAGGCCGAGGTCAGAACCTATTATCGCGACACCTTGAAACCCGAGTGGGAGAGGCTGGAAGGCATCGCCGGCCGCATGGGTCTTAGGGCCGGCAGGGACTTCGAACTGGCGCCTTATGTTCCGGTGAGTCTTCTCTATGACGACATGACTACCGAATCCGACGGGTCCGAAGGTGCTTGCAGACGGCAGATCTTTTGCGTGGAGCAGAAAGAGGCAACGCGCGAGGCGCTTGTTGCAAGGACCGTGGCCGCCGTCGACGCGCTGGAACGCACCCTTTACGGTCAATCCTTCCTTCGCGCCTATCGCTTGGCGATCAAGGGTCACGCCGATGTCTGATGCTGGGGACGCCGTCGTCAAACTGCTCAAGGAGCTTCGGTGCGATATTGAGCGCGCGACCAGGCTGAAGGCGCCCTGGCGGGTCTATGCCTTCGGCTTCATCGCCGCGGCCGTCGCACTCATGTTGTCGGGGGCTGCGAGGAATCGATCCTTCGCCGTCGAAACGATGGTCTCCGGCGCGCTCGCGATTGTGGTCCTCGCGGGTTTTGCCCGCGTGGTCTGGCTTCTCGGCGTTTTGAGCGTCGACGCCGGCGTGAACAGGAAAACGCCGGACGGCCTCGACAAAGGGCTCGCCGAACAAGTCAACCGCGCTCTGGAGAAGGCCGCCAAACGCGTCAAGGATCAGAAATCCCGTGCGAGCTGGGAGTGCGCGGCCTTTGTCATCGAGGCGGCGACGGTCGCGGCGGCCGGCTTCGGCGTCGCGACCCTGGGGTATGGGCTCGGCCTGCCCGCCGGACCTCAAGGCGCGACCTGGCCGGTTCTGGCCCTTGCCGGAGGAGGGCTTGTTGCGGCCGCGCTCGCGGTTTTTCTCGCTGCGCGGGGCAAGGCTGCCGCGCAGATCGTGGACAGCTGCGACGCCGTTCTCGAGAAAATCTACAAATCGGTCGAGACCGCCGAAATCCTAGAATATGCACGAAGCGGCCAGCGCCCGCAGAGCCAGCTTTCACCCGAGGCGCGCGCCATGCTCGCCGGAATCGACGCGCGCATGTTCTCGTTGAGGGGGCCCGCCCGACGCCGCCCCGCTGCTTGACCGCGGCGGGCCGCTAGAGAGCCTGCGCGCAGGCGCGGCTTTCGTGAAAGGCGTGTTAGGCGCAGGGGCGCTTTGATAGGATCTGTTAGCGCGACGAACTCGGTGAGAACATCCGCGCGAACGAGGCCAAGACCCCGCCTCTCGGGCGGCGCGACGCCTCATAATCGAAATACGACATAAAGGCGTAGCTGGTGATCGAGGTGAGCTGGCGCCAGCGGCTGTCGATATCAGCGCGTTGCAGCAACACGACCCGGCCCTCGTCGGACTTGAAACGACGCGCTTCGGCCGTCTGCTCCCGCGATAGCTCGTCGGCGACATAGACGTGGCCAAAGCTGAGATTTCCAAATTCGTCATGCGCCAGCAGTCGCGCCAAAAGCGAAAGATCGCTTGGACGAAGTGCGAGTCCGCATTCCTCCTCAACCTCTCGAACGGCGCAGGCTTCCGGGGTCTCGCCCGGCTCCTGACGACCGCCAAAGAGTCCGAGACGGCCCGCATAGACAATATCTTTTCTTCTGGCGCGGCGCTGAACCAAGAACGCGCCGCCGCTCTCCTTTAGGAGTACGACAGAGTAGTGCTCGGCATGCGCCGGGATCGAGAATGCCCCACCGTCCATGCATCAAATCTAGCACCTGACCTTCCCGCTGTCATGTCGATCGGGGCCGTTGCCTGTGGCGGGCCTGCAACGCCCCTAAGGCGAGCCCGCCTTCGCCGCACCCTCCTTGAGGGCGAGCCAGTCCTCGCGGTCGAGGCCGAGTTCAATGTCGAGGAAGTGCGGCAGGATGCGCCAGAAGCGGCGCGACTGGGCGTTGGAGAGGATGACGATCCCGACGTTCCGGCCGGGGAGAAACGCGATCTGCGCGGCGTAGCCGTCGACCGTGCCGGAATGGGTGATGACGGGCTTGCCGTCATAGGCGTAGATTCGCCAGCCATAGCCGTACTGGGTTTGCGAATAGCGGGTCGAGACCGGGCGGATGCGCGCGGTCTCGGCCGGCGTTGCAACCTTCGGCGTGTGGATGAGGGCGAGGACGTCCGGCGGCAGGACCTCGGCGCGCGCGCCCATCTGCGCCTTCAGCCACTCGGCCATGTCGAGGATCGAGGCGTTGACGCCGCCCGCCGCCGGTATCCGGTAATAGGCGCTCTTGACCGCGACCGGCCGCCACGGCCCGTAGCGCGCCGGCGAGGAGCCTTTGATCCTGTCGCGCCGGTGCGGCGTCGCGACCTCGCCGCCGGCGCGAAGGGCCTCCTCGCCGACCGAGGCCGTCTCCATCCCGAGCGGGACGAACAGGCGTTCGCGAACCAGGTCGCCGAAAGGTTTTCCGTATACGGAGGAAAGCGCCCGGCCGACGATGTCGAAGGCGATGTTCTGATAGGCGTAGCAGGCGCCGACCGGGCAGACGAGCGCCACGTCCTTGTATTTCGCGAGGATCGCCTCGGGCGCTTCGCCCTCTTCGAGAAGATTGTCGTAGGCGTTGGGCGGCAGGCCCGTGCGATGGCTCAAGACATGCGCGAGGGTGAGTTTGCGATGCGCCCCGCCGGGGAAGGCGAGTTCGGGGGCATAGGCCGCGGCGCCGGCGTCGAGCGAAACAACGCCGTCGTCGGCGGCGAGGGCGGCGAGGCTCGCGGCGAAAGCCTTCGACAGGGAGGCGATGCGGAAGACGGTCGCCGGCGTCACCGGCGCGCCGCCGACCTCGCGCACGCCGTAGGTCTTCAGGAAGGTCGTCTCGTCGCCGCGCACGACCGCCACGGCGAGCCCCACGAAATCCCCGGTCGCAAAGGCGGCGTCGAGCGTTTCCTCGAAGGCGAAGCTTCGGGCGGCGACCGCTTCTTGCGGCGGCTCCGCGGCGCCGGACGCGACGGGAAGAGCGGCGAGCAGCGCCGCCGCCAGCC
>JACADZ010000139.1 GCA_013389105.1 Parvularculaceae bacterium | reverse complement strand
GACCTGTGCCGGGTGGGGGCGGGCAGCTCGCTCACGCCGGTGGGGCGCGGGGGGTTGCGACCGAGCGCGGCGGGGCTGATCCGGCCCGAGGGACAGATTGCGCAAGCGGCAGCCGCCCGCGATGGCGGCGAGACTCGGCAGGCCTTCGGCGCGACCCACCCGCAGCTTGCTGCCGCGTGCTGGTAACGAGAGGCGCCGGTGCCGATATGAGCCGCGCCCGGTCCGCCTTCGGCTTTGCCGGGCGCGGTCTGCCTGCGGCGTTGTTCGCCGGGATACTGGTGGCGGTGGCAGTGCTGCATTTGACGCCTTTGCGCGAGCGCCTCGACGGCGCGGCACTGGATCTCACGCAGCGCCTGGCCCGGGCCGTCGCCCCGCGCCCCGCGATCGAGGAAGTGGTCATCGTCGGCATCGACGAGGAAACCGAACGGCGCTTCCCGGAACCTTTTGCGCTCTGGCACAGGCCTCTCGGTGAGGCCCTTGCTGCCATAGCACAGGGCAACCCCCGGCTGGTCGCCCTCGACATCGCGCTGCCCGAGCAGTCGTACGACAGCCTGATACCCGGTCTGGATGCCGCGCTGATCCGCGGTCTGGTCGCTGCCAAGCATCCGGACCGGCTGGTGGTGGGGCTCAAGCTCGATGCGCACGGCAAGTCGCAGAAGGTCGACAACCTGCTGCTGGCCGCCATCGGACTGGACGCGCTGGGACTCGCGTATGTGACCGTCGACCGCGATGGCACGGCGAGGCGGGTCGCGCCGGCGCGTGGCGGGGACGGCACCGGCCTGCCGCTCATGACCGAGCGCATCGGGCGCAGGCTCGGCCTCGACCAGTCTCCCGGGATCATCGACTTCGCGTGCGGCCGGCCACTGCGCTACGTTCCCATGCAGGACGTGCTGGACTGGGGGAAGGAGCGGCCGGATGCGCTCGCCATAGCGTTCGCCGGCAAGATCGTGCTGGTCGGCAAGGTCGGCCCGGACGAGGATCCGGTGCGCCAGCCGCTGTCCCTCGCGGACTGGATGCCCGACGCGAGTGCGCCGCCCGGCGTCGTGCTGCTCGCCCAGACGGTGCGTGCCATGCAGTCCGGCCGCATCGTCGGGGAGCTTCCGGGATCGGCGCTGGCTGCCTTGGTCGCGGTGTGCGCTGCGGTGGTGCTCGTGGGCGGTGGGCTGTGGCGGACGTGGGCGGCGGCCGGACTGCTGCTGAGCGGCGTGGTCCTG
>JACADZ010000012.1 GCA_013389105.1 Parvularculaceae bacterium | reverse complement strand
GCCCCGCGCGACTTCATCACCTTCGAGTACGTGCTCCTCGACGGTGTGAACGACACGCCGGCCCACGCCCGCGCGCTCGCGAAGCTCCTCGCCGAGGTGCCCAGCAAGGTGAACCTCATCCCCTTCAATCCCTTCCCGGAGTCGGGCTTCGCGCGCTCGAAGCCCGAGGCCGCTTTCGCAAGCAGCTCGCCGACATGGCGAGCCGCGGCGAGTGCGCGCACGTGCTCGGAACGGGACCCGCCTCCGCCGCGATCGTCGCGCTGGCCGGCCCCGATGCGCGGGCCATCACCTACGCCGTCGGCCGTCCGCCCGCGCCCAAGCTGGCCTCTCTCCCGGTCATTTCGGAGACCGACAGCCGCGCCGCCGAGCCCGATTATCTGATCGCGCCCGCCTCGCTGAAGCGCGAGATGCTGGAGCGCTGGCGCGAGTCGATCATGCTCGGGGCCAAGCTCATCGTCCCGACGCCCGAGCCGCATGTGGTCACCGCGCACAACTACGCGCCCGAACTCGCCAAGACGCTCGCGGCCGGCGACGGGGCCGGCGGGGTCGAAACGTTGCGCGCCATTCTCGGCGCCAGCGGCGCCCCGCGCCTAGTCTCGCCCGTCCCGGCGGCGCAGACGGCCTAAGTCGAGATGAATCGCCGCGCCGCGCCGTCGAGCGCGACCGCGGTCAGCTTGCCGGTGAAACACGCGCCCGTATCGACGCCGATGCGCCAGCCCGCGTCGATCGCCTTTTTCACGGGCTGGTGGCCGTGAACGACGACCTTGTCAGGACGCAGACCCTCCGGCGCGCGGTGAAACTCGCCGCGAATCCACAAAAGGTCGCGCGTCTCCTGTTGGTCGAGCGCCACGCCGGGTCGTATTCCGGCATGCACGAAGAGATAATCGCCGATGACGCGCGTCAGCTCAAGCGACCGCAGGAATTCGAGATGCGACGCCGGCATGTTCTCGTTCAGACGACGGACGATGTCTTGCGGCGCGCCGGTCGTGCGAACGCCGTAACTTGCGAGCAGCTCTTCGCCGCCCCATTCGAGCCAGTCGGCGTTGGCGGCGGGATCTTCAAGGAAAGCAAGGAACACGTCCTCATGGTTGCCCTTGAGGAAGACCGTCGCCGGCCGGTCCGCTTTGACCGCAAGCAGCCGCTCGATCACCCCGCGCGTGTCGGGGCCGCGATCGATATAGTCGCCAAGAAAGACAAGCTGGGCGGTCACGTTGTCGGCCGCTTCCTCGGCGGCGATTCGCGCAAGGAGCTGGTCGAGCAACGAGGCGCAGCCGTGAATATCCCCGATCGCGTAGATGCGCATGCCCTTGGGCGTGCGGGATCGGGGCGGCCTCTCGAAAAGTTTGTCGAACATCGTTGCCATCCGGGCGCGACGCCTTGCTATAATACGACGACAGATTGCGACAGGGTCAACGCGGCGAGCCCTCGATGACGGTTCTGGTCACCGGCGGGGCCGGTTATGTCGGCTCCCACATGCTGCTGGCGCTTCGCGATGCGGGCGAGGCGGCGATCGCCCTCGACGATCTGTCGGTCGGCCGCAAGGAGCTGGTCCCCGAGGGTGCGGCGCTTGTCGTCGCCAATGTCGGCGATCGCAAGAAGGTCGCCGAGCTTCTGGCCGAGCACGCCATCGAGGAGGTGATCCACTTCGCGGGGTCCACCCTCGTGCGCGAGTCAATCGGACGTCCTCTCGCTTATTATCGCAATAACACCGCGAACATGATCGCGCTTCTCGAGGCCTGCGGCGACGCCGGCGTCCGCCGCTTCATTTTCTCATCGAGCGCCTCGGTTTACGGCATGCCGGAATACTCGCCCGTCCCGGAGACGGCGCCCCTGCGGCCGATCTCCCCTTACGGCGCCTCGATGGCGATGAGCGAGCGCGTGCTCGCCGACGTCGCTTCCCGGTCGAACCTCGCCTTCGTCACCTTGCGCTATTTCAACGTCGCCGGCGCCGACCCGAAGCGCCGCGCCGGGGAAATCGGCCGCGCGACGCATCTGATCAAGATCGCGGCGCAGATCGCCGTCGGCGCGCGCAAGGGCAAGCTGCAGATTTACGGCGCCGACTATCCGACGCCGGACGGGACCGCCATCCGCGACTATGTGCATGTTTCAGACATCGCCGAGGCGCATCTGGCGGCGCTGGCTTTCCTGCGCGGCGGCGGCGGGGCGGCGACGCTGAATGTCGGCTATGGCCGGGGCTATTCCGTACGCGAGGTGATCGACGCGGTCGAGCGCGTGATCGGGCGGGACATCGTCGAGGAGGCCTCGGCGCGACGCGCCGGCGATCCGCCGCAGCTCATCGCCGACAGCGCCGCCATCCGGCGCGTGCTGCAATGGCGCCCGCGCCATGACGACATCGACTATATCGTCCGCACCGCGATCGAGTGGGAGAAGAAGCTGATGCAATCGCCGGAAGGGTTTGCCCGTTGAAACATCCTGTCCCGGCCCGTGTTCTCTTCGTTCTGTTGTTCGCCGTCGTCACTTGGCTCACGCTGTCGACCGATCCTGACGAAACCAAGGCAGGCTTCGATATTTTCAACTGGCTCGCCGTCGCGCTCTTCGGCCGGTCGGATCTCGGCGACAAGCTGGCGCATTTTTCCGCCTATGGCGCGCTCGGCTTCGCCGGCGCGATGGCGCAATGGCGGATCATGGGTCGCGCCTGGCCGCTGGTCCCGGGTCTCGCGCTTTACGGGGTCGCGCTTGAGGTCGCCCAGCATGTCGGCGGGGTGCGCGACGGCAACGCCTTCGACGCCGGCGCCAATGCGCTCGGGGCGGCGGCGGGATTCTTCCTGTTCGGCGCGTGCATGCAGATTTGGAGGAGGCGCGCCGCGGCATGAAGGCCGTCATCATCATCCCCGCGCGCATGGCGTCGACGCGGCTTCCCGGGAAGATGCTGCTCATGGCCGGCGGCAGGCCGCTCATCCAGCACGCCTATGAGCGGGCGAGAGCGTCGAAGCGTGCGAGCCGGGTCGTCATCGCAACCGACGACGCCCGCATTCTCGCCGCCGCGCGCGCGTTCGGGGCGGAAGCCGTGATGACCGACCCGGCGCACAAGTCCGGTTCGGAGCGCGCGGCGGAAGCCGCGAGGGGGCTCGACGCAGATATCATCGTCAACGTTCAGGGCGACGAGCCTGAGCTCGACCCCAAAGCGCTCGACCGCCTGATCGAGCTCCAGGGGTCGCTGAAGCCCTTCGCCTCGACGCTGGTCGCGCCGTTCCCCGAGCGCGCGCGGCTCGACGATCCCGCCGCCGTCAAGGCGATCCTCGGGCGGAAAGTTTCGGCGCCGGGCGACTCCGGCGCGGCGTTCGAAGCGCTCTATTTCACGCGCGCGCTCGCGCCGTATCCGCGCGACGGCGCGCCCGCACGCGAGGATTATTTCCTCCATATCGGCGTTTACGCCTTCCGGCCCGACGCGCTTCAGACCTTCGCCCAGGCGGCGGAAGGGCGCCTCGAACGTATCGAGCGCCTCGAACAGCTCCGGATTCTGGAGATGGGCGAGCGCCTCCTTGCGGCGGTCGTCGGCGATGCGGCGCCGGGGATCGACACGCCTGAAGACTTCGCGGCGTTCAAAAGGCGGGTGGAGGGGTAGGGAAACGTCCGCCCTTCGCGCACTCCGGCGCAAGCCGCGGCCCGCCTGACGCCGTCGCGCATGTCGAGGGATCCGGCCCTCGCTTTCGCCGGCATGAACCTCGGGAGATCACAGCGTTACATTTCGCCGGAATGAGCCGGCAACCGCTATCACTCCGCCGCCACGGCCCTCGCGCCCCGGCGCCGCTTGAGCAGGGGTTTGAGGAACCTCCCGGTATGTGACGCCGCAACAGACGCCACATCCTCCGGCGTTCCCGCCGCGACGATGCGGCCGCCGCCGTCGCCGCCTTCGGGGCCCATGTCGATGATCCAGTCCGCCTGTTTGATGACGTCGAGATTGTGCTCGATGATGACGACGGTGTTGCCGTTCGAGACCAGCTCCTGGATCACCTCCATGAGCTTCCTGACGTCCTCGAAGTGGAGGCCGGTCGTCGGCTCGTCCAATATATAGAGAGTGCGCCCGGTCGCGCGCTTGGAGAGCTCCTTGGCGAGCTTCACGCGCTGCGCCTCGCCCCCTGAAAGCGTGGTCGCCTGCTGGCCGATGTGGATATAGGTGAGGCCGACGCGCGCCAGCGTCTCGAGCTTGTCGCGGATGGCGGGGACCGCCTTGAAGAACGCCGCGCCTTCCTCGACCGTCATGTCGAGCACGTCGGCGATCGACTTGTCCTTGAAGGTCACTTCGAGCGTCTCGCGATTGTAGCGCTTGCCCTTGCACTGCTCGCAGGTGACGTAGACGTCGGGGAGGAAGTGCATCTCGATCTTGATGACCCCGTCGCCCTCGCAGGCCTCGCAGCGTCCGCCCTTCACGTTGAAGGAGAAGCGGCCCGGCTGGTAGCCGCGCGCCTTCGCCTCGGGGAGTCCTGCAAACCAGTCGCGGATCGGCGTGAAGGCGCCCGTATAGGTCGCTGGGTTCGAGCGGGGCGTCCGCCCGATCGGCGACTGGTCGATGTCGATGACCTTGTCGAACTCCTCGAGGCCCTAGATACGCTCATGGGCGCCGGCGACCTCCTTGGCGTTGAAAAGCCGGCGCGCCGCGGCCTTGTATAAAGTCTCGATCACGAGAGTCGACTTGCCGCCGCCGGAGACTCCGGTGACGCAGGTGAGGAGCCCGACCGGAATTTCGGCGGCGACGTTCTGCAGGTTGTTTTCCCGCGCGCCCACAATGCGAATGACCTTCTTCTTGTTGAAGGGCCTGCGTTCGGCCGGTACGGGCACCTCGCGCCGGCCGGCGAGATAATCGCCGGTCAGGGACCCCGGGGCGTTCATGATGTCCTTGACGGCGCCCTCGGCGACGATTCTGCCGCCATGGATGCCGGCGCCCGGGCCGATATCGACCACATGGTCCGCGGCGCGGATCGCCTCCTCATCATGCTCGACGACAAGCACGGAATTGCCGAGGTCGCGCAGGCGGCGGAGCGTCGCGAGCAGCCGCTCATTGTCGCGCTGGTGGAGGCCGATCGACGGCTCGTCCAGCACGTAGAGAACGCCGGTCAGACCGGAACCTATCTGCGAGGCGAGGCGGATGCGCTGGCTCTCGCCGCCCGACAGCGTGCCGGAGGCGCGGGCGAGCGTCAGATAGTCGAGGCCGACATTGTTGAGGAAGGTCAGCCGCTCGCGGATCTCCTTGAGGATGCGCGCGGCGATGTCGCGATCCTTTTTGGAGAGCGACTTTTCGAGTTGCTCGAACCAAAGGCCGCCGGCGCGGATCGACTTCTCGCAGGCCTGCGAGATATTGAGACCGCCGACCCTGACGGCGAGGGCTTCGGGCTTGAGGCGCTGCCCGTCGCAGGCGTCGCAGTGCGTCGAGGTCTGGAAGCGGGACAGCTCCTCGCGCACCCAGCTTGAGTCGGTCTCGCGGAAGCGGCGTTCGAGATTGGGGATGACCCCCTCGAACGGCTTCTTCGTTTCATACTTTCGCGCGCCGTCCTGGTAGACGAAATCGATATCGTCCTCGCCCGTGCCGAAGAGAATCACGGCGCGGGCCTTCTCCGGAAGATCCTTCCATGCCGCTGTCGTCTTGAACCTGTAATGCCGCGCGAGCGCTTCGAGCGTCTGGCCATAGAAAGGCGACTGTCCCTTCGCCCAGGGCGCCACGGCGCCCTTGTTGAGGGCGAGTTCGTGATCGGGAATGACGAGCCCCTCGTCGAACACCATCTGCGTGCCGAGGCCGTCGCAAGCGGAGCAGGCGCCGGCCGGGGCGTTAAAGGAGAATAAACGGGGCTCGATCTCCGAGATCGTGAAGCCGGAGACCGGGCAGGCGAACTTGGCCGAAAAGACGATGCGTTCGGGTTCGGCGCCCTTTGCGTCGGCGCTCTCGGCGATGGCGATGCCGTCGGCGAGGGAGAGCGCGGTCTCGAACGACTCGGCGAGGCGGCTTTCGATCCCCTTTTTCACGATGATCCGATCGACGACGACGTCGATGTCGTGCTTGAGCTTCTTGTTGAGCGCGGGAACCTCGGCGATCTCGTAATAGGTCCCATCGACCTTCACCCGCTGGAAGCCCTTCTTCTGCAGATCGGCCAGCTCCTTGCGGTATTCGCCCTTTCGCGCCCGCACCATCGGCGCGAGGAGATAAAACCGCGACCCCTCTTTCTCGCTCATCAGCCGGTCGACCATCTCGGAGACGGTCTGCGAGGCGATGGGCAGCCCGGTCGCCGGCGAATAGGGGACTCCGATCCGCGCCCACAGGAGGCGCATGTAATCGTAGATCTCGGTCACGGTGCCGACCGTCGAGCGCGGGTTGCGCGAGGTGGTCTTCTGCTCGATTGAAATCGCCGGGGAGAGGCCGTCGATCTGGTCAACGTCCGGCTTCTGCATCATCTCGAGGAACTGGCGCGCATAGGCCGAGAGGCTCTCGACATAGCGCCGCTGGCCTTCTGCATAGATGGTGTCGAAGGCGAGCGAGGACTTCCCCGACCCTGACAGCCCCGTCATCACCACGAGCTTGTCGCGCGGAATTTCGAGCGTGACGTTCTTCAGATTGTGCTCGCGCGCGCCGACGACGCGGATCGTTTTCAAAGACATGAATCACTCTCGCCAAAGTCCGAGCGCGGGCGACCCGCCCGCAATGCGAAGACATCGGGCGGGGGCCCGCGCGTCCATTCCTTATACGCGCGTTGACAAGCGGAACAAGATGTGAACCTTTGAAGCGCCGGCCGCCCTTTTGCTGGGGATTTCGCGAAGGTCGCCGGGGAAAGCTTTTCAACCTCTGCGCCGCCGAATCCCTCGACGAAGCGGGGCAGTTCATTCTCGGGAGATGGTCATGGCCGGCAGCATCAACAAAGTCATTCTCGTCGGAAATCTCGGCAAGGATCCGGAGGTCCGCCACACCCAGGACGGCCGTCCGATCGTCAATCTGAGCGTCGCGACGTCGGAGAACTGGAAAGACAAGAACACCGGCGAGAAGCGCGAGAAGACCGAATGGCATCGCGTCGTCATCTTCTCCGAAGGCCTCGCGCGCGTCGCCGAGCAATATCTGAAGAAGGGCTCGAAGGTTTATGTCGAGGGCCAGCTCCAGACCCGCAAGTGGACCGACCAGAACGGCCAGGAGCGCTACTCGACCGAAGTCGTGCTGCAGAACTTCAACAGCCAGATGGTGCTCCTCGACGGACGTCGCGACGGCGGCGGCGCCTCCTACGAGGTCGGCGATCAACGTCCGTCGTCGGGCGGCGGTCAATCATTCGAACTGAACGACGACATCCCGTTCTGATTCGAATCGCGCCGCTTGCGAATCGAATCACGACGCTCCGTTCGCGGGATTCGAATCGAAAAGCGGCGCGATGAACGCGCGTGATGCGCGATTTCGATTCGAAAATTGCAAAAAGAGCGCACTCTGAATCGAAAAAGTGCGTCTGCGGACGCTCCGAGCGCAAAATGTTGAATACTTTTTTAGCAAATTGACATATAGGCAAACTCACGAACTTTGATTCGGAGGTAGACCATGGCGGTAAAACGCAAAGCGACGAAGCGTAAAGCGGCGAAGAAGCCGGCGAAGCGTAAAGCGGCGAAGCGCAAGGCGGCGGCGGCGCCGCGCAAAGCGAAGAAGCGCCGGAAGGCGAAGCGCAAGGCGGCGATGTAAGCCGCTTCCGGCGCCTGGAGTCCGGCGCCGCGCTCGCAGCAGCCTTCGCGCCGCTGCACCGCTTCCAGGGATGCGTCCGGCCCTATTTTTCGCCGGTTCTCTCGAAGGCCTCTTAAGACAAGCCAGCTGCAGAACAGCGGCAACAACAGCCCGGCGCGGTTTCCGCGCCGGGCTTTTCGTTTCTTAACGACCTGCAAATGCATTAGTCTTGGGGCCTGACGCCGCTGCCGTCCGCGGCCCACGGAGGATGTCGGTGCGCGGGAAAGCCTTCAGTCCCTTGTCGCTTCTTTGCGGCGCAGCATTGATCGCCGCCGCCTGCGCCGGCAACGGTGCGCCGGCGCAGACGCCGTATGTCGCCAGAGGCTGGTTCGCGCAGACGCCTCAGGGCGAAGCTGAAATCATTGGCGAGTTCGCCGACCGCGCCGACTGCGAGGCCGCGGTCGATGACTGGCTTTCGCGTCAGCTGGCGGGCGCCTCGGTGCACGGCGAGTGCATTCCGGCCGATCGGTAAAATGCGAGAGGCGCGAATGACGTCCATGCGGAGGCATCCATCATGAAATCTTCGTTTGCTGTCGGACTCGTGACCGGTCTCGCTGCGGGCGCCGCCGCGGGATGGTTTGCCAAGCCGCCGCCCGCCGGCGGCCTGCCGGAACGTGCGCCGGGTTCGCACGCCATGCTCGAGACCGGGCTCGAGAGCGCGCCGGGCGTTTCGGTCATCATCTCCGACGTGGTCATTCCCGCCGGCAAAAGCGTGCCCAAGCACGCGCATCCCGGGGAGGAGTTCGTCTATCTCATCGAAGGGGAGGCGGTGCATGTCGAGGACGGCGCCGATGACCGCATCCTGCGCCCCGGCGATGCGATGGTCATCCGCCAGGGGAGGGCGCACGCGCCGCGCGGCGGGCCCCAAGGCGCCCGCGCGGTCGTCTTCCGCGTTCATCCGACCGGCGAGCCGGAGCGGACGCCGGCGGATTAGGTCGGCGCCGCTTTCGCCGCGACCGAAAATCGGCGCAAGGTCGTCCGCATGCGCGTACTTGTCCTCGGCGGTTACGGCTTCATCGGCGCGGAGATCTCGCGCGCCCTGATCGACGCCGGGCGCGAGGTGGTTGGGCTCGGCCGCGATGCCGCGTTCGGGCGACGGATCATTCCGGAAGCGACATGGATCGGCTCCGATATCGGCGCGCTGACGACGCCCGCCGCGTGGGCGCCGCATCTTCGCAATGTCGCGGCGGTCGTGAACGCCGCGGGCGCGCTGCAGGACGGCGCGCGGGATTCTTTGCAGGGCGTTCACGAGTCGGGAATCGCCGCGCTAATCGAAGCGGCCGAGGCGGCCGGCGTTTCGCGTTTCATCCAGATCTCGGCGCCCGGCGCGCGCTTTGACGCCTCGACAGCGTTCCTGCGCACCAAGGCGGCGGGCGACGCGAGCCTGCGCGCGAGCAGGCTCGACTGGGTCATCTTCAAACCGGGCCTCGTCATCGGACGCAACGCTTACGGCGGCACGGCGCTGCTGCGCCTCCTCGCCGGACTGCCTGGCGTCGAGGCGCTCGCGCTCGCCGACGCCAAGGCGCAGACGGTGTCGATCGACGACGTGACGGATGCTGTCACGCGCGCCGTCGCGGGCGGCGTTCCGATGCGCGCCGACTACGATCTTGTCGAGGACAGGGCGCACGCACTTGGCGAGATCGTCGCGGCCATGCGCCGATGGCTCGGCTTCCGCGAGCCGGTGTTGCGCCTGCGCCTGCCGCGATGGGCGGCGGCCCCGGTCATTTTCATCGCCGATGTCGCTGGCGCGCTCGGCTGGCGCTCGCCGCTGCGCTCGACGGCGATGACGGTGATGGCGGCCGGCGTCGTCGGCGACCCCGCGCCGTGGCGCGCCGTCATCGGACGTCCGCTCAACTCGCTTGAAGCAACATTGCGCGCCATGCCGGCGACGGCGCAGGAGCGGCTTTACGCGCGCGCCCAACTGGCGTTGCCGGTCATGCTTCTCGCGCTCGGACTTTTCTGGCTCGTTTCGGGCGCTATGGGCCTTGTGCGCCTCGGCGCCGCATCCGCGCATCTCGTTCCTTTAGCCGGCGAGGCCGCCGCAAAGGCGTTGGTCGGCGCCGCGTCGCTGCTCGATATGGCGATCGGCGCGGGCGTTCTTGTCCGCAGGACGGCGCGCGCCGCGGCGTTGCTGTCGATCGTCGTCGCCTTCGGCTATCTCATGGCGGGCACGATCATCGAGCCGGCGTTGTGGCTCGATCCGCTCGGCGTCTATGTGAAGATCATCCCCGCGATGGCGCTCGCCGCCGCAACCGCGCTCTTGATCGGAGAGCGGTGATGGAGCTCGTGCACTTCGTCCGCTGGCTGCATATTCTCGGCGCGACGGTTCTCCTCGGCACCGGGGCCGGCATCGCCTTCTTCATGGTGATGGCGCATCGCAGCAAGGACGCCGCCGCCATCGCCCATGTCGCCTCGACGGTCGTCATCGCCGACTGGATTTTCACCGCGTCCGCGGTCGTCGTGCAGCCGATCACTGGCGCCTGGCTCGCGCATCTCATGGGCTGGCGCCTCACCGAGCCGTGGATTCTCGCCTCGCTCGCGCTCTATGCCGTCACCGGCGCGTTCTGGATCCCGGTCGTCTTCATGCAGAAAAAAATGCGCGACCTCGCCCGCGCCGCCGCCGGGGCGAAAGCGCCGCTGCCGGAGAAATATCACCAACTCTATCGCCGCTGGTTTGCCTGCGGCTTCCCTGCCTTCTTCGCGGTGCTCGCCATCATCTGGCTGATGATCGCGCGGCCTTAGCCCGATCCAACTTTGGAGACATCAAATCAGTCAGCCTCTGCGCAACTACGGCTCTACCATGAGGACTTCCAAGAGGGTGTTCACATAGAGAACAAACACTTTTTCTCCATTGTCAGTGTTTGTGCTAATGGAAATTGAAAGCTTTTCCAACGACTCACACGCGATGGATATGTCGCGCACGCCAGTCACCCGACCGCTGATTGCATCTAGCTGGTTCTCTAGGCTGCGCTTTTGGCCGCCATATGCAACTGAGCCTTTAAGTACGTCCGGCTTCTTTGCGTTATGCGTCGTTTTGTGTTCGAGTCGCGCAACGATGAGTCCGCACTGACCTTCAACTTTCTGCGAGACCCAGGCTGGAACTGGCCGCTCCGTGATGATCAGGTCTTGGCTAGCCAGCATCATGGCCAAAGCTATGACAGACATTTAACAGCTCCTTGCTATCGGACTAGAGACCACGTTCACATTGTCTGCGCCGCGCAAATGTGGCCCCTGATATCGGTACGCGCGCATGGTTCCGTCCTTATCAATTATGTAGAGCGTCAGGCGAAAAGGGTCCGCCCCTCTCGCAACCAGAGAATCTGCAAGCGCCCAATCACCCTCCGACGGCTTTTGGTTTCGCGCATCGACGGACGCAAACCCGCTCGGGCCGTGATTATGAATGATAGCGACGACATCCGCCACGTTTCCATTTATGCTGGTCAGCGACGGGGTCAGGTCGGTACTTGGTGGGTTAGATTGAGCATAAGACTGACCCTGAACAACCGAGCCAAGCTTTCTGATGTCGTCAGTCAAGCGGCACATCGAGAAGTCATCAGGCGAAGTATTCCTGCAGCGGCGCCACTTCGAGCGGCCCCGCGCGCATCGCTTCGATGGCGCGCACCGTCGAGCGGGCGCCGGTCGCCGTCGTGATGCAGGGGATTTTCTGCGCGAGCGAGGTGGTGCGGATCGAACGTGAGTCCTTGATCGACTGCGCGCCTTCGGTCGTGTTGAAGACGAGCTGGACTTCGCCGTTCTTCAGGGCGTCGACGATGTGCGGACGGCCTTCGAGAACCTTGTTGACGCGCGTTACGTCGAGGCCCTGCGAGGCGAGATAGCGCGCCGTGCCGTCGGTCGCGATGATTTTAAAGCCCATCTCCAGCATCCGGCGCGCGGGCTCGACCATCATCGGCTTGTCGCCGTCGCGCAGCGAAATGAAGACGGTGCCCGAAAGCGGGATGCGGGCGCCGATGCCGACGAGCGATTTCGCGCGGGCGCGATCGAAATCTCGTGCGATGCCCATCACTTCGCCGGTCGAACGCATCTCGGGGCCGAGCACCGTGTCGACGCCGGGGAAGCGGTTGAAGGGGAACACGACTTCCTTCACCGCGACATGGTTCAGCTTCTGAGGCTTCAGGCCGAACTCGCCGATCTTTGCGCCGGCCATCACCTTGGCGCCGATCTTGGCGATCGGCACGCCGGTCGTCTTGGCGACGAAGGGCGCGGTGCGCGACGCGCGCGGGTTCACTTCGAGGATGTAGATGTCGCCGTCCTTGATCGCGTACTGGATGTTCACGAGCCCGACGACGCCAAGTTCGAGCGCGACGCGCCGCGTCTGCTCCTCGATGCCTTTGATGAGCGCGTCGCCGAGCGTGTAGGGCGGCAGCGAACAGGCGCTGTCCCCCGAATGGATTCCGGCCTCCTCGATATGCTCCATGACGCCCGCGATATGCACCGAGGCGCCGTCGCAAATCGCGTCGACATCGACCTCCACGGCGTTCTGCAGATAGTGGTCGAGGAGGAGCGGTTCGTCTTCGTTGATCTCGATCTGCGCGGTCGCGAGATAATGGCGCAGGCCCTCTTCGTCGCGCACGATCTCCATCGCCCGCCCGCCGAGAACGTAAGAGGGGCGCGTGACCAGTGGATAGCCGACTTCCGCGGCGACCGCGACGGCGTCTTCGCGGCTCGCGGCGGTCGCATTCTTCGGCTGCTTCAATCTCAGTCGGGCGGCGAGTTTCTGGAAACGCTCGCGGTCCTCGGCGATGTCGATGGCGTCGAACGAGGTCCCGAGAAGTGGAACGCCTTCCGCATGGAGCGTGCCCGCGAGCTTCAAGGGCGTTTGGCCGCCATACTGCACGATGACGCCGAGGAGTTCGCCCGACCGCCGTTCCACATCGATGATTTCAAGGACGTCTTCCGCCGTCAGCGGCTCGAAATAGAGCCGGTCGGAGGTGTCGTAATCCGTCGAGACGGTTTCGGGATTGCAGTTCACCATGATCGACTCGATGCCGATCTCCTTCAGTGCGAACGCGGCATGGCAGCAGCAATAGTCGAACTCGATGCCCTGGCCGATGCGGTTCGGACCGCCGCCGAGAATGACGACCTTCCTGCGCGCCGAGGGTCTCGCCTCGCAGCCGCCGAGCGGGCTCGGCGGTTCGTAGGCGGAATACATGTAAGGCGTCTTCGCCGCGAACTCCGCGGCGCAGGTGTCGATGCGCTTGTAGACCGGGCGCACGCCCTTGCTGCGGCGGAAGGCGCGAACCTCTTTTTCCGACGCGCCCGCCAGCGCGGCCAGGCGCTTGTCCGAAAATCCCATCGCTTTGAGGCTGCGCAGGCGTTCAGGGTCCGCCGGGATTCCTTCGGCGGCGATATGGTTTTCGGCGTAGACGATCCCTTCGATCTGTTCGAGGAACCACGGATCATATTGCGTGATGGCGCGCACCTGTTCGAGCGGAATGCCGTGACGGATCGCCTGCGCGGCGACACGCAGCCGGTCCGGCGTCGGCGCTGCAAGCGCGGCGCGGAAGGCGTTGACGTCGTCGCCGGCGCCGAGGCCCGGCACCGCGATGGGGTCGAGCCCCGAGAGCCCGGTTTCGAGAGAGCGCAGCGCCTTCTGCAGGGACTCCTGGAAGCAGCGTCCGATCGCCATCGCCTCGCCGACGGATTTCATGGCGGTGGTGAGGACGGGCTCCGCACCCGGAAACTTTTCGAAGGCGAAGCGCGGAATCTTGGTGACTACATAGTCGATAGTCGGCTCGAACGCGGCCGGCGTCGCGCCCGTGATCTCGTTGGCGAGCTCGTCGAGCGTGTAGCCGACGGCGAGGCGCGCCGCGACCTTGGCGATCGGGAAGCCGGTCGCCTTGGATGCGAGGGCGGAGGATCGCGAGACCCGCGGGTTCATCTCGATAACCACAAGGCGACCGTTCGCGGGATTGATCGCGAACTGCACGTTGGAACCCCCGGTCTCGACCCCGATCTCGCGCATCACCGCGATCGAGGCGTTGCGCATGATCTGGAATTCCTTGTCGGTCAGGGTCAGCGCCGGCGCGACCGTGATCGAGTCGCCCGTGTGCACCCCCATCGGATAGACGTTCTCGATCGAGCAGACGATGATGCAGTTGTCCGCCTGGTCGCGGACGACCTCCATTTCGAATTCCTTCCAGCCGATGAGGCTCTCGTCGATGAGCACCTGGCCGACCGGCGAGGCGTCGAGGCCGGTGCGCGCGATGCGCTCGAATTCCTCGCGGTTGTAGGCCACGCCGCCGCCGGTGCCGCCGAGGGTGAAGGCGGGGCGGATGATGGCGGGGAGGCCGATCTCGTCGAGCGCGCGCATGGCCTCCGCGAAGCCCTGGTTGCGGTCGTAGCCGGTGATCGCGCCCGACCTGTCCGTAATCGGGGGCGAGGCCGCGATGGCCGACCGCGGGCTCTTGAGTCCGATCCTGTCCATGGCTTGGCGAAAAAGCTTGCGGTCTTCCGCCTTCTCGATGACGTCGGCGCGCGCACCGATCATCTCGACGTCGTATTTTTTCAGGACGCCGGAACGGAAGAGATCGAGCGCGCAGTTCAGCGCCGTCTGCCCGCCCATGGTGGGAAGAAGCGCGTCCGGTTTCTCGCGCGCGATGATCCGCTCGACGAATTCCGGCGTGATCGGCTCGACATAGGTCGCGTCGGCGAGTTCCGGATCGGTCATGATCGTCGCCGGGTTGGAATTGACGAGGATGACGCGGTAGCCCTCGGCCTTGAGCGCCTTCACCGCCTGCACGCCCGAATAGTCGAATTCGCAGGCCTGGCCGATGACGATCGGCCCCGCGCCAATGATGAGGATCGAAGAGATGTCGGTGCGTTTGGGCATGTTCGCTCGCGCTGGGTCCTGCGCGAGGTTCGCTCACGCGGATGACGGGACTGACCTGTCGGCTAAGAAGACGCTCTTACGCGGTTTTTGGCGTCAGGCAAACCAGCGCGCCCGCCCTGCGGCGGCGTCGCGATAAAGGCGAGATGCGTCCGATTCGCGGCGGACCGTTTTGGACGCCGGCGCGCAAGCCTACCTATCGGACGTTGAAAGAGGGAGAATTATCCATGATCGCCAGATTCGCCGCCGCAGGCGTCTTGCTGTTCGCAGCTTTCTGAACAGTCGCCGCGGCCGTAGAGCCGTCGGCTGATCTGGCGAAGCCCCCGGCCGGGGCGCGCCACTATCTGATCCTGTCGAGCGGCGGAAAGCATGGCGACTCCTGGGCGTGGACGGATGCGAGCGGGGTCCGCTACGGACGCGAGAGGTTGAATCTCCGTGGGCAGGTCTTTGAGCTCGACTTCGTCGGCAAGGCGGGCGCGGACGGCAATCCCGTCTCGATCGTCATCCGCGGCGTGACGCCGACCGGCGAAGCGATCGCCGCCGCGACGATCATCCTGGCGGACTAGGCGTTATGGAAAGCGCACGGGAGGCTGGGTACCCTGAAGGCCAGCCTCCTCCGGGTTTGTCCGTCGTCTTCCAGCCGGACGCCTCAGCGCCGCTTGCGGCGCAGCGCCTTTTCGACATCCTTGAGCGCGCGGCGTGAGTCGCTTTCGCTCACCTGGAGCGTCCGCGCCGCACGCTTCATGAAGGCGTTTTCCCAGTAGTCGTTCTC
>JACADZ010000032.1 GCA_013389105.1 Parvularculaceae bacterium | reverse complement strand
GGGGGCCCGCCGGCCTCCAGCCGCCGGCGAAGAGGAGACATGCGGCCGCATGCGCGGAGGGGCCCGCCTTCATCCCCCGGGCGGCGGGAGGACCGGGCCGTCAAGCCGAGGGGTCAGGCGAGCTTCACGTCGAAGCGCGCTTCGGTGAGCTTTTTCACCTCGTCGAGCGAGACGTCCTGGGCGAGCTCAACGAGGGTCATGCCCTTGCCGCGCGCGACATTGAAGACGCCGAGATTGGTGATGACCATATCGACGACCTCTTTTCCCGTAAGAGGGAGGGCGCATTTTCTGAGCAGCTTCGGGGCGCCGTCCTTGGCGGCGTGATCCATGACGACGACCACGCGCTTGACGCCGGCGACGAGGTCCATCGCCCCGCCCATGCCCTTCACCATCTTTCCCGGGATCATCCAGTTGGCCAGGTCGCCGGTTTCGGAGACTTCCATGGCGCCGAGGATCGAGAGGTCGATGTGGCCGCCGCGGATCATGGCGAAGCTCTCGGCGGAGGAGAAATAAGACGTGCGCGGAAGTTCCGTAATGGTCTGCTTGCCGGCGTTGATGAGGTCGGGATCGACCTCGTCGTCAAAGGGAAACGGCCCCATGCCGAGCATGCCGTTCTCGGACTGCAGGGTTACGTCCATGCCCTCGGGTATGTAGTTCGCGACCAGCGTCGGAATGCCGATGCCGAGATTGACGTAGAAGCCGTCCTTCAGCTCCTTCGCCGCGAGTGCGGCCATCTGATTGCGGTCCCAGGGCATCGTGCCTCCTTCACCAGGCTTTGGCGCTCGGATCGCGCCGTTCAACGGGCGTTTATCGCCTGACAGCAGCAATAGTCCGCCTGCGCCACATCGCCGGCGTCATGAAAAGTCCGCGACCGACTGGCCATAGCCGCCACGACATAGTCCTTCACGTAGAAATCGGCGTCGAGATAACCGAGGCTCGCGACATCTCCGAGGCCGTCGATTTCCGGCTCCGCTCCGGGCGCCGAGCGAAAACGCAGCGGGACGCCGACCAGCGACGCATAGGCCTTGCCCCACTGCTCGCAAGCCTGAACGCAGGTCTGACCGGCGCCGACGTCTGAATCCTTCTTGAACTTCACTTTGCCGCGCCGGTGCACGTAGTTGCGGCGCACCGCGGCGACGATATAGGGCGTGGACGGCGCCTCGAAGCCGTCCGCCAGGTAAGGCGCGCTTGCGGCCGGGGGCTCGATGCGCGGATGCCGGGCGAGACAATAGCCAAGCGCGGCGGCGGTCGCGGAGTCGGACCAGACGTTTGAAGGCGAGTAATCGCGCGCCGCGCCGGTTCCCAACGACGCGGCGACCACGAAGGCGAGGAGAAGGGCTCGACGCTGCATCCTGGCCCCCTTAAGCGGCGCGCGGCCGGGTCGTGCGCTGCTCGATGCGCTTCTCAAAACGCCCCTGGACGATGCGCTGCACATAGATGCCGGGCGTGTGGATGTTGTCCGGATCGAGCCGGCCGGTCGCAACGATTTCCTCGACTTCCGCGACGGTGATCTCGGCCGCCGCCGCCATCATCGGATTAAAGTTGCGCGCGGTCTTGCGGTAGACGAGGTTCCCTTCCTCATCGCCCCTGAAGGCCTTGACGACGGCGAGGTCGGCCTTGAGCGCCGTCTCCATGATGTAGGTTTCGCCGTCGAAGATCTTGTGTTCCTTGCCTTCGGCGACGAGCGTGCCGACGCCCGTCTTCGTGTAAAAGGCCGGAATGCCGGCGCCGCCGGCGCGGATGCGCTCGGCGAGCGTCCCTTGCGGATTGAACTCGAGTTCGAGTTCGCCCGAGAGATATTGCCGCTCGAACTCCTTGTTCTCGCCGACATAGGACGAGACCATCTTCCGGATCTGCCGGGTCTTCAGGAGGAGGCCGAGACCGAAATCATCGACGCCGCAATTGTTCGAAATGATGGTGAGGTCTTTCACGCCCGAATCGCGCAGGGCGAGGATGAGGTTCTCGGGGATGCCGCACAGGCCGAAGCCCCCGGCCATGATGGTCATGCCGTCACGGAGGACGCCCTCGAGGGCGGCGCGGGCGTTCGGGAATCGCTTGTTCATGGGGCGTCTCTCGGATCTCGCCCCCCGACTAGCGGAAACGGCCGCGCCGGTCCAGAACGGCAGGCGCATCGAGGAGCTTCCATGCCGCCAGACTCCGCCGCGCCGTTCATTCTTGGATACAGCGCCTCGCACAATGGCGCGGCGTGCCTGCTCAAGGGCGAGACGATCGTCGCGGCCATCCAGGAGGAGCGGCTCGCAGGCGAGAAGCGGGCGCGCATCCAGCGGGCGGACGAGAGCCTCGCGATCCGCTATTGCCTTCAGGCCGCCGGGATCGAGGCGAAGGATCTCGCCATGGTCGTCGGCGCGCACTTCAGCGGCCAGGCCCTTGAGGGAGCGACGTTCTGGCCGGCGGGCGCGCCGGTGCGGTTCGAGTGCGTTCCACATCACCTCGCGCACGCCGTCGGGGCCTTCGCCACTTCCGGATTCGACGAGGCGGCCGTGCTCGTGATTGACGGCCAGGGCGGTTATGAGGAGTTTCTGCCCGAGAGCGAGCGCCGAAACATAAGGCGCGCCGGCGTTCCGGCGCTCAAGCGCTTCTCCGAGATCGTCACCATCTACCGGGCGACCGGCGACGGCGTCGACTGCGTCGAAAAACATGTCGGCGACTGGATCCCGGAGATGGAGCGTCTGACGGCCGAGCACGGAATGCAGCGCTTCGGCAGTCTTGGCGGCATGTATGCTGCGGCCGCGCACGCCATTTTCGGCGACGCCATGGACTCAGGAAAGGTGATGGGCCTTTCGGCGCTCGGGGCGCCGGCCCACGCGGTGGAGGAGCTGTTCCGTATCCGCCCCGACGGGGGATTCGATTTCTTCGACGGCGTCGTCGCACGTTATGCCGACAACCGGCGATGGCCGGACCATCGAGACGACTATATCGGGCTCGCCGCCTCCGTGCAGCGCGCCGTCGAGGTCGCGGTTCTTGAACTCGCCCGGCGCGCGCGCGCGCTGACGGGGCTCAAGCGCCTGTGTTATACCGGCGGCGTCGCGCTGAACGCCGTCGCCAACGAGAAACTGATCCGCGCGAAGATCTTCGACGAGGTGTTCCTGCAGCCCGCGGCGGAGGACAGCGGCCCCGCCATCGGCGCCGCCTATCACGGCCTCGCCTTGCTGACCGGGACGGCCCGCGGCGCGCCGTCGGTTCACGACTCTGCGGGGCGCCGCTACGCCGACAGCGAGGTTGACGCGGCGATCGGGCGAACGCCGGGGATCGAGGTCGTTCATCGCGGCGACACGATCGATAAGGCGGTCGAGCTGCTGGTTTCAGGCGCGATCGTCGGCTGGTTCGACGGCGGCTCAGAGCTCGGCCCGCGCGCGCTCGGCCACCGCAGCCTGCTGTGCGATCCGCGGCCGGCCGACGCCAAGGAGAAGATGAACCTCAAGGTCAAACACCGCGAGCCGTTCCGGCCTTTCGCGCCGATCATCCCGGAAGAAAAGGCGGCGCAATGGTTCGATACGCCGGCGCACGCGCCGTTCAGCCCGGTAATGCTCCGGGTTTTTCCGTTTAAGGACGAAAAGGCGAAGTCGGCGGTTCCGGCCGTCGTGCATTATGACGGCACCGGACGGTTGCAGACCCTGCGGCGCGCGTCGCACCCGCGTCTCTACACCCTTGTCGAGGCTTTTGCCGCGCGCACGGGAGTCCCGATCGTGCTCAACACGTCGTTCAACGTCATGGGCGAGCCGATCATCGAGACGCCGGAGGACGCGCTCTTCTCCCTGCTCTACACGGCCGTCGATTATTGCGTTTTCGAGCGGACCATCGTTCGGCGCGCTCCCGGCTTCAAACATCTGCTGGACCTGCGGCCCCGGCTCAACCTCAAATCCTACCGGGTTGAAACGAGTTTCGCCGACGGCCGCGCGGCCACGCAGCATATCGTCGAGGCCCTCACGCCCTGGGGTCCGCGCCGGAACGGACTCCATCCCGCCTCGGCGGCGGCGATCCAGCGGATGGACGGCCGCGCGACGGGGCGCGACATCCTGAAGGCGATCGCGCCTTCGACGGGCCTTGACGAAAGGACCATGGCCGCGCTGCTCCATGGGCTGCGACGACGATACGTGATTTCGCTATCGTGAGAATTGAGCCGGATCGCCGCGCCGATCAGCTCAGCTCCTTGGCGGGATCTTCCGGCTACGGACGGCGCTCTTGCCGGGCGCGGCGTTCGCCTTGACCGCGGCGGCGACGAGCTGGCTGAACGCTTTCTCGTCGAGCCGGTCGCCCTCGCGAATGTCGATCGCGCGTCTGACGGCGCCGTCGAGACCGCCGTTGAACAGGCCCTTCGGATCGGGAAGGGCGGCGCCCTTCGCAAAGGTGAGCTTCACCTTGTCCTTGTAGGTTTCGCCGGTGCAGATGAGCCCGCCGAGCGACCAAGCCGCGACCCCCGACGGATTGGAGGGCTTGCGCCATTTTCGTTCCTCGACGACCCCGGGGGCCGCCGCCTCTATAAGGGCGCGGACGCGCGCAAGGGTCGCCGCGCGCCAGTCGGCCGATGGCGGAGAGGTTTTGCTGTTGCTCATTGCGGGCCTCAGATCGCGTCGGCGTCTGATCCGTCGCGCCGAACGTCATTATAGGCGCGGTTGTCCCGGCTGAGAACCGCGGCTTTCGGCGCCTGTCCGGTTTAGCGGCGGCCGGCGGTTGGAGGAGACTTGTGATTCAGATCTGCGGGCGCCCGGGTTCCTCATGCTCTTGGAGGGGTTTGACGGAGTTCGACTAGCGCCGCGCGTCCCTTCCGCGCCCGCGTCATCGATGAGGCCAAGCCGCGGCGCGATCACTTTTCGCTGGAGGAGGCTCCCAAAGGAATAAACGGGACCGGCCTTATCTCGCGTCGGCGACCGTCGGCGCACGGACGAGCGTGATCGGGTCTGAAGGCGTAATGCCGGGGCGCAGGCGCATGCCCTTGGCGAAGAGCTTGGCCGCTTCGAAGTGAATCGCGGCGATGACCTTCACCGTCATCAGCGGATAGCGGAAGAACGCCGACAAAAGCGCGCGGTCCGAGACCGCCTCCGCCCTACCGGCGAAGGTCGCGTCAAGGAGCGGGCCCTCCGCGTCGTCCTCTCGGATCGCCAGAGCGAGCCGTTCGCCCGGCCGCGACAGGCGGAAATGGTAGGTCGCGGCCATGTCGATGAACGGGGAGACGTGAAAGCGCTTCGCCGCTTTCTGCCGGATGACGTCCGAGCCGTCGGCCGCGATAAGGTAGCCGTGCTTGCCGCCGAAGGTGTTGCGAACCTCGTAGAGAACCGCCTCGAGGCGATCATCCGTATCGTGACAATAATAGACCGAGAGAGGATTGAAGACGTAGCCGAGAATGCGCGGGTAGCAGAGCAGGAGGATCCTGCCGCTTCCGGAAAAACCGTGCGTCCGAAGCATTTTCCGCGTGTAGGAAACGAGATCGGCGGAGCCGTCGCCATGGTCGCGGTCGAAGAACGAGAAGAGATTGAACCGGTTTCGCGAGAACCACCGGCAGGCGCGGTCGACGGCGTCAAGCCGATCAAGATCGACGAGCAGCGAGAACACCCGATAGGCGAGGCGGTGTTCGACCGGTCTGCGACGCCGGTGCGCGACCACGCCGTGATAGAGCGCGGCGTCCATCTACTCGGCGGCCAGTTGCGCCGGCAGGCGGATGCGACCGGACTCGTTCTCGACGCTCCACGGACGCTTCACGCCGCCAAGGGCTTCGCCGACCGCAAGCCCCGCCTGAACGGCGTCCTCGTGGAAACCTTCGCCGAAATGCGCGCCGCAATACCAGACGCCCCCGTCGCCCTGGAGGGACCAGAGCTCCTTCTGGGCCTTGTAAACGTCAAGGTCGAACATCGGGTGAGTATAGGCGAACTTCGCCGCGACGCGCGACGGGTCGACGGGGCGGATGGGATTGAGAGTCACAAAAATGTTCTCGGCGCAGTCGAGCGGCTGCAGCCGGTTCATCCAGTAGGTGACGGCGGCGGCGTCTTCGCCGCCGATATAGTTCCAGCTCGCCCAGACTCGGCGACGTTTCGGCATCTGAGACTCGTCGAAATGCAGAAACGCCTCGTTGTGCTGGTAGCGGAACGGCGAGAGCAGCCGGCGCTCCTTCTCGGTCGGCGCGTCGAGCATGGACAGCGCGACGTCGGCGTGGGTGGCGATGACGACGTCGTCGAAGCGATCGACGGCGCCGGCCCGGTCGCGGACCAGCACGCCGGTCTCCGTCCGCGCGACCGTCTCGACCTTCGCGTTAAGCCGAGCGTTCTTCGCGAAAGGCGCGGAAATCCGGCTGACATATTCCCGCGATCCGCCGACGACCGTGCGCCAGCGCGGAATGTTTCGGACCTGGAGCAGGCCGTGATTTTCGTAGAAGCGCAAAAACGCCTCGGCGGAGAAGTCGAAGATGCGCCGGCTCGGCGTCGACCAGATGGCCGAGGCCATGGGCTTGAGGAAATCCCGGGAGAACGCCGCGCCGTAGCCGTTCGTCGCCACGAATTCGGCAAGCGATTGATCAAGCGCCGAGCCGGTCGCGAGCGCCCGCCGCGCATCCTTATAGAATTTGGCGATGTCGATCAGCATCCGGATGAAACTCGGCGACAGCGCCTTGGCCCGGTCCGCGAACACCGCCGAAAGGCTCTGGCCGGAATACTCGACCTCCCCACCGCGCATGGACGCGGCGAAAGACATGCAGGTCGGGGCCGTGGGCGTTCCGAGATGGTCGAACAACGCGGTGAGGTTTGGGTAGGCCGGCTCATTATAGACGATGAAGCCGGCGTCGACCGGGACGATGCGGCCGTTGGCGACGGGGACGTCGACCGTGTTGGCGTGGCCGCCGAGGCGACCTTCCGACTCATAGATCACGACGTTGCGGGACTTTGAGAGAAGGAAGGCCGCGGCGAGACCGGCCGCGCCGGAACCGATGACCGCAACCCGGCCGCCCTGCCGGCGCGGCGGCCGGACACGTGAATCAAAAGCCATAGGTTGCTGTTTTCCGCCTCCCGCGCCCTCGCGCCGCAGGTCTACGGCGTACCCGCCCTTCTGGATCAAGCCCCCGGCGCGCCCCATAATGATCCGGAGTCGCGCTCCGGGCGTAGAGGTCGCTTGAAGGAGCTGAACATGGCGGGAGCCGCTTTAAGGCTTGTGACCAATAACGAAAACGCCCCGCCGTCGAGCGGCGACGTCGACACCGCCTCGCTCATCCGGGCCGTTGCGGACCGCGGCGACCGCGCCGCTTTCGCGAGGCTCTATGGCGAATTCGCTCCGCGCGTTAAGGCCTTTCTAATGCGCGGCGGGCTCGGGGCCGTCGAGGCCGAGGATATCGCGCAGGAAACGATGGTGCGCGTCTGGCGCAAAGCCCGGCTCTTCGACCCCGCAAAGGCGTCGGTCAGCACCTGGATTTTCGCCATCGCACGAAATCTTCGCATCGACCACCTGCGCCGCCGGTCCCGTCCCGAAGCCGATATCGAGGAGCGCGAAGAGGAGGCGGATCCAGCCCCGCTCGCCGACGAGCACGTCGATCGACGCGCGCGCGACGCCCGCATCCGCGAGGTGTTCGCCACGCTGCCGCCCAACCAGCACGAGGTCGTGCTCATGCATTTTTACGAGGACGAGCCGCATTCGGCGATCGCGCAGCGCCTAAACTTGCCCCTCGGCACCGTGAAGTCGCGACTGCGTTTGGCGTTTGCCCGCATCAAGAGAGAACTGGAAGACCTCAGTTGACGCGCATGAACCACCACCCGAAACCTGAAACCCTTGCGGCGTACGCCGCCGGCGCGCTTGACGAAGCACGCGCGATCGCACTCGCCGCGCACCTTGCCATGTGCGTCGAGTGTCGGCGCGGCGTCGCAGACTTTGAGGCTGTCGGCGGTCTCGCCCTAGAGGCGCTCGACGGGGAATCGATGAGCCCCGGCGCGCTCGAGCGTTTCTGGTCGCGCGCCGGCCTCCAGGAAAAGGCTGGGGCCGCGCCGAGCTTCGGCGGCGACATCCGGATTCCGGAGGCGCTGCGCCGGCATATCGACGGCGACTTCGACGGCATCGCCTGGAAACCCGTGTCGAAGGGATTTTCCCAGGCGGTGCTCGACGCCAAGGGCTACCGTTCAGGCGCGCTCCGGCTGTTCAAGATCGATCCCGGGATCCGGATGCCGCGGCACAGCCATGGCGATGCCGAGTTCACGCTGATCCTTAAGGGCGCCTATGAGGATGAACTCGGCGTTTTCGGTCGCGGCGATTTCGCCGATCTTGACGGCGAGGACGTCCACGGCCCGCGCGCGATCGGCGAGGAGCCCTGCATTTGCCTTATCGCGACGAGCGCGCCTCTCGTGTTCCGGGGCCTCTTCGAGAAGATCGCGCAGCGCTGGGTCGGCGTCTGACTCCGGGCCGGCGGCCCCTCGGGCGACCCCTTGCCGATCCGTGAATTGGCGAAGAGCCCGTTTCGCGCTATGGCTCCCGCCGCGGCCGCCCTTCCGGCCGCTTTTTGAGTTAAGGGAAGCCAGCCTTCATGAGAATGTCGAGCGTTGCGGTCGGGGCAGTCTTGGCCGTACTGGCGGCCGGTGCGGTTCAGGCCCAGAAACCGGACAAGGGCGAAAAGGCGAGGGCGGTCGTCAACGCGGCCGAGAAGCTTGAAAAAGCCGAGAAGGCAGCGGCCAAGGAGGAGGAGCGCCGCCGCAAGGATCCGCTGACGCCCTATTCGATCGCCGAGAAGTCGCCGGACGCCGATTGGCGGACGGTCGATCCGGAGAATCTCCTCGTTCTCGACCTTCCGGCCGGACCTGTGTTCGTTGAAATGCGCCCGGACCTTGCGCCGGCTCACGTGGCCCAGATCAAGACTCTCGTTCGGCAGGGCTTCTACAACGGCCTGACCTTCCATCGCGTCATCGAGGGCTTCGTCGCGCAGGGCGGCGATCCCAAGGGCGACGGCACCGGAAGGTCGAGCCTTCCCGACCTTAAGGGCGAGTTCGTGAAGGACGCCAAGGACGTCGCCAATTTCGACGAGATCGGCCGCGACCGCATCGCCGCGCGCGTCGGGTTCATCGAGGGCCTGCCGGTCGGGGCCCAACCGGAATCGCTGAGGAGCTTTCGCGCCGACCGCCGCGTCGAGCTCTGGCCCCTGCATTGCCCCGGCGTTCTTTCGATGGCGCGATCGTCAAGGCCGGACAGCGCCAACAGCCAGTTCTTCATCCTGCTCGGAGACGCGCGGCTCAATCTCGATCGCACCTATACGGTGTGGGGCATGATCGTCGACGGCACCGAGAACAGCCGCCGCATTGATCGCGGCGAGCCGCCCAAGCGCCCGACGCCGATCGTCCGCGCCCGGATGGCTTTAGACATGCCGGCCGCGGAGCGCCCGAAAATCGAAGTCATGAAGACCGGCTCCGAGAGCTTCAAGAAATATGTCGAGGCGCTCGGCGCCGTGAAGGACGGCTACGTGAAGGACGTCTGCGACATCACCGCGCCGCGGCGCATCAACGGGAAAATCGAAATCCTATGACCGACAGAATGGTCCTCACCCTCGAAACCGGTCCGGTCGTCATCAAATTGCGGCCCGACAAGGCGCCGAAGCATGTGGCCCGCATCAGAGAGCTTGCCGACGAAGGATTCTACGACGGCCTCAAACTCCATCGCGTCATCGAAGGGTTCATGGCCCAGATGGGCTGTCCCAAAGGCGACGGCACCGGCGGGTCGGGGCGCAAGCTCAAGGCTGAGTTCAACGATGTCTCTCACCAGCGCGGCGTCTGCTCCATGGCGCGTTCGAACAATCCGGATTCGGGCGACAGCCAGTTCTTCATCTGCTTCGACGACGCTTCGTTCCTCGACGGAAAATATACGGTCTGGGGCGAGGTCATCGAGGGCATGGAGAATGTCGACGCCGTCGCCCGCGGCGAGCCGCCCAAAAATCCGACGAAAATCGTCAGCTTCCGCACCGCCGCGTGAGGCGAACTCCGCGGCTGACGCGAACCCGCGCCCGAGCGGCAAAACGGGATTAACGATTTCGCGGCAAACCTCTTCAGCCGATGCTGGAGCCGCCTTTGCCCGACGCCTTCATCCTGACGCTGTCCTGCCCTGACCGGCCCGGCATCGTCGCCGCGGTCTCAAGCCTGCTTTTCGCCGAGGGCGCGAACATCCTCGACGCGCAGCAGTTCGACGATCAGGAAACGACGCGTTTCTTCATGCGCGTCGTCTTCGCCCTGGAGCGTTCTCGTCTGGCGGATTTGCGCGCACGCTTCGCCGAGACGGCCTCGGACTACGCCATGGACTGGCGTCTTCGCGACAGGGACCGGCGCGCCCGCGCGCTCATTCTCGTCTCGAAATTCGACCACTGCCTCGCCGATCTTCTCTACCGGGCGCGCATCGGCGAGCTCGCCATGGACGTCGTCGGCGTCGTGTCGAACCACCCGCCGGAATCGCTGGCGCTGCCGGTCGGCGACGACATTCCCTTCCACTATTTTCCGGCGGCGGAGGGCGCGCGCGCCGAGCAGGAGGCGAAAATCGCGCACCTCATCGACCAAACGGGCGCGGAGCTCGTCATCCTCGCGCGCTACATGCAGATCCTCTCGCCCGAACTCGCGCTGATGCTCGCGGGTCGCTGCGTCAACATTCATCACAGCTTTCTGCCGGGCTTCAAAGGGGCCAAGCCCTATCACCAGGCCCATGCGCGCGGCGTCAAGATCATCGGCGCGACCGCGCATTTCGTGACGCCCGAACTCGACGACGGCCCGATCATCGTGCAGGACGTCGAGCACATCAGCCACGCCGATACGCCGGAGACCCTCGTCCGCAAGGGGCGCGACATCGAGCGCCGGGTGCTCGCCCGCGCGGTCTCCTACATCCTGGAAGACCGTGTGCTGATCAACGGCGCGAAGACCGTGGTGTTCAAAGACTGAGTTCCCTGACTGGCGAGACCCGCCATGCGTCAGGCGGCCGGCGCACGGCGCATCGCGGCGCGTCGCCCCGCCGCGCCAAGACCGGCGAGCCCGGCCGCGAACAGCCACGCCGCCGCCGGAATGGGAACGACAGGCGCGGCGACGTTCAGGCCGACCACGGCGGCGACGTCCGGCGAACCCGCCTCCCGGCTGATGAACAGCGGGTTGTTGGCGGCGTCGCCGACGGGAACGCCGAGCCAGGTCAGATCGAATCCCCAGATGGCGACATGGGTCGAGTTGACGCCCTCCTGCGCAAGCAGGACGCCCAGGACCGAAACGCCGTTGAGCGTGAGCGAGATCGTCGGATTGTCGGCCTGGTTCAGGATTTCGAAAACAAGGAGATCGCAGCCCGCATAGCTGGCGGCGCTCGTCGGGCCGGTCGCTCCCTTGTTCGGCGACGCGACGCACGATCCTGCGCCGTTCACGACGGGGTTGGGGAAGAGGAGCGAGAGCACGTCGTCGGGCGCCGTGCCGTTGCCGTCGATCTCGACATAGGTGTTGAGATTGAAACCCTGCGCTTCGAGCGCGCGGCATTCGATTCCGTTCGGGCCTGTCGGCGGGCCCGAGCCGGCGCACGCCTCGCGGCGACTGGCGGCCGGGCCGGTGGTCACGCCGCCTTGCGCCCAGAGCGCCTGCGCGACGGCGTTGTCGGTGTCGAAGGATACGCCGGTCATCGTCATCGGCGCGGCGAAGGCGGGCAGGCTTGTGAAAGTTGCAGCAAACGCCGCGATCAGCAGCTTCTTCATGGATAGATCCCCCAACAACCCAGCCGGAGACGCGCCGGCTGCAATGAACCATGGCGGCATCCGCGCCTGATTCCCGGTTGGGGTAAACAAGATTGCAGCTCTGTAACGATACGCCGCACCCGAATCAGTAGGCGGAGCGATTCGGGTCCTCCGCGGCGCCCGAGCGATTCGTCGACTCAGATAGGCTAGAGCCCCTGCGTCGCAACGGCGCCGCAATCGGCGGCGACGGCCGGAGCGACTGACGCGCTCGCGGCGAGGGTTTCGTCCCGTTGTTCGATGGGCGTAATGCAATCTTCTGCGCAGCGAGGCGACCAGCCGGCGTCCGGCGTCCGGCGGACGCACCCGGAAGTGCGCCAATCCGGCGCATGCCGGGACCCAGCGCGGCCGCAAACCGGCAGCGGTTGCGATCAGCAATTCATTGGGCGGATGCAATCCGCTACAAGTCAGCGAGCGCCGGCGCCTGCAGGTGGCGGATTATCCGCCCAAAAAGGGATCCGGGCGACGCTTGCTACCGTCGCCGCCCCCGAGTCGGGCGCCGCGGCTTCGCCACCAGCGCGCTGACCGTCCCCTCGCTCTTGGCGAGGCGGCCCTCTGAGCCTTCCGAAATCCGCAGTTCGACTTCGTATTGCCGGGCGAACGGGTCGTCGGCGACGGCGAGTTCGACCGTCTGCAGGCGTTTGATCTCGTCGCGGATGCGGGCGGCCTGCTCGAATTCGAGATTGGCGGCGGCCTCGCGCATGTCCTTTTCGAG